>JAJRZA010000052.1 GCA_024275485.1 Candidatus Krumholzibacteriota bacterium | reverse complement strand
CGTGGAAATGGTCATGCCTGGTGACAACATCAAGATGACCGTGGAATTGATCACACCGATCGCCATGGAAGAGGGCCTGCGCTTCGCCATTCGCGAAGGTGGCCGAACCGTTGGCGCCGGTGTAGTGGCCAAGATCACCGAATAGACTGGGAGACGAAGACAGATGAGAGACATTATTACCCTTGCTTGCCCTGATTGCAAGATGAGGAACTACACAACCAAGAAGAACAAGCGGCTCCATTCGGACCGGGTGAAGTTCAAGAAGTACTGTCCCAGGTGCAACAAGCACACGGTCCACAAGGAAACTCGATAAAATTGCAGGGGTATAGCTCAGTTGGTAGAGCATCGGTCTCCAAAACCGAGGGTCGCGGGTTCGAGCCCTGCTGCCCCTGCCACAGTTTTTTCCCGGGGTTTTGGGCCCCGTGGATTGGAAGGTAAGCACAATGCTTGCGCGTTTTTCAACTTATCTGCGTGAAACATCCCTGGAGATGAAGCGTGTTTCCTGGCCCAGCATGGCTGAGCTCAAGGAGTCCACGGTCGTCGTTTTGGCCACCGTTTTGGTGATCACCGTGATGCTGTTTGTGGTTGATAAGATCCTCGATCTGGGGATGCAACAGTTGATCCGCCTGGGTTGATCCCCGGGCCGGGCACCTGTAGAAAAAACGGATCTACCCTGAAATTAGGGGGACGATAGTCCCTCTTGTTGGGTGTTTCTGTGTCTTGTTATTGGTCCGATGAAATGGAGCTGACCGTGGTAGACGACGGAAAAAAAGAAGAACGCAAAGCTGCTGCCGGTAGTGATGCTGAGCCATCTGCAGACCTTGATGGTGCGGATCTTTTCTTTGATCTTCCCGATGAGAATGTCTCTGATACTGCATCTTCGGATGACAGCGGGACTCCTCTGGTTTCTGACGAACCCATCTCGGAGGAGGATGAACTCCTGGCAGCCGTCGAAATTCAGCTGACTCCAGAGGAGCTGGCGGAAATCGAACGCCGCGGTCGCATGAAATGGTATGTGATTCATGCCAACACCGGCCACGAGAACAAAGTCAAGCGCAACATCGACATGGCTGTCAAGACCAACAGCATGGAAGACTTTTTTGGTGAGATTCTGGTGGCGACCCAGGAAATAACCGAAATGAAGAACGGCAAGCGCAGCACTGTGAAGCGCAAGTTCTTCCCCAGTTATATCCTGGTGGAAATGATCATGAACAAGGATACCCAGCATTTCATCAATACGATTCCGGGTGTGACCCGCTTTATCGGCGGCACCGCCTTGAAACCCGAACCCATCACCAGGGATGAGGTGGACCGCATTCTGGGTCGCATATCTGCTCCCGAGGCGGGTCGGGAAGTTCTGGATATCCCCTACGAGGTCGGCGACAGCGTCCAGGTTATTGACGGGCCGTTTTCCGAGTGGGTGGGTGTCATCAACGAGATCAATCACGACAAGGGCAAGCTGAAGGTCATGATCTCAATTTTCGGTTCGGAGACACCGGTGGAGTTGGACTTCCTGCAGGTTAAACCTGTCTAAGAGGGAAGCCCGTCTGATCACCGTTTCTCATGGCGCAGCAGGGGGTTTGTCTGGCCTCGCTGGCGTTGCCATCGCGTTCCTCTCAACGTCGATGGGTATTCAAATAGATGCTTGGCCAGGTGCCGGGTGGAGCTAAGGCGGGATGTGGACGTCCCTCTGAAGTTTTGCAAAGGAAGCCGGGTCAAATCCTGAATTGAAGGAAGGTAGAGTCGACATGGCAAAACAAGTCATGACGCAGATCAAGTTGCAGATCAAGGCCGGGCAGGCCAATCCCGCCCCTCCGGTGGGCCCCGCCCTCGGCCAGCATGGTTTGAACATCATGGAATTCTGCAACGCCTTCAACGAGCGGACCAAAGAGAACATGGGTTTGGTGACCCCCGTTGTCATCACCGTTTTCAAGGATCGAAGCTTCAGCTTCATCACGAAAACACCCCCTGCCTCGGTTCTGATCTTGAAGGCACTGGGCATTGAGTCCGGTTCCAACAACCCTGGTCGTGAGATCATCGGTTCCATCAAGCGTTCGCAGCTGAAAGATATTGCTGAGACGAAGATGGTCGATTTGAACGCCGGGTCTATCGAAGCCGCCATGCGCATTATTGCGGGTACGGCTCGGAGTATGGGACTGGAAGTCAAGTAGCCCGACTGCGAAGCACGGCGTTGGGTGCACTTATGCAACCCGACACCGGAGAAAGGACCTCGGATCAATGAATCCGGAGGAACCGATCGAAAGATCACAGTCAACGGAGAGAACAGTCTAATGAAACACGGAAAGAATTATCGCAAATCCAAGGAAAGCTTTGACCGGGACAAGGATTTTTCCCTTGAGGAATCCCTGGCCATGGTTGAGGGTTTTTCCAAGGCGAAATTCGACGAGACCGTCGACATCGCCATCCGTTTGAATGTTGACCCTCGTCACGCCGACCAGAATGTTCGCGGAACTGTTGTTCTGCCCAACGGTACCGGTCGCGAAGTGCGTGTGTTGGTCATCACCCGTGGTCCCAAGGAACAGGAAGCTATCGACGCCGGAGCCGACATGGTTGGCGCCGACGAGTACCTGCCCAAGATCAAGGATGGATGGACGGATGTGGACGTCATCATCGCGACGCCCGACATGATGGGTGAACTGGGTCGCCTGGGCCGTATTCTTGGTCCTCGTGGTCTGATGCCGAACCCCAAAGTTGGCACCGTTACAATGGACGTTACCAAGGCAGTGACTGAAGCCAAGGCCGGCCGGGTGGAATACCGGGTCGACAAATCCGGCATCGTTCACTGTCCTGTGGGCAAGCGTTCCTTTGCCACGGATGCCTTGACTGAGAACGTCAAGGTTTTGTTCCAGGAACTCATCCGGGTTAAGCCGAGCAGCATCAAGGGGCCTTACGTCAGGTCCGTCTTTGTTTCTGGCACCATGACCCCGTCTATTCGTGTGGATGTCGCCAGTCTCAGCTAGGACCTGAATATGGTTTATTAGCGAGACCTGGATTGTGACCGGCAGCGCCAACGGCGTTTGGCCGGAATATAGATTAACTGAAGGAGAAAACCTCATGGCACGACCAGAAAAAGTTGCCGAGGTTCAGGCCATCACTGACAGACTGAAAACCGCCCAGAGTCTTGTTCTGGCTGATTTCAGCGGTCTTTCGGTTCAACAGATGACCAACTTTCGGGTCAAGTGTCGCGAAAACAAGGTCGATTGCCGCGTGGTTAAGAACCGCCTGGCCAAGATCGCTTGCGACAACGCCGATGTGACAGTGCTGAAGGACCACCTAATGGGTCCCACCGCTATCATGTTCGGCCCCGAAAGCCAGGTCGATCCCGCCAAAATCGTGGTTGAATTCGCCAAGGAAAACAAGGCGATGGAAATCAAGGGCGGGTATGTCGACGGCCAATACCTCGACGCCGATCAAGTCAAGGCCCTTTCAAAGGTCCCGAGCCGGGATGAGCTGCTTGCCAAGATGATGGCCTGCATCAACTCACCCGCCACCGGCCTGGCCATGGCCCTGAACGGTGTTGCTTCCGGTTTGGTGCGCTGCATCGACGCAGTTGCCCAGCAGAAGGCCGAACAGGCCAGCTAAAGTGATTGTCCGGCTTTCATGGCCGGAAGCTTGAACTTCCGCCGGATCCATCGGGGATTTACCGGCTGAAACAATGAAAAAACCAGACATGGGTGCAAGCCCTTCTCGAAGGAGAATAGAACAATGAGTGACATCAACTTGAGCGATAACGCTGCCAAGGCCCTGGAATTGATCGATACCCTGAGCATTCTTGAGGCTGCCGACCTGGTTAAGGCCATGGAAGAGAAATACGGCGTGAGCGCCGCCGCCCCTGTGGCCGTGGCGGCTGTTGTCGGCGATGCCGATGGTGGTGCTGCTGAAGAGCAGACCGAATTCGACGTTATGCTCACCGGTATTGGCGACAAAAAAATTCAGGTCATCAAAGTCGTCCGCGCCCTTACCGGCCTGGGCCTGAAAGAAGCCAAAGCCTTGGTCGAAAGCGCTCCCTGCGCCGTCAAGGAGGCCCTCTCCAAGGACGAAGCGGAAGCGATGAAGGTCAAGCTCGAAGAGACCGGCGCCATCATCGATATCAAGTAGTTCTTTTTTGGGATTTTCGCCGCTTGCGGTGGAGTCTCTCAAGGAACCTTGGCGTCGCCCCGCACTTTGAGGTGGGGCGACGCATGTAGATAGAATCCCCGTTTTTTTTAGCGGGGAAACCAGCGGCAAACCCTCTTTCCTACTAGGAAGTGGTCCTGTGAAAAATATTTCCGTCGACAAGTTCACCGGACGCGTCAACTACTCAAAAATCAAGCGTGAAGAAGTCATGCCCAACCTTTTGGCGGTGCAACTCGACTCGTATCACGAGTTTCTGCAGACCGGTACCAAGGTTGATGGTCGTCTCACGAAGGGTATTGAGTCGGTTTTCCAAACTATTTTCCCCATTGAAGCCACTCGTGGTCATTTGATCATGGAATACATCAGCTACAAGACCGGGGAACCAAAATACGCCATTGAAGAATGCCAGGAACGGCGTCTTACCTACAGTGTACCCCTCAAGGTTAAACTTCGCCTGGTGGTCAAGGAAGAAGTCGAAGGCCAGAAAAAGGAAATGATGATCCGCGATATCCAGGAGCAGGAAGTCTACCTGGGTGAATTGCCGATGATCACCGAAAAGGGCACCTTCGTGGTCAACGGTGCCGAGCGCGTCATCGTTTCGCAGCTGCATCGTTCACCGGGAGTTTTCTTCAGTGACGAAACCCACCCCAACGGCACCAGGTTGTTCCGCTCAAGGATCATTCCCTACCGTGGTTCCTGGGTTGAGTTCACTACCGACATCAACAACATCCTCTACGTGCACATTGACCGGAAGCGCAAGCAGCCGGCGAGCATGCTTTTGCGTGCCCTGGGTTTCCAAACCAACGAAGAGATCATCAAGCTCTTTCACAAAACCGAAAAGATTAAGATCCCCAAATCGGGGACCAAAAAATTCGCCGCCCTGGAAGAAGGTCTGGAAGGCCGCATTCTGGCCGTGGACTTCTTCAAGCCTGAAGAAGAAGAGCCTTTTGCAGTGGCGGGCACCGTTGTCGATGCTGTCTTGCGGGAAAACCTGCTGACTTGCGGCATCAAGGAGATGGAACTGGTTGCCGACGGGGAAGTAACCCTGAACGAACCCAGCATCATCCTGAACACCATTCGCAAGGATCCGACCACCAATCAGGATGAAGCCCTGCGCCGCTTTTATAGTTTGTTGCGCCCGGGCGATCCCCCCAACGAAGAAGTGGCTCGTGCCCTCTTCGAGCGTCTGTTCTTCAATGAGAAGCGATACGACCTGGCGGAGGTTGGTCGCTACAAGATGAACCGCCGTTTGAATCTGGATGTGGATGGCAAAATCACCACGCTGACGCCCGCCGATTTCCTGGCCATTGTCCACGAGATGATTGGCTTGTTCCTGGGTCACAATGAAATCGATGATATCGATCACTTTGGCAACCGGCGCATTCGTTCGGTGGGCGAATTGCTGGCCAACCAGTTCTCGGTGGGGCTGAGCCGCATGGCTCGCATCATCAAAGAGCGCATGAACCTGGCCGACAAGGAAAAACCCATCAGTCCGGCCGACCTGGTCAACGCCCGCACGGTCTCGGCCGTGATCCAGTCGTTCTTCGGCAGTAGTCAGTTGAGCCAGTTCATGGACCAGACCAACCCCTTGAGCGAGCTGACCCACAAGCGTCGACTGAGTGCTCTCGGCCCTGGTGGTTTGCACCGTGATCGTGCCGGTTTCGAGGTCCGAGATGTTCACTACACCCATTACGGCCGCATGTGCCCCATTGAAACCCCTGAAGGGCCCAACATCGGCCTGATTGCCAGCCTGGCGACCTACGCCCGGGTCAATCACTTCGGTTTCATCGAGTCACCCTATCGCGGCGTTAAAAATGGTGTCGTCTCCAACAAGTCCAACTACCTGACGGCTGATCAGGAAGATACCGTGACCATCGCCCAGGCCAACGCTCCACTGAATGATAAAGGCCACTTTGTTGCCGACCGGGTTCTGGCCCGTTTCAAGGGCGAATACCCCATGGCCAAGCCTGGGGATATTGATTACATGGACGTATCGCCGAAACAGATCGTTTCGGCAGCGGCCTCGTTGATCCCCTTCCTGGAGCACGACGATGCCAACCGTGCCCTCATGGGGTGCAACATGCAGCGTCAGGCCGTGCCCCTGCTGCGGGTGGAAAGCCCCGTGGTCGGCACCGGCATGGAAAAAAAAGTTGCCATCGACTCCGGTGCCGTGGTGGTGGCCGAAGCCAAGGGTGAAGTGATCGCAGCCAGCGCGGATTCCATCGTCATTCGTTATGACGACCCGGAGACGATTGCCAGCGGCAGTTTCTTCGACCAGGACGGCATCAAGGAATACCGCCTGCGCAAATTTCGGCGCAGCAACCAGGACACCTGTTACAACCAGCGTCCCCTGGTCAAGCCTGGAGACATGGTAGCGAAAGGCCAACCCATTGCCGATGGGCCCTGCACCCAAAATGGTGAACTGGCCCTGGGCCGCAACCTGCTGGTGGCCTTCATGCCCTGGGGAGGTTACAACTTTGAGGATGCCATCCTCATCTCGGAAAAATCCGTCAAGGATGATATTTTCACCTCACTGCACATCGAAGAATTTGATTTGCAGGTTCGCGATACCAAGCGCGGGGTGGAAGAAGTCACCCGCGAAATTCCCAATGTTGGTGAAGAAGCCCTTACCAACATCGACGAAGAAGGCATCATCTTCCCCGGAGCGCGGGTCAAGGCCGGCGATCTGATGGTCGGCAAGGTCACCCCCAAGGGTGAAACCGAACTCAGCCCGGAAGAAAAACTTCTGCGGGCCATCTTCGGTGAGAAAGCCGGGGATGTGAAAGACGCCTCTTTGAAGGCGCCTCCCGGCATGGACGGTATTGTGGTGGATGTGCATGTGTTCAGTCGTCAGGACCGGACCACCCGTCCCAAGAAAGAAGAGACCCGGCAACTTCAGGCTCTCAAGCGTCGTTACGACCGGGACCTGAAAAAAGTCAACATTCTGTCGGATGAGCGGCTGAATGAACTTTTCCTCGGACAAACGGCCCATCATATCATCGATGCCAACACCGGTGAGGTGCTGCTGAAATCCAGTCGCAAGTTTACCAAAGCTGTTCTGGAAGAACTGGACTTCGCCTTCATCCACTGGGGACTGCCCCTGGTCAAGGATGAAAAGCAGGACGCTCGCATCCGTTCGGTTTTTGAAGCTGCGGCTCGTGAACGTGACCGCATCGAAGTTGAATATGAAAAGAACCAGGAACGCGCCCTGCGTGGGGATGAACTTCCCCCTGGAGTGGTGAAACTGGTCAAGGTCTATGTGGCCCGTCGGCGCAAGCTGAGTGTGGGTGACAAAATGGCCGGCCGACACGGCAACAAGGGTGTCGTCTCGAAAATCATGGCTGTAGAGGACATGCCTTATCTCGCCGATGGTACTCCTGTGGATATCGTGCTGAACCCCCTCGGCGTGCCGAGTCGCATGAACCTGGGCCAGATCTTGGAAACCCACTTGGGTTATGCGGCCACTGCGGCCGGCAAAAAGGTGATGACTCCGGTGTTCGACGGTGCCCGGATCAGCGAGATCAAGACTGCCCTGACGGAACAGGACCTGGACCCCAGCGGCAAGAGCGTGCTATACGACGGTCGCACCGGGAAACGTTTCGATAAGGAAGTCACCGTGGGTATCATCTATATCCTGAAGCTGCATCACTTGGTGGAAGAGAAGATTCACGCCAGGAGTATTGGCCCATACAGTCTTGTCACCCAGCAGCCCTTGGGTGGTAAGGCCCAGTTTGGTGGTCAGCGATTTGGTGAAATGGAAGTCTGGGCTCTGGAAGCCTACGGCGCGGCCAATTGCCTGCAGGAGATGCTGACGGTCAAGTCTGATGACGTGACCGGTCGTTCCCGCATCTACGAGGCGATCGTCAAGGGTGAGAACCCGCCCGAGCCGGGAATTCCCGAGTCGTTCAACGTTCTGATGAGAGAGCTCCAGAGTCTGTGTCTGGATGTCCGCCTGGAAGATTCTGTCTAGACACCTATTGATCCGGCGGCGGCTTCTTGCCGCCGCAAGGAGGAAGATAAATGCTCGGCCAGTCTTTACGCGAAGAGCGCGGCAAATCGACGGAACACACCGCCATCATGATCCAGCTTGCCAGTCCGGACAAGATCCGCGAATGGAGCTACGGCGAAGTGACCAAACCCGAGACCATCAACTACCGGACATTCAAGCCGGAAAAAGATGGCCTTTTCTGCGAACGCATTTTTGGTCCGGTGAAGGACTGGGAGTGCAACTGCGGTAAATACAAGCGCATCCGTTTCCGTGGCATGGTCTGCGACAAATGCGGTGTGGAAGTGACCCAGAGCAAGGTGCGGCGCGAGCGCCTCGGCCACATCGAGTTGGCCGTGCCCATTGCCCATATCTGGTTCTTCAAAGGTTTGCCCAGCCGCCTTGGCCAGTTGCTGGCCATGAAGGTCAAGGATCTGGAAAGGATCCTGTACTACGAATCAAGTGCTGTCATCGACCCGGGAAACACCGAGTTGAACGTGGGCGATGTGCTGAGCGATGAAGATTGGTGGGAGCTGAAGGAAGAGCATCCCGACTGGGATTGTCACCTGGAGATGGGCGCCGAAGCCGTTCGCCTGCTCATCGGCAACCTCGACTTTGAACCTCTCAATCAGGAGTTGCGTGCCCAGGTCAAAACCGAAACTTCGGTACAGCGCAAAAAGACCGTCCTGAAGCGCCTGAAGATTATCGACGCCTTTCTGCAGAGCAACAACGATCCCGAGTGGATGGTTCTGGATTGCCTGCCGGTGCTGCCACCGGACCTTCGTCCGCTGGTGCCCCTTGATGGCGGCCGTTTCGCCACCAGTGATTTGAACGACCTCTACCGTCGGGTCATCAACCGGAACAACCGGTTGAAGAAGCTCATCGAGATCAAGGCCCCCGGCGTGATCCTGCGCAATGAAAAACGAATGCTTCAGGAAGCCGTGGATGCCTTGTTCGACAACGGCCGCCGTTCGCGCGCCGTCAAGGGTCAGGGCAACCGTCCCCTGAAATCCCTGAGCGACATGATCAAGGGTAAAAAGGGACGTTTCCGTCAGAACCTGCTCGGCAAACGCGTTGATTATTCAGGTCGTTCGGTGATCGTCGTCGGTCCCGAGCTGAAGCTGTACCAGTGTGGTTTGCCCAAGAGCATGGCCCTGGAACTGTTCAAGCCTTTCATCATCCGCAAGCTGGAGGAGAAAGGTTACGTTCAGACCGTCAAGAGCGCCAAGAAACTGGTGGAGCAGGAGCGTCCCGAGGTTTGGGATATCCTGGAAGAAATCATCAAGGACCATCCGGTGCTGCTGAACCGGGCCCCGACCCTTCACCGTTTGGGTATTCAGGCTTTTGAGCCGGTGCTCATCGAGGGCAAGGCCATTCGCATTCACCCCTTGGTTTGCACTGCCTTCAACGCCGACTTTGACGGCGATCAGATGGCCGTTCACGTCCCTCTGGGTTATGAAGCCCAGCTCGAGGCTCGTCTGCTGATGCTGGCGCCTTTGAATATCCTGAGTCCGGCCAGTGGCGAACCGGTGGCGGCGCCCAGCCAGGATATGGTGCTGGGTTGTTACTACCTGACTTTATCCCGACCCGGTGACAAGGGAGAGGGGAAAACCTTCAGCGATCCGCTGGATGCCTACGGTGCCTACGAAGCGGGTCTGGTTGCCAAGCATGCATTGATCAAAATTCGCTTTGGCGGCGATATCGGCACCCAGGAAACCACCATTGGACGCATGATTTTCAACGAGATCATGCCCACGGTTCTCGGTTATGTGAATGAGCCCCTGAACAAGAAGGCGCTCTCGAAGATCGTCGCCGAAGTTCATGCCAAGGAAGGCATGACCATCTGCATGAACTTCCTGGAAAACCTGAAGAATCTAGGTTTCCACCACGCCACTGAAGGTGGCATCTCCATTGGTATTGATGACATCATCATTCCACCGGAGAAGGAAGACATCATCGCCAAGGCCCAACTCGTGGTGAACAAGTTCGTCAAGGATCACCGACAAGGCCTGATCACCAACCGGGAACGTTACAACCGGGTGATCAACAAGTGGACCGAGGTGACCAACGAGGTCAAGGACCGCATGTTCGAACATCTGAGCATGGATGATCAAGGTTTCAACCCGGTGTACATGATGAACGCATCAGGTGCTCGTGGTTCTGCTGATCAGATCAAGCAGCTTGCCGGGATGCGTGGTTTGATGGCCAAGCCCCAGAAGAAGATCACTGGTGGATTTGGTGAAATCATCGAGCAGCCCATCATTGCGAACTTCCGCGAGGGACTAACCATGCTGGAGTACTTTATCTCCACTCACGGTGCTCGCAAGGGTCTGGCTGATACCGCTTTGAAGACTGCCGATGCTGGTTACCTGACCCGCCGGTTGGTGGATGTTGCCCAGGATATCGTGGTCAACGAACACGATTGTGGCACCATGCGCGGTGTGGAGATTTCTGCTCTCAAAGAGGGTGAAAAGACCATCGAAGGTCTTTCCGAACGCATCCTGGGCCGGACCACGGCTGAAGATGTCATTGGTGGCGATGGAACAGTGATTGCCGAAGCAGGAGAGTTGCTGGACAAGGGAAAATCTAGGGATATCGAAGAAAGTGGAATCCAGTCGGTTCTGATGCGCTCGGTGCTCTCTTGTGAGAGTCGTCGTGGTATTTGTGCTCTCTGTTATGGATACAATCTTTCCGAACACAAGCTTGTGGATCTTGGTGAGCCCATCGGAGTGGTGGCCGCCCAGTCCATTGGTGAACCGGGCACCCAGTTGACCCTGCGGACCTTCCACATTGGTGGTACTGCCAGTCGTATTGTGGAGCAAACGATCAAACAGGCCCCTGCACCTGGTAAAATCATCTTCAACGATGAGGTTGTTTTGGCCAAAAACGCTGATGGGCAGATGGTCTCCATTGGCCGCAAGGGTGAGATCAGCCTGCAGATTAAATCCGGTCAAACTCGCAGCACAATGAACCTGCCTTATGGCTCTACCGTCTTCATCAAGAAGAACGCCAAGGTCAAGGCAGGGGACAACCTCTTCGAATGGGATCCGTACGCTGATTTCATCATGGCCGAAAGCAAGGGTATTGTTGCTTTCAGTGGTATTATTGACGGCCTGACCCTGAAAGAAGACCTGGACGAAAAGACCCGCATGAAACAGCCGGTTATTGTGGAGAGCGCGGATAAAACCACGCACCCATCAATCCAGCTGATCAGCAAAAAGACCGGCAAGAAGATGGCTGAGTACATTCTTCCCACCGGCGCTTTCCTGCTGATTGAAGACGGCACCGAAGTCATCGCCGGTACCCAGTTGGCCAAGATCCCCCGTGAAGTTGCCCAAAGTGGTGATATCACCGGTGGTCTGCCCCGTGTTGCCGAGCTCTTCGAAGCCCGCCGTCCCCGTGAATGCGCCACAGTCACCGAGCTTGACGGCATTGTCGAGTTCCGTGGCACAACCCGCGGACAGCGCAAGGTGGCCGTGGTTGGCGAAAATGGTGTTGAGAAAGAGTACCTCATTCCCCACGGCAAGCACGTTCGCACTTACAACGGCGAGCATGTTTTGGCGGGGGATCGTTTGACCGAGGGGCCCATCAATCCCATGGATATTCTGACCATCGGCGGTGTTGCCGAGGTCCAGAAGTATCTGGTCAACGCCGTGCAGGAGGTTTACCGCTTGCAGGGTGTGAAGATCAACGACAAGCACATCGAGGTCATCGTCTCGCGCATGTTGCGCAAGGTTTTGATTCTCACTCCCGGTGATACGCCATTCCTGGAAGATGAGCAGATCAACAAACAGGATGTGGAAACGTACAACAAGAATATCATTAAAAAGAACATGACCTTGGTGGCCGAAGGCGAACCCGAGCTGGAACCGGCCACATTTGAGCCGCTGCTGCTGGGAATCACCAAGGCAAGCCTGACTACGGACAGTTTCATCAGTGCCGCCAGTTTCCAGGAAACCACGCGGGTGTTGACCGATGCCGCCACGCGCAGCAAGCGTGATGAGCTGCGCAGCCTCAAGGAGAACGTGATCATGGGTCACCTGATCTCTGCGGGCACCGGCCAGACCCAATACAAACACCTTGCGGTGGAAGAACCTGCGGATGAGGATATACGCATCATCGACGGCATCAACCAGCATGAGTTGGCGGCTGCGGCTGCCGAGGCGGCTGCGGTGCTGGAAGCCCAGGCTGCGGCTGAGGCTGCGGCTGGGGATTAATATTTCCGGGTTTTGATGCGCGGTTGACTGAGATTGCTTGATATGCCAGGTCATTTTTTACCGTTTTCGGTAGGGTGACCTGGTTTTTCATTGGGGATAGAATCGCTTCAAATGAGGTTTGACCACGAATCACATTTTTGAGCCAGGCAGAATTTCGCATTTTTTTTTGAGGGATGTGGTGTTGTCCACCGTTAGCAGAAGTTGGTTCTGCCGGAATCATCACCAGTTGATTTCCTACCGAGGGCAACTTCAACCCTGGAGGGATGAAATGAGAACATTTTTATTGGGGATTTCGCTCTGTTTGGCTTTGTTCTGTATTCCGACTCTCGTTTTTGCCAATGACCTGAGTCCCGTCACTGATTCTAATCTTGATGGCATTCCCGATTCGAACACAAACTCCAGCAGTGGCGGCAGTGGCATAACGATTCAACCTGCGAGCATGCTGGTCGATCGCGCCCACGGGAACAGCTTCAATATTGGCGGATTGGTTTCCTTCCTTTTGGGCGAGGGCTGGACAGTGGATGAGTTGAATTCTCCACTCACCCCTGAAATCCTGCAGGGTTACGATGTCTATTTGATCCCGACCAGCCTCGGTTCAGGTTCAAGCATTACTCCCTACACACCCGATGAGGCCATGGCAGTGTTGGCCTTTGTTGAAGACGGCCATGGACTTTGGTGTTTTTCCGAGTACAGCCGGAATCCGAGCGGCGTGAACTCGGTGGCCGCCCAATTCGGCATCGACTTCAAATCAGGCATGATAATTGATCCTGTGGAAAATATTGACGGCAACCAAAATTGGCCTTTGATCACCATGATCGAATCCCATCCCATCACTGAAGGAGTGAATTCCTTCGGTTACTATGCCGGTTGTTGTGTGGGAACCACGAACCCCGCTGTGGTCGTTGCCAGTGGTGGCGCCAACGCGGCCTCGAGTGAATGCCCCAATTTTCCGCCAGTGCTGGCGGTTTATCAGAATGGCGGGCGAGCGGTTTTTTGTGGGGATATCACACCCCTTTATCCAAATTACGACATTTCAGACGAACACTGGTTGATGCTTGCGAACACCGCGGAGTGGTTGGCAACCTATCAAACTGTTGCGACTGAAACCATGAATTGGAACGGAGTCAAAAGTTTATATCGTGATGCGACCAGGTAAGGCCGTGTCATTTGGGAAGGAGGTCGGCGGACCCCCTGAAATTATGTTAGTCATCCAGCGGGTGCAAACCCCGCCCGGTCAAAGCCTAGCCCGGCAGGCCGGTAGTGAGCCTTGCT
>JAJRZA010000051.1 GCA_024275485.1 Candidatus Krumholzibacteriota bacterium | reverse complement strand
GACCGGGTGGATGAAAGAGTTGCCGATGCGGATCCTCAATGCAGGCAGGCGGCCATCATCGATTACAAAACCGGGAAGATACCATCGCCCAAGGATGTTTCCGCGTTCAAGGACTTGCAAATTCTGCTCTACACCGTGGCTATGGAATCGGGGGCGGTGCTGGATACGACCCAGGACGACTGGGTGGTTAGCGAGGGTTTTTATTACGGGGTCACCAAAGACCGGACGGGGGAACCCGGGGAAATCCATTTGTCCTGCGGGGATCCGGCCGGACGAGCCTTCCTGGCCGATGGCACCCTGGTCCTGGCGCAACTGGCCCTTGCGGCGGCGGATCAGGATCAGGAATTCGCTCTCATCCCTGCTGAAAGGTCGGACAAAGGCGAAAAAAATCTCCCCTGCCGATACTGTGATTTCCGCGGTGTTTGCCGTTTGGAAGAACGGGACCTTCCAGGGCCAACAGCTTTGAAGTTGGACAAAATGGTGAATCGCAAGGAAGGTGCCTGGTGACCATGAAAGATCCCATCGCCAAGGCCACGGAAATGCAGCTTGAGGCTGCGGATCCCTCTTCATCAGTTGTCTTGAAGGCTTCGGCCGGATCAGGGAAAACGAAAGTTCTGGTGGACCGTTTCCTCAGGCTCTGCATCCAGGACAGCGGGCTTCCCATCAATCCCCGCTCCATTCTGGCGATCACCTTCACCAAAAAAGCAGCGGTGGAAATTCAGAAACGGTTGTTGAAGTCCGCCAGGAAACTGGCTCTGGCCAAGCCGGCGGATCTGCATGAATCCCTGGTGAAACTTCTGGGGAAAAAGAACCCCACATCATTGGAGAAGAAAAACGCAGCAGCACTTTACGAGCTAATTCTCGAAGATCTTTCAGGATTGAACGTGGGAACGATTCACAGTTTTTGTCAGATCATTCTGGGGCGATTCGCGGCCGAGGCGGGATTGGATCCCCACTTTGCCGTTCTGGAGGACAACACCGATTTGGTGGAAGAGGCCCTCGACAAGCTGGAAGAGTACATGGACGAGGATCTCCTGCTCAACCAGGCTGCCGACTGGCTGAAAAATGACCCGGCCGGGGTTCGTCGCCAGTTGCAGGATGGCATGAAGGAATCCATGCGTCTGCATCGGTGGCTGGCCACCAAGATGGTCGAGCCGGCCGGGGATCTTGTCCTGCCGGCCTGGAACAGAGATGAATTGTTGCCGGATTTGCTGATGGATTTGCGAACTTTTCTCTTTCCTGATCTGCCACCGGACCGTGAAATATCGGTTTTGGAATTGCTGCCCATCATGGGCGATGCCCTGGAGCGTTTTCTGGGAGAGGGATTGGATCAGGTCCACGAGGATATGGGTGATGCCCTGCAAAAAAGCATGCTCACCGTGACGGAAAAACTGCGGGCCGAGGGATTGCCCCTGCTGGGGGAGCTGAAGGCCATGGTTGAAGGGTTTCCGGAGGCTGGTCCAGGGGACCGCGACCATTCCACCGGTCGTCGCCGGGCCTATGAACTGCTGGAAAAAATCGCCCTGATTGTATTGAACAAACAAAACGAGACCCGAACCTATTCGCGCGTAAAAAAAGAAGGCCTGGGCACGATCTACAATGGATTGGTGGTGGAAAGCGCCCTCGGGATCATCCAAACCCATCAACTGGTAGGTTTGTTGGAATTGTACCAGTGGAACGCGGCTTTTCTGACCCTGATGCTGCGCCTGCTGGATATTTGCGACCAGTTGAAACAACGCGACCGGGTCATTGATTTTCAGGATCTTGAAGACATGGCCAGTCGGTTGATGAAGGACGAAGGCCGGGCTCTTTCCTTCATGCACCGACTCGACGACAACCTCAATCACATCCTGCTGGACGAGTTCCAGGACACCAACTACAACCAGTGGGACATGCTCGAACACATTGTTGACGAGTTCCTTTCCGGGGACATGAAAACGGTTTTTGTGGTGGGGGACGTGAAGCAGTCCATCTATGGTTTTCGTGCCGCCTAGCCCGAGCTGTTCGGTCTGGTGGACCGTAAAATGACTCTCAATGAGAAAAAAGTCCTCACCCTGCCTACCAATTTTCGCAGCCTGCGGGGAGTGATCGACAGCGTGGGGTGTGCTTTCAACAACCCACCCCTGGCCGGATTCTATTCCGAGGAAGAGAAGAAATCCGCCAGGCAGTTCTGCTCTCGCACGGATTCGGTGGGAACCACCATGGTCCTGCCTCCGTATGCTCCGGCCGAAACCGATGATTCGGGCGAAACGAATGCCGACCAACGCAGCGCCGATGAATTGGCGGCAGATGCCGCCGCCCGTCTTGTCCGCCAACTTGTCGATGGAAGAACCCCGACCTTGGCTGAAAACGATCCCGCTGGCGGCAGCCGCTATCTGACCTGGGGCGACATCCTGGTTTTGTGCCGAACCCGCACCTAAATCGGGGTCTACGAAAAAGCCTTCCGCGCTTTTAATATTCCCGTGATGCCTGCTGGACGGGGAATGCTGGCCGCAAGCCGGGAAATCCAGGATGTGCTGGCGCTATTGCGCTGGCTGGCCTATCCCGCCGCCGATATCGCCTTGGCTACGGTGTTGCGTTCGCCAATTTTCCGTTTCAGCGAGGCGAAATTTCAAAAACTCCTGGCCAAACGGGAGCTGCATCGACCAGCCGTGGATGGCGGATACCTGGCCCCCTTTGGGTTGTGGGCAACCCTGCGCAAGCTGGATCAGGATCCGGAGTTCAAGGCCACCTGCGCTCAACTCGACAAGTGGCGCAAACATCTGGGCAAAGAAAACAGTCATGATCTGCTGCGGAGAATTTTTCGCGAAGGTCGTCTGTTGGAGCGATACGAAACGTCGGCCGACAGCCAGGTGCGCAGAAATTTGGACCGCTTGTTTGATTTGGCCCTCAGTCCTGAAGTGGCGTCAACACCCACGGTTCGGCAAATGAGCGCCGTGATCGAGCGGGCCGCCCGTCGGGGGACTGAAGAAGAGGCGGTCATGCCCGAGGAACAGGGTCATGGCCGGGTGAGGTTCATGACCATCCATGGTGCCAAAGGCCTTGAGGCCCCGGTGGTTCTGCTGGTGGATGCCGACCGTAAAAAGAGGCCTCGCGGTGGAGTGCTGCGCCTGGATCCGGCCCAGTCTTCAAGTCCCTTGCTCTTCAAAGTCGGCAAAAAATACACCGACGGCATCACCTTGAAGTTCGATGTGGAGTGGGACAAGAAGCATGCCCTTGAACATGTCAGCCAGGTAGCTGATCATCGGGACGATGCAGAGTCGGCCAACCTGTTGTATGTGGCCATGACCCGGGCCCGGGACCGACTCTATATTTTAGGTGGCGACAAGGCCAGGGGCTCCAACCACATCAGCATGTTGCGTCAGGTTCAGGCGGCAGCCGAAGCGGGAGCCTGCGAGACCATTCTGCTGGAGGATCCCCAGGGAATCCATCGTCCCCCGGAGGCTCTGGGGGAATTGGACGGAAAACCTGAATTCGGGGTGCAGGAATCAACCGAATTCGGGGCTGACGGCGCCCTGGTCAAGGATTGGAATCCGCCTTCCCTGGGCACACGTTATAAAATTGAAACCCCTTCCTCCATGGATTCCGAGGGTGATCATATTCGCTCCGATACTCCTGGATCGGATGATTCCCGCCGCTTGGCCATGGAGCGTGGCAACCGGGTTCACCTGCTGCTGCAACTGGCGGTCGACAGCGGCGTTATGCCACCGGGGCAAGGTCCGGATCACCAGGAAGTTGCCGCTGTGCTGGCCAACCCGGAGTTGGAGTGGGTTTTCAAGCCTGAGCTGTTTGGTTGGCGGGGATTGAGCGAGGCTCCGGCCATTCATCGTCAACAGGACTTGTCCCCAGGCCGAAAACAGGAGGTTCGAATCACGGGCACCATCGATCGTTTGGTGGTGCGTGACGATCGTATCGACATCATCGATTACAAGACAAACCGCACCGGCACGGAGGAGGAAAAATTGTTTGCTCTTGTGGATCAATACCGGCCCCAGATGGAGTCCTACAAAAAAATGATTTCCGACATCTACCAGGGTCGCGAAATCCGCACCTGGCTTTTGTTCACTGATCCGCACCTGGGGGCCACACCTGGTATCGCCGGCCGATTGATGGAGGTGGATATTCCATGAAACCCTTCCTGATGGGATTCGTTTTTGCCGCCCGCGGATTGCGCGCGGGCTGGAGCGGCCAGCGCAACATCAAGGTGATGCTGGGGTTGGCCTTGTTGGCCGGGGGGTTGGGCTGGTGGCTGGAAATCACCAGTCTTGAATGGGCCGTGATCTCCTTGTCCTGTGGATTGGTTCTGTCATTGGAATTGATCAACACGGCGGGCGAAAAACTGGTGGATATTCTCAGCCCTGAAATCGATCCGCGCTATGGTCGGATCAAGGATATCTTGGCCGGGGCGGTGTTGGTGGCGGCGATGTTTGCGGCCGTTGCCGGAGCGGTGGTTTTTCTGCCAAAATTGTTTGCTCTTTGAGTGATTCCCCTGCTGGATAAAAAATGGGACGCCCAATTGCGTCCCATTTTCAAAACCCCTCACATTCCCTTTCCCATCACTTGTTCTTCAATTCTTCCTGTATCTTTTCCAGTTCTTTCTGCATTTTTTTCAATTCCTTGCGCATTTCTTTCAGATCATTTTCCCCTTCGGTGAGGATCCTGATTTCCCGTTGAAGGTTCCCGGGGAAGTCATGCGGGGCACGAGGCATTCCGTGGAACAACATTTTGGGAGTTCGAATGTCCATCACCTCATGGTCATCGCCGATCATCCGAATGTTTTTGATCATCTGATCTTCGGGAAGGTCGCCCAGGGTGAGGTCCATCGACTTGTTCTTGCCCTTGCGCACCACCTCGATTTTCATTTCATCATCGGCCTTGGTATCACTCAGGGCGCTGTACACGTCCGAGGCGGATTCAATTTCCTCGTCGCCCATCTTGACGATGATGTCTCCGGCTTTCAGGCCGGCCTTGTCCGCGGCACTGTCTTCGTGCACCGAGGTGATCAGGGCGCCCTTGCCGTCTTCCACCTCGAAGTAGTCGCCCATCTGTTCGCTGATGTCATCGAGCTCCACGCCCATGAAACCACGGTCTTCGTGCAGACCCGGCATCCCTTTCATCATGATCTTCATCTCCTGGTCGTCACCATCGTGCCAGACGAAAACATTATCATCGCCAAGGCCAGGCATTATCTGGGCGTAGGGGGCGTATGAGTCGCCGCCGTCGCTGTAGAACTTGAAACTCCGCTCGGCCCGCTCGCCCAGCTCAACGTTGAGGGTTATTTCCTTGCCGTCGCGCAAGACCACCACTTCGACCTCGTCACCGGGGGAGGATGCGCCAACGGCCTTGGTAAGGGCCTTGTAATCGCTGAGGCTCTGACCCTGGAATTTGATGATCACGTCACCGTCCATGAGGCCGGCCATATCGGCGGGGCTGTCGTCGATGACTTCACTGACCAGAATGCCGTTCTCATCGTCCAGATCCATGGCCTTGGCCATGCTGGAGTCGATATCCTGGAGCATGACGCCCAGATAACCACTTTTTTCGTTTTTATCACCCGCCAGCGACAGGCCGGCAAGCAGCATGAACAGGATGGTGATCAGGGCGATGGCAGGTGTTTTTGAGGTTGCCTTGGAGACAAACATGAGGGGTCCTTTCAGGGGTACGGCAATGCGGGGGATGCATTGTGGATTTCAAGTATACGCCCGCTTCCGGCGTGGGTTCCCAGTTTTCGGGTTCTCCGGAAAAGGAATCATAAGAAATAATCGGAAACCATAGGGAATAAAAAGATATCAAATATCCTGAAAACAATGGGTTTACATAAAAAGAATGAAAAAGATGCAATAATGAATTGAAACAAGGTCCGAATTTTGTCTAAAATGCCGTCTTGATTCCCATAATGGCATCCAGGTTATGCATGACAGACCCAATGATCGGTAAATTTAGGAATGCAAAGTCTTTCGCCCCGGCTTTTCTTGCCATCTGATGCAACCCATCGACCACTTGTTGTTGTCTGGTTGTTGGGTGCTATTTTCTTGGTTGCCGCTCTCGCAGGGGTGATTCTTCCGGCAGCGGCCCAGGACGGCGGCAGTGTTTCCCGCGAGGAGGTGCGCAACCAGCTCCGCAAGGTCTACAACCATCCCAATCCCTTCAATCCCAGCACTACCATCGATTATGTGCTGCTGCAGCCTGCCCATGTGAAGGTCTTTGTCTACGACCTGCAAGGCCGCCTGGTGGCTCGTCTTGTGGATGAGTACCAGTACGAAGGGGCCAATTTTGCCGTGTGGAAAACTCAAACGGCACCGTCGGGCACCTATATTTTCAGTCTTGAGGCTGATGGTGTGCGGGTTTTTCGCAAAATGAGTTTGATCCGCTGATTCTGGCATCTCCTGCCCCATTTCAAAAAAATCGGCATCGGGCATTTTTTCCCGTTGGAAGCTTTTCATGTGTTATAATTAAGTGATGGTGGTGTCGGGTTGAATAAAACCCTGGTTTTTAGCTGTTTAGTGATCTACATTTTCAGGGGGCCCCATGAAATACGTGTCCACTTTGATCTTCTTCAGCTTGATTTCAACACTGGCCATGACAGTCCAGGCGGATGTGGTAATCAATGAGATCATGTACAATACACCCGGCACACCGGATGTGGAGTGGATCGAGTTGTACAACAATGGATCGACAACTGTTGAGCTCGATGACTGGTACTTCATTGACGATAATCCTCTACACACTCACTGCATTCTGATGGGTGATCTGCTGCCCGGAGAATTTTTGGTGGTGGTTGGTGATTTCGCTCTTTTTTCAACCCAGTACCCGGGCGTGACCAATATCAACATCAACGCCTTTGACCCTTCGGGCACCGGGTTCAGCCTTGGCAATGGTGGCGATTCGGTCATCATTTACAACGATGACGGTGTGCTTGTCGACTCGGTGACCTATGACGATGGTGGTGAATGGCCCGCTTCTGCCGATGGCAACGGTCCTTCCATCGAACTGGTCAACCCCGGACTGGACAACAACTTTCCCACCTCCTGGGAGCCAAGTCTGGCTGATGGGGGAACTCCCGGCCAGATCAACAGTGTTTACCAGTTCAACCAGGCTCCCATTATTCACGATACGGACCGGGAGCCCAGATTGCCCCAAGCCGGCGATGATGTGCTGATCACCGCCCTGGTCAGCGACGCCTCGGATCTGGACCGGGTGGAACTCTTTGTGGATCGGGGCAACGGCTTTGTTTCCCAGCCCATGTTCGACGATGGCGCCCACGGCGATGGCGCCGCGGCCGACAGCCTCTTTGGCGGCACCATCGAAAGCCAGCCAGAGGGTGCACTGGTTCGCTACTATGTGGCCGCCTATGATGATTTTGGCCAGGTGGTGACCAAGCCTTCGGATGCCCCGGCATCCAGCAGGGCCTACACCGTGGGATACACTCCTGAATATTCCCTTCGCATCAATGAGATCATGGCCTCCAATGTCATCACCTTGGCCGACGAGTTCGGTGAGTTTGACGACTGGGTGGAAATCCAGAACACGGGTTCCGAATCCATTGACCTGGGCGGGATGTTCATGACGGACAACTTCGGAAGCCACCGCCAATGGATGATGCCGAATATGACACTTGCTGCAGGTGATTTTCTCATTTTCTGGTGCGATGACCAGCCAGAGCAAGGGCCCCTGCACACGACTTTCAGGTTGTCCGCCGGAGGTGAGGATATCGCTTTGTATGATACCGAAGCGCATGGCAATACACTTCTGACCGGGTTTCGGTTTGGCATTCAGAATCCGGATGTCGGGTTTGGGATTTGGGAGCCGAATATTCCCAATCCGGCCAAATCCTTCAGTGATGTTTCCATCCAGCCCGAGTACTTGAGCACCGCCACTCCTGGTACGACCAATGATGAACCAGGATCCGCCGTGGTCATCAATGAATTTTTGACCACCAGTGAGGCAGGCGGCATCGACGACTGGATCGAATTGTACAACCGCTCCACCCAGGCTGTTGATATCAGCGGCTGGGGTTTGAGTGATGATGCCGGAAATCCCCTGAAATGGGTCTTTCCCGTTGGCACTGTCTTGGCCGCCAACAATTACCTGGTGGTGAATGAACTGGAGTTGGGTTACGCCTTGAGTTCTTCGGGTGAAGAAATCCAGCTAACCAGTGCCGATGGAGTGACGGGAATCGACTACATCGGTTTTGGGCAGCAACAACCGGATGTCTCTTATGGTCGACTTTTTGAGAGCACCTGGGCATTTTTGTCTCTGCCCACTCCAGGGGTGTCCAATCTTTCGGTTTTAAGTCCTGTTGATGACCACGATCTGCCCCTGGTCCTGACCGTCAACGGCGCCTATCCAAACCCGTTCAATCCATCGACCAAAATCCATTTCGAGTTGCCGGTGGCCGCTCAGGTCACGGTGGCGGTTTATGGTCTGGATGGTCGTCTGGTCAGAACCATCGACGCAGGCATGATGGCCGCTGGTCCGGCCAACCTGATCTTCAATGGCCGGGACAACCAGGGACAGCGGTTGGCCAGTGGTGTCTTCTTCGCCCGCGTGAACGCCGCCGGCGAAACCGCGGTGGTGAAAATGACGATGGTCAAATAATGGTCTGAATTTGGAAAAACAATTTTTCATTGCCTGGGTGAGGGTTCCTGAATGGGGCCCTCTTCTTTTGGCCCACACATTGCAATCCCAACCTGGAAATCTGGTGTCCGGTTAACTGACCCACTGGTCAGAAATCCCAGCCAACTTCATAGTTACCATTGGGTTGCCAAAACAACCCCGCCTGTTCCGGAGGGATACGGAAATGCTCAAATCCACACACGTGGTCATTATTTTTGCGCTCCTGGTTGGAATATCTGTCGTTTCGATTCTTGAGCCGGCACCGGCGTTGGCCCGCGATTGGGTCGTTCCCGACCAGGCCCCAACCATCCAGGCGGCCATGGATTCAAGCGTTACCGGTGATGTGGTGGTCATCCAACCGGGCATCTATGAAGACTGCACAAACCTGAGCAACGGTGTCTTGCACATCGCAGTGTTGCCTTCGGGCGTGAGCGTGCGAGGCGCCTCGGGCGATCCGGCGGACGTGGTTCTGGACGCGGGTTACCTGGGCCGCTGCTTTGAGATCCGAAACAACACCGCCGAGTTTTCCATTGAAGACATCACCATGCGCAGGGGAAAAGCCTTCAGTCCATTGGGCAAAGGCGGAGCCGTGTTTGCAATGTTCTCCAACCCGGTGTTCCGCAATTGTGTTTTCGACAGCAACTATGCCGAATTCGGCGGCGGTGGAATTTCCTCGGGTTATGGCGAGTTGACGGTGGAAAACTGTGTCTTCAATGCCAATGGTACCGATGGAATCGGCGCGGCCATTCAGGTCGGCGGCAATGCTTTGACCATCACCAGCAGCACGATTTACGGATCCCATGGTAGTGCCATCCACTACTCCAACGACGATATTACTTTGGACAAATGCATCATCGCCGGAGGAGATTCCGAGGCGTTGGTCCAGAATTCCTCCGCTGATCCGGACCCGGTCCTCACCTGTTGCGATATCTTCGGCAACCAAGAGGATTATTCGGAATTCTTCGAGGGCAACCTTGGACAAGGTGGTAATATTTCCCTGGATCCTCTCTTTTGCAATCCGCTTTTCGGGGATCTTCAATTGTTTGCGGTTTCACCCTGCGCCGAAGAAAATTCCCCAACTTGCGGCTTGATTGGCGCCTTGCCGGTGGGGTGTGGAGCAGGGGCTTCCACTCATGTGGTCCAGCCGGATGGCAGCGGAGACTTCCCCACCATTCAGGCAGCCATCAACGCGGCCGCCATCGGCGACACCATCGCTTTGGCTGACGGCACTTTCACCGGCGACGGCAATCGGGATCTGGACTATCTGGGCAAGGCCATCACCATTCAGGGGCTTAATGGGGATCCAGAATTGGCCATCATCGATTGTCAGGGATCACTGCAGGAAAATCATCGCGGTTTCATTTTTCATACCAATGAAGTGGCCACCTCCATCCTGCGGGATGTGAGCATCACCAACGGCAATGTGCTGGAAGATGGTGGAGGCATTCTGTGTGAGTCTTCCCCCTTGATCGACAATTGTCGCTTTTTCCAAAACCATGCTGAACGCGGGGGCGGCATTTTTTGCGATAACGGTTCGCCCGAGATCAAAAACTGCGAATTCTTCCAAAATGAAGGTCGGGCCAAGGCTGGCGGCATCGGTCTGCTGGCTTCCGAAGCCATGATCATTGATTCCCTGTTCACCGCCAATTGGGGTTATATGGGAGCGGCGATCTTCCTGCCCGATTCATCGGCGGTCACGATGACCGGCTGTACCATTACCAACAACGCCAACTCGCTGGAGAAGGCCACCATCGGGCTGGACGGAAATTCCAGCCTGAGCATCAGCAACTGCATTGTGGCCAACGGTCCGCACAAGGCCTTTGCCGCCTACGATGAGGGAAGCGTTTCCATCAGTGGGTGCGATGTCTTTGGCCATGGTTCCGGTGATTACGTCGGGCCGGTGTCGGGACAAAATGGAACCAGTGGAAATATTTCGTCCGACCCTTTGTATTGCGACGAAGCGGCCGGAGATTTCACTTTGCGGGGCGATTCGCCCTGTGCTGCGGTCAGCGCACCAAACGGCGTGCGCATGGGCAACCAACCCCTGGGTTGCGCGGCACCGTCCATTTTTTCCGATCTGTCGGCGAATTTGCCCGAGACTTCGGCCAACAGCTCCGGTGTCAATCTGCTCGACTGGAACGACGACGGAATTCTTGATTTCATGGTGACCAACGAAGGCAGTGCCAACGAAGCCTATGATGGCGACGGCAACTGGAATTTTTCAACGCACACGCCGGATCTGGCTTCATTCCCCAACGGATCGGTTGCAGGAACTTTTGCCGATTATGATGCCGACGGCGATCTGGATCTCTATCTCAGTGTCAACGACTTGTCCAATTTCCTGGGCCGGAACGACGCCGGTGTTTTCAGCGTAGTAGCAGCCGACAGCTTGGCGCAATTCGGCATCGCCGGCCATTCCAGTTGGGGCGATCACAACGGTGACGGTCATCTGGACGTGTTCATCGCCCGGGTCGACAGCCACAGTGTCCTGATGACATCAGACGGTGAAGGGGACTACACCAACAGCACGACCGGCCCCTTGGCAGAAACAGGGAAGTGCCTGGGTGCTGCCTGGGCCGACTACGACAACGACGGCGATCAGGATCTCTATCTGGTCCACGATGCAGAGGAGGACAAACTCCTGAAAAATGAAGGTGGGTTCACCCTGGTGGACCAAGCCTCCATGGCTCATGCGGGTGCGGGACGCGGCGCCGCCTGGGGTGACTTCGACAACGACGGCGATCTGGATCTTTATCTTTCCGTGCATGACGGTGCCAATCAACTCCTGCGCAACAACGGGGGCGATTCCTTCACCGCGATTCAAAGCGGACCCCTGGCCGATACCGGTTTCGGCCGCAGCGGCATTTGGGGCGATTGGGACAACGATGGCGATCTTGATCTCTTCCTTACCAATTGCGGTGCCCCGGACCGGCTGCTGCGCAACAACGGCGGATTCTTCTCCGATACTGGAGATACTGTTTTTGCCGCTGCGGACAGTAGTGAAGGGGCCGCCTGGGGCGACATCGACGACGATGGCGATCTGGATCTGCTGGTGGCCGTGCGGGGTGGTCGAACACGCTTGTTCCGCAACAACTCACTGAATGAAAATCATTGGTTGAAACTGGATCTGCAGAGTTTGCACGGGATGGCCGGCGGAGTCGGAGCGCGCATTCGTTTGAGCACCGGTGTCGATACGATTCAAATTCGTGAAGTGGCCGCCGGCGGTGGCTGGAACAGCAGCGACGATTTGCGGGTTCATTTTGGCTTGGGAGCTGAAGACGTCGTTGATACCCTGACGGTCACCTGGCCCGGCGGTCAGCCATTGGTGGTGACCGATGTGACGGTGGATCAACTGCTGGTTCTGGTGGAAGAGTATTCGAATCCCACCAGCGATATGCCTGACCATTTGGTTCTGCGTCCATTCAGCCTGGACAGGGCCTTTCCAAATCCCTTCAACCCCAGCACCACCATTCGGTTTGCCATACCGGAGAGTCGTCAGGTTTCCCTGAAAATTTACGATGTGGCCGGGCGCTTGGTCAAAGTTCTGATCAACGACCACCGAGAGGCGGGAGTTCACGATGTTGTTTGGCGGGGCAGGGACAACGAGGACCGGACGGTGGCTGCGGGTGTGTATTTATGTCGACTGGAGTCTGGACGTTTTCAGCAGACGAGAACTCTGACCCTGGTCAAATGAGCAAATTTACCCTGCCTTACAAAGGTATTAAAGTAAGCGATCGATCAAGGACGTATCGACAGAAAGCAGGAGGGGCCACCCTAAATTTAACGATCCAGGTCTGATCCAAGCGGCTCTGCTGCGAAATTCTCCTTCCAAAGCCTGGGTGTCAGTTCACTCACTTCTGAAGCCGGGTATGTCTGGATCCGCAGCAGCACATCCACCAAGTAGGTGTAAGGATCCACTCCTTGCAGGCGACAGGTAGACAAAAGGCTCTGTACGATTCCTACGTATTTGGCCCCAACCTCAGTCCAACAAAAAAGCCAATTCTTACGACCGACTGCTATCGGCCGGATCTGACGTTCAAGGTGATTCGTATCCAAAGGAACTCCAGGATTTTCCAGGAAAACCTTCAACTCCTGTTCTCGCTCCAGAGCATAGGCCAATGCCTTGGTAAAAGGACTCGTGGGCAGCAAAGCACGTTCTGCCTGAAGTTCCCTAAGCCACTCGAAAAAAGCTTCCACCAGTGGCTTGCAATGCAAAGCCCGGTGGGTAAGCAACTTTTCAGGCTTCAGATTCCGCTCTCGTAGTTCTTCCTCCGCTTTGTAGAGATCGGCAATTTGATCCAACGCCTGGTCTGCCAACTTCCGATCTGAGGTCAGAGCCTTGTCAAAGCCACGACGCGTATGAACCCAACAGGCGGCATGACAAACATCCGAGAATCGGGATGCGAAACTTTTGTAGGCCTCGTAGCCATCGGTCATAAGTGTACCGGCAAACCCCTCCAGAACCTCGAAAACAACCAAGTGAGAGCGCGTGGGTGCAAAGTGAAAAACCACCTCATCATTATCCCCATACAGGGGCCAGAAATATCCGGTGGCCATCTTGCCTCGATCCGGTGGTTTTTTCTTCTTGCGACCAGCCTTGACCGGGGTCTCGTCCATGGCAATGACTTTGCTTGAAAGAACCGAGGCCAACTGGGCCTCATGGATGGGTTCCAGAAGCTCTGCACTACGGTGAACCCAGTTTGTCAATGTCCCACGGCTGAGATGCACACCACAGGCGGCCATGCGCTGATGTTGACGAAAAAGGGGAAGATGGTACAAAAATTTGTCGATTAGAAGACCAGTTAGCAGACTCACGTCGGCAAGGCTGCGCTCCAGTACTGATGCTACTGGCGGAGCACAGATAATTTCACTGTCGATCGCATCGGCTGCAGCATTCTTTTTAAAGACAGGGCGCACATATTCCAGAACAACGTAGGAGCCGGGCCTCTGGGCTAGTTTGCGGTTTTTCTTTTCGCCGATTTGTTCGAAATCGTCCAACTCAGCAGCGGGAATATCAGGAGCAAGGATAATCTGTTTGACGGGAACTGAAGAATCGAAACGCAAATCGCCTTCATCGCCATTGCGGTCCCTGGCATTGCGCCGACGCCGATGGGCTGGAACTTCTACAGAACCCGATTCAGCTTCAGAGTCTAGCCCGACAATCTCTCCCAAAGTCAATTGCCTACTGTCATCCACGGCAATGTGGCGCTCGCTTTTGGCGCCGAATAACTGGCGCTTGAGCCAGTCAAGTTGATCTTGAATCTCGGTGAAACGCCGGGAAATATCGTGGTGGGAGACAAGCAACGAAACAATCTCGTCATGGGTCATCAAGGCTGCTCGTTCTTCGTTGCTCATGTCTCCATTTTTACCATTAACGGGCTCGTCCGCCAAGGACAATTCCATCTAAAATCAGTCGAAATTGCTGGGAAGTTAACTCCTGTTTTGTCCTGCCCAGGAATGACAAAACGGCCCCTGTCCAACCGCTTGGCGAACAAGGCAAAACCGGTTCGGTCCCAGTAGACAAGCTTCAGATAATTGCCCCTTCGATTGACAAATACGAAGAGGCTGCCAGAGAGCGGATTCTCGAACATGGTATTTTTCACAAGGCCCACGAGCCCATCAAACGACTTGCGCATATCCACTGGGTGACGTCAGGCCAGGATGCGAAGCGTGGGCCTGGGCTCGAGCATCAAAGTCCACTTCGGATGCGAAGGTGACCGCCACCAGGCAGATCCAGTTCCAGAGACCAGGGGTGAGTTCCTGGAGAAGACTCGATCATAGGTGGATGAAGCTCGAGAAATCCGGGCACGGGAGAGTTGGATTTTCCAAGAAATCTGTTCCGCCACCGCTGAAAGGTGTCTCGAGGGATGTCCTCCTGGCGGCAGAAATCCTTGAATGAAAGGTCACCCTGTTCGAACCGAGCTAGAATGGTACGCCATTGTTCGGCGCTTCGTCGAGGGCGCCGCTTTTTGCTGGAGCTTTTTTTGTTTGTTTGCATGGATGCCTCCTTGGTGATGTTTCAAATTCCGAGCACCGGTTTTGGTGCTTGGATTAGTTCTACACCTAAAGAGAACCGAGGGGAAGACGGTCGTGGCTGATCGCTTACGGCCTACTTGGCGAAAGCCGCGTTACAACAGGGACGGAATAAACAAGACACACAAGGCTTTCGTTCGTTGATCCGGTTCTTGTCTCAGGTAGACGGGCTTTGTAGGCTGTTGAGGTGATCAAATTATCTGGTCTCCCCACAATTCCTTCAGGAACTTCCGCCACGGCATTATCCGAATACCATTGTGGATTCGTTCTTCACGCTCATTGCAAACAAAAATGGCCTGTTTCGGCTTGTAATCTTCAACAAAAGACTTCATGGGGTGCAGTTCTCTTCGGTCCAGCATTGCTGTTCCTTTTACCTCAACAGCAACTTCGCCTCCCCCCAAGATGAAGTCCACTTCCTGGCCAGATTTTGTTCTCCAGAAATTGATATCATAATCGATTTCACGGTATGAACGATGGGCCAGAATTTCAAGATAGATGAAGTGTTCAAAAGATTTCCCAAAAAGCTCACCCCTTTCTTCGGCGATGGTTTGTTTTGTAATGGCTCCAGCCACACCGGTATCAAAAAGATAAAACTTTGGCGCTTTGCTGATGACTTGCCGTTCCTGTCTTTTCTTAAAGGGCAGAACAAAAGTCCCCAACAGTGTGTCAACCAGAATCTGATAGTATTCCCTAACCGTCTTGGAACTTACTCCACAATCACGAGCAATGTTGCTGTAGTTGATCAGTGAGCCGTGGGCATAACCCATTGCCTCGAAAAATCTTGAAAATGCAGGGATATTTCTGGTAAGCCCTTCATTAAAAACTTCTTCTTTCAAGTAATCCTGAACATAGCCGCGTAACGATCGTTTGAAATGGGTTTGCTGATAATGAGAAGGGATGAGACCACGGTTCAGCGCTTGGAGCAGATCCAAATTGTCCAGTTCATCGGAAACCAGTGGAAACAGTTCAAATCGCCATGCTCTTCCCCCCAGCAGATTGGCCTGACCCCGCTTTAGTTTCCTAGCTGAAGACCCGCACAAAATGAAGTTCAAATTGCTGTTTTCAATGAGCCAGTGCACTTCGTCCAGAACCTGAGGAACTTTTTGTACTTCATCAATGATTACGGGGTGATTTTCTGCCTGTTCCTCTTTGGCTAAAAGTCGTTCACGCAGTAGAAACGGAGATTTGCTGTAATCGAGGAAAGTGTCGGTTTGTAGAAAATCAATGAAGATGCTGTGGGGAAACTGCTTATGCAGCAAGGTGGTCTTTCCTGTCTTCCTTGGACCCCACAGAAATGCTGATTGATTCGGAGGCAGATCAATTTGGAGGACTCTTTCAATATTAGCCATCTTTGCACCCTTATTCCGAGTTAGTTTAACTAAATTGAAGTATACATACCGATAATTGAGGCGTCAAGTGGGATTGTGACAGGTGCTTCAGTGACTCGTAATAAATTACTGTCTCCCTTGAGCATTTCTTTTTTCCATTTTCCGTCATCCCCACCTGACGAGTTTTCGGACGATTGTAAACCCACGGATTTCACCATGCCCTAACCTACAACCACCTCCCTTGAAATTGTAACATACTGACAGCCTGATCCCAGTAAAGAAACGGAGAAATTTAGGCGAGAGAGAGTTTCGATGATTGGTCCGATTACTGTCCAGCCGATCTCTTCATTGCAACGCTGGTCGAGCAAACCGATCCACCCAGATGTTCAAATCTGTATTTGAACGACTAAGCGGCTTGGCGATAATAGTGGTGATGCAATCCGCCGAGTACAGGATCGCTGACCAAGGGTCCAAATTCAGGGGTTTGGATGGACCTTGGTTCAGGCGCATCCTTCTCCAGCCCGAGATGAGTCCTCGACTCATGGTAAGAAAAATAATCCTTCAAAATTCGGCGTAAATGTTTTTCATTCAGAACAAAAATATGATCAAGACACTCTCGCCTTATGGATCCAATTGTTCTCTCGCAAAATCCATTTTGCCAAGGTGCTCGGGGCGAGATAACGAATTGTTCCACACCCAGGAATTTTGCGTATCGGGTACTTTAAATCCATAAATCCCATCTTGATCTCGAATCAAAAATCGTGGTGCCGAGTCAAAGGGAAACGCTTGGAGCAACTGCAAGCTCGTCCAGTCGGGGTTCGGGTTGGCCGTGACGTTAAAGTGGATGATTTTTCGTCTATCGAGAGACAGGACCAGGAAGACGTAGAGGGTTTTGAAAGCCGCGGTGTGAACAGTGAAAAAGTCGCCGGCAATAATATCGGTCATATGGTTACGGATGAAAGTTTGCCAGGTTTGAGACGGTCGGCCATCGGGTTTGACCATATATTTTGTAATGGTCTATTCACACATATCAAATCCTAATTTCAGCAACTCTCAATGAATTCTTGGTGCTCCCCAAAGTCGGTTTCAAGTGATATTTGGCGAATCAGGGTTCGAACTTCAAGCGGAACTTTCGGCCGTCCTGGACCTGGTTTGCCTTTCCACCGCCAATAGAGTCGCCAGCCGGCCCGATGCCAGCGGATGACGGTGTCCGGCTGAACGATGGTCAGGTGTTGTCGCCAACTGGGCAGGAAATGGGAGAGTGCGGCCCAGAGGACCCGATCATTCGGTTTTTAGTCGTGGTCGCTTGGCATTTCTCTGGAGAACTTCGAGTTGATGTCGGAGGGCGATGTCCTCCATGGTAAGTGTTTGACGAGATTTTAACGACGAAAGCAGGAAATTCAGAAAGAGTTTTATCATAATTATAGGTATCGTCATTGTGGGTTAAGTCGTTAGAATTCAATGCGGATGGAATAAATGGTATCGTTAGGCCTTACAAGGGTATTAAAATCCGCCGGGAAGGTTGATACCCCTTAGCTTGTAACCTGCGTCTGTCTCCCTTTAGCATTACTGCTGATATGCACCAATAGGAGGACAGGTTTTAACGGCAGGATTTACGCCGGATGGAGTATTTGGCAGGAATAGTGCTGCTGGGACTTTCATTAAAAAAAGTTTTGTATTTTTGAGAAAAACGTCCGAAATGGGCGAATCCCCATTGGTTGGCAACATTGCTGACACTGGTTGCTCCATTCATTAAATCGTTTCGGGCACCGTTCAAGCTGCGTATGCGAAAAAATTCAGTGGGGCCCAAACCATAAATTTCATGGAAATATTTCTGCAGGGTCCTGGGTTTCATATTAGCGGCTGAACAAATTTCATTCAGAGAAAGAGGCCTATTATTATTTTGAAATAGTTCTTCAATTTTGCTTAACAAAGACATCCGAAACAAATCTCCGGCAACAAACGGCTGCTCATACACATCTTCAGTGAAACGGGAATACAGCAGGATATGCAAGAGTGATCTGAAGCGCGCTGCCAGCTTGGAATTAATTTTTATTGGTTCTGTGGAGGACTTGAGTATGATCTCATTGACCAACCCAATCAACGGCAGCAACTCATCGCGAGAACCTTCAAGAAGCATGTGAGGATTTTCATGCAACTTTTTCTTTGAATACTGAATGCCCTTCATCACAACTGTTTCAGAAGCAAAGATATTGACCCAAACCGTATTGGCCGGAAATACTTCATGCATATAGCTGGAACCGTAATCCAGTGAAATGACTCCGCTGTTATACACATGTGCCTGCGACATGGCTTCATGACCCCGACTGGAGATGAACCCGACATGCACCATCTCAGGGTTGAATCTTCCATCATACAAAAGAACCCGGTCAAAACTGCCTGCATTCACATGATATGGGCCAACTTTGGCCGTGATAATCCAACCCTTTAAAGGACCTGAGTCCAGCTGGACCAAATCTATGCCGGGAAACACCCCATGCACTATATCAGTGGAAAACCGGGTGAATTCCCGCCGATAAATATTTGAATCCAATTTCATGGCCGGTACACTAGCACGTCGTGCGCAAAGCGGATAGTAACTTTTGGAAAACAGTATAAGTTGAAACAGAATATTTTTTGGCTTAACAAATGAGGATTAGACCATGAAAAAACGAACAGTATTAGTAATCCTGGCGGTTGGTTTTTGTGCAAGTATTCTGCTTTCTCAAGCTGAGGCCTCGAAAAAACCGTCTGAGCACTATAAAATGACGACTCCCATCCCGGAAAATATCATGACTCCTGATGAGGTAAAAACCTCCATTGGGACATTGGAGTTTTTTGATGGGGTTCCAACCAAAGAGACAGCGGATTTGGTTCAAGACTATCTTGATCGTGCTCGTGGCGTTGATGCCTTTTTGAGGGGCATTCCCGGTGCCTCGTTGCAAGAACTTAGAAAAGGGCCAGCTGTGCTGGGAGTGAATGCGATTGGTAAAGTGGCCATTTTTGACAAATTAATGGATTCCCATGCCCTTTTTCTCACGGCAAACACCTCAACGCTCTACATCATGCCCCATGTCAATACAAAGGATGTGGGTCCGGTTGTGGTCGAAGTTCCCCCCGCCATGCTGGGAGCCTTTAACGATGCCTGGTTCCGGTATGTGGGTGATGTGGGCTTGGCAGGTCCAGACCGTGGCAAGGGGGGGAAATATCTCGTTCTTCCGCCCGCATACAAGGGGGATATTCCCGAAGGATACAACCTGATTAAACCCACAACCCATGCGGTTTGGCTGTTTATGCGTGGGAATATTTCCAAGGGGATTGCTCCGGCAGTAAAAAACGTGAAAGACCATCTCAAGGTGTATCCTCTCTCCGAGAAGGATCATCCGAAGCCTTGTGAATATGTCAGCATGTCGGGCAAGGAATTCAATACCATCCACCCGAATGATTTTGAATATTTTGTGCATCTGGATCACCTGATTCAGGAAGAATCCGACGAAATGCTGGACGCCGAAACCAAAGGTCTGTTTGCTTCGATTGGCATCAAAAAAGGCCAAAAGTTTGCGCCAGATGCCCGCATGAAAAAGATTCTGACCGATGCGGTTGCCATTGGGAACGCTTCAGCAAGAGCCAATAACTGGTACCCACGCGGTGATCTTGAAATGGTCTATTTCTATCAGGACAAACCCACGGAATGGGTGATGGCCTATCCGGGCAAGAATGTGTACTTCAACTATGACGGTGCGTTCAATACTGATGCCCGTGCCTTCTTCCATTACACCTACACCGCCGTGACTCCTGCAATGGCCAAACCCCGTGAAGGGAAAGGCTCCGACTACGCCATCGCCTTCAAGGATGCCAACCACGAGGCTTTCGATGGTTCGAAGGTCTACCGGATTCATGTCCCCAAGGATGTGCCGGTGAATGACTTCTGGGCGCTCACGCTGTATGATTCGCAGACTCGTTCCATGCTCCAGACAGACCAGCAGTTCCCAACCGTTGGCAGTCAGGACCAGGGCTTCAAGCAAAATAAAGATGGCTCTTTCGATGTTTATTTCGCCCCTGAGCCACCCAAGGGTTTTGAGAAAAACTGGCTGCAAACCATTCCCGGAAAAAGCTGGTTCGTAATTCTTAGAATGTACGGCCCGCTAGAACCTTGGATCAGCAAGTCTTGGCGTCCAAGCGAAATTGAACTCATTAAATAGAGACAAAAAGGAATGCAAAATGAAAAGAATAATACTCACAGCACTGGTTGCAGCCAGCTTGCTTTTTTCCGCATGTTCATCCAACAAAGAGGATGCAACGAAAGCCTCATCGGAAGCGGCCCAGACAACAACCGTAACCGACGAAAACTATGGCCTTGCCGAGACGCAAGTGATCATCGCCAGCTACGTCGAAAAAATTGCAGCAGCCACCGGTACCAATGGAATGGGCGTCTGGATGAACAACAAGAAAGGAGCTAACCCGAAAGACCGCGATGTAATGCGTAAAAACTACGACACCATCTACTCCTGGGCCGTTTTTGATCTTACCGAACCAGCCACCCTCATAATGCCTGAAACCAACGGTCGCTATCAAACCGCGTGGGTCATATCAGAAGAGCACTACAACCCATTTGCTTTGGTAAAGCCCGGCGAATACACACTCACCAAAGAAAACGTAGGTACTCCATACGCCATCGTCGTTGTGCGCACCCAGGCAAATGTGGAAGACCCCCAGGACATGGCTGCCGCGAATGCTCTTCAGGCAAAACTCTCCATCAAACAAAAGAACAAAGGCAGCGCCTACAAAGCATCCCACCAGTGGAATATGGATGAAATCCTGGAAATGCGCACCAAGTATCAGAAGATTGCCAAGAATGAGAAGATCAGTCCCGATGTCTACTTCGGTAAAAAGGGTGTTCCCACTCTCAAGCAGCACAACTGCGGCACTTCAGTGGGTTGGGGTGGATTCACTCCGGACCAGGCTGCGTATGTGGATTTCTATCCCACATCGGATGAGCCCCAGACCTTGACACTCAGCGATGTGCCTGCGAATGCATTTTGGTCGATCACCGTGTATGACAAGGGCGGGTTCTGCATCACGGACACCTACAACATCAACTCCCAGTTTGCCCAAAAAGACGCGAACGGCACCGCCGTCATCCATTTCGGTGGCGACAAAAGCCAGGACAACTACATGGAGATTTTCAAGGATTGGACTTTCATCCTTCGTCTCTATCTCCCCAAGGAAAACTATCTGGACGGGACATGGCAACGACCTGAATTGAAATCTGTTTAACGTTGGGTTCTGTTGGTTGACTCGAAACCGATTTAGGGATCAGAGAGGTTTCAATGGCCCCACGGCATGAAATAATTGCCAGGTGAGGGCGGTCCGCATTTTTCATTGAGTTCCAATTTGGAGATGTAATGATGAAGTGGCAAGTGAAATTTTGTGCTCTGTTTATCATGGCGTGTGCAACTGTGAGTTCTGCTGAGCCGGCACCTCCGAAACTGATTCTGCAAATTACGGTGGATCAGCTGCACGGGGATATGATGAGCTGGTATTTGGACCGGATGGGCGAGGGCGGATTCCGCTATTTGCTGGAGCAGGGTGTCGTTTTCAAAGATGCCCATCACGCCCATGCAAACACCGAAACGGTTGTGGGGCACACGACATTGGCGACTGGTGCCCATCCTTCCACACATGGCATGGTGGCAAATGTTTGGTTCGACCGCAAGAGCGGAAGGTTGGCCTACAACATTGAGGATGCCCGGTACCACATCCTCTCCGAAGGTGCCGATATTGATGAAGCTACGGAAGTTGATACCACGCAGAAACTCGCTTCCACTGATGGACGCTCACCCAATAACATTCTGGTGTCCACTTTTAGCGATGAGCTCTTCTTGCGCTTCAACGGCAAGGCTAAGATTTTCGGCGTTTCGGTGAAGGACCGGGGGGCCGTCACCCTGGCAGGTCATCGGGAATGATGACGACAAACCGTGGGAGATGGATATCGGCGGGTTTGGGAAAACGTTTCCCCATCAATACGGTTCCGCCACAAATGCGAATTTTTCAAACTTTTTGACGTTCAGCCCAGCGGGTGACGAACTGACACTCGATTTTGCGAAGACGGTTCTCAATGCGGAACAGCTGGGGCAGGACGATGTGACCGATTTTTTAGCGATCAGTTTTTCCTCTACCGATTACATCGGGCACATTTTTGGGCCGTCAAGCCTCGAAGCGGAAGACAACTTGTTGCGGTTGGATCGAACTCTGGCGGATTTGTTTGCCTATGTGGATAAGCGGGTTGGTTTGGCCAATACTTTGATCGTGCTTTCTGCCGATCACGGTGGTCCGGACGTACCGGGCTTTCTCCGGTCTATGGGGATTAACTCCGGTTATGTTTCTCCCGACCACTGGGACAAAGAGCCGGTAATCGCAGCCCTGAAAGAACAGTTTGGCATTGGGCAGGAATTGATTCTGAACTTCTTCCCGCCCTACGTCTATCTTGACCGAAAACTCATCCGGGAAAAAGGATTGGATCAGGGCAAAGTGGAGCAGAGGATTGCCACCGAGTTGATGAATGTTGAAGGGATTGCGCTCGCGGTTTCGAGTACGGCCATGCAGGAAAACCACTTGCCCTACACACCGCTTCTGCGGGCGGCGTTGAACAACTTCAATCCCCAGCGATCGGGAGATGTATTGGTGCTTTTCCAATCGCATCATTTTGTCAACGATTTCCATGGAGAAATAGTGGCTGCGAATCACGGTGGAGCGTGGAGCTACGATACCTTTGTTCCGGTTATCTTTGCCGGATGCGGCCTGAACCCGGTAGAAGTGTACCGTCGCGTGGAGACCGTGGATGTTGCCCGGACGCTATCGGCATGGATGGGCATCAAGCCGCCCTCAGGCTGTGTAGGGAAGGTGCTGGTGGAGGTGTTGAACGGGAAATGAAAACATGCTATTCCTTGGACTGTGGAACTGGAAACAAACCAATCAAAAACCACAAATATATCAAGGAAAAACAAACGCATAGTCCCCCTCCTTTGGCCGGATCTTGACACCATTCTACTCCTTTCTGGGCACCGATTCAAATCATTCGTGCAGCTAAAATCCGGCAAACGGCCCAGCCAGGACTCAAATACTGAATTTCAGGCATATCCCGGCCCCAACCGGTTTCACGACCAAATCCGGAAATCCCTGCTTGCGCTTCGTTTCGGAACCTCGTCATTCCCGGGGTGGTTACACGGGCCCGATCAAGGCGTTTTGATTGCAGGTTTTAGGGGGGCTAATGGGGAGTCTCGAGATAGCGGGTCCTTGGGGAAGGAGAGCTTCCGCAGGATCTGGCGTTAGTTGTTATGGCTCTATTGTCCGAGGATAAGCCATGCATGGCTTATGTCGCAGAGTACGTCGGCTACTTATTTGCCAACTGACTAGGCGGGGATCATTCGGCCCCGCAGGAGGAGCCAGGAAAAGATCAAACTGCCCACGGCGAAAAAGGTCGAGGTGAGAGCCACATTGTCCCGAAGCAGGTACGCACTGAGAGCTTGTATCGACGCGGTGTCCTGTACATCTGCGCCAGGGGTCGACGCCAACCAGAGCAGTCCGAGTGTTTTCGGTATGCCTGTGGCAACCAAGAAGCCCTCGCCGATGCGGCAGACCATAGCCAGCATTGCGAGAGCCGAATCCTGCACGCGCGTGATCGTGTAGAGCGTTACGCCCAGCACCAGGGCCGAGAAGCAGCAGAGCAAGTCGAGCACGACGGTGACGCGCATCTCTGTCGGGTGTTGCGCGATTCCTGCGAGTTGTGCCGCGACTCCATCGCCGCCGGTTGCACGGCCAAACAGGACCATACTGGATATGCCAAGTGCAATAGTGCCTAGCTGAAAGCTGCTCCAGCTTGATAGGCCCCATAAATCTTGATACGAAGCGTACAGAAACGCGTAGTGCGGGAAATCCGCACGCTGCGTGTGAAGTGGCGGGGATTGGAAACGGAATCACGGACAACCCTACCCGGGCACGAAGGGGGAAACCCTGGATACAGACAAGGGGAGTCCTGCGGGTTACCGCGCCAGTCCTCGACCCTACCAGCGGCTACATCGGTGATGCGGGCCATGGTTTCTTCAGCCACGTTCATATTGGAGGTGTTGAAACCCCGTTCTGAACATTTTGCGCCTCGCGCCGGAGTCCTTTATCCGACAAGATTGCATGCCGGTCCAGAATGTCCATGAAATCAGGTCTAGAACAGTTGAACACGGAACACGTAGATCAGCGCCAGGTAGATCCCCGCAAGAATCAATACGACGCCTGTGGCCCACCGTCCCCACTTTGCGATATCGGTGAGCTTGCGGTGCAGACCGCCGACCGACTTCACTCCCATGGCGAAGAATACGGCGAAGAGCAACACCGGCAACCCCGTTCCTATTCCGTAGGCGATCGGCAGTGCCAGGGTCGACTCCGAGCTCGCCGCCAGCGGCACCAAGCTGCCGAAGAAGATGGCTGCCGAGACCGGGCAAAACGACAGGGCGAAGACCAGACCCATCAGAAGCGAGCCCATCAACCCCAGCCGCTCCACCCGCTCCGGAGAGAACGAACCCGAGAAGCCGAAGCTTGGCATGGAGATGAGATCCAAGACCACCATGCCCACCAGAATCAAGGCAGGGCCCAGAAAGAAATTCAACCACATCTGCAGCCCGCGGGAGAGGCTCGGTGCGGCCAAGACACTCGTCACTAGGAGGGCACCCAGCACCGTGTACGCCAGAACACGGCCCAAGGTGTACAGGGCGCCGCTCGCCGCCACGAAGCCCGGCCGATCCACGCGCCTCCCCACAAACGAGAGCGCCGCCAGGTTCGTGGCCAGGGGGCAGGGGCTGATGGACGTCAAGATCCCCAGCCACAGCGCTGACGCCCACAGCAGCAACACATCGATCATCAACTGGCCTCGCTAGACATGAATTTACGAAGCTCGTCGGTGACATAGTGGAGATAGGCATCTTTGTCGTCGACCAGGCTCCAGATCTGCTCGAGTACCTTGTGACGGGTCAGCGCTCCTTCACTCACCTGGGCGATTGCAACATTGCTGTACGAGACCCCGAACTCAACGGCGATCGCCTCGTTTTCCGGCCGGGAGATGTCAACCACCCGCCACTCGATGTCACCGGAGTTCAGCTCGGCGCTGAGCTCCTGATCGACCGCCTCACGCGCCCATACCTCCATCTTCTTGCAGGTTTCACAGCGCTTGGCACCGTGAAAATAGAACACTACGAAGGCTGCCTTGGTTTTCACCTCGGCCTCACTTTTCACCTCGGCCTCACCGAGCTTCTTCGTGATGGCATAACCCACAGTACCGACCACGAAAAGCAGCAACACGATCGTCAACAACACCTTCGGTTTCATTCTCTACCCCTTCGCTGCGGTTTCAAGCCAATCAATAATCTGCGCGTCTTTCGGGATCTTTCCACTCGAAACAACCTCGCCGTTAATCACCAGGCCGGGCATGGTCATCACACCGAAGGCCAGGATGCCATCGATGTCCTCGACCTTCTCGATCTCAAGCTGGATACCCGATTCAGCCGCCGCGCGCTCGGTCGCCGTTACCAGTTGTTGGCATTTCCTACATCCTGTTCCAAGTATTTGCACTTTCATTCGTTACTCCATGGTGACTTCAAGTTTCGAGAGAAATAGGGTATTCTATTTCTAGGGTATTCAAGTAAAAACAAACACCTATGTCCCCATTTTTTTTGACCCAATTCCTTCACCAGTCTACACCCTTATTGACTTTTCTTCAATTCAGTCCCGCAAAAAAGCTAAACAAGCGGCCAAAATCTGAATTCCAGACATTACCCGGTCCCCAGCTGTCGGTTATCCAATGTGAGACAAAGCCTGGATGCATGAGCAAACCGTCTGTCCGTTATTTCAGGGGAAGATCAGTGAGTGATCCTGCCTGAAATAATGGACACCAAGATAAGATCGCTTATCCTCAGCAATCATGGAGGTGCCCATCATGGCAAGGAAAAGACGAGTTTATACAACGGAGTTCAAGCTGGAGGCCGTTCGGCTTCTTGAGGGCGGT
>JAJRZA010000050.1 GCA_024275485.1 Candidatus Krumholzibacteriota bacterium | reverse complement strand
TGCGCCAGCAGTGGAAAAAGTCAGGATTTTCTGGACCGTGGTGTATCCGTGATACATGAGGTCCAGAAAATCCTGACTTTTTCCGCTGATGGTGTACCATGGCAGCAACTTAAGTGGTTTCGGTCAACGTGGTTTTGCATAATTGGGGTGTATTAATCAAGTAATGACCATTCAATCCAACGGCGAGGTCCAGAATGAAGATCACCGACAATTGCGTAGTGTTCATGCACTACACCCTGACAGACGAAGAAGGTCAGACAATCGATTCCTCCCTGGGAAACGAGGCTCTTCCCTACCTGCACGGTGGCAACAACATTGTGACCGGGCTGGAGAAAGCCCTGACCAATCTGATTGCTGGTGCCAAAGTCACGGTGGTCGTCCAGCCCGAAGATGGCTACGGTCATGTGGTTCCGGAAGCCATTCAAACCATCCCCAAGGATGCCTTTGGCGATGAGGATGACATCCAGCCCGGCATGCAGTTCCAGGCTCAGAGTCCCGAAGGGCAGGTCCAGTATGTCACCATCAAGGAAATCAATGATGACGGAATCCTGGTGGACGGCAACCATCCCTTGGCCGGCAAAGTGTTGAATTTTGAAATTGAAGTAGTGGATGTGCGTGAAGCCACTGCTGAAGAGTTGGAGCATGGGCATCCTCATGTCGGGGATACCGATAGCTGCGGTCACTGACCCCAGCCTTCAAAATAACATGTGCATTTTTGCCCGGGTTATGAAATTCTAAATAAATGTGAGTTCAAAATATTTTTCCAGGAGCAGAACCATGGCCCGGAAACTAGGCGCTGAATTTATCGGCACTTTCTGGCTTGTTCTCGGAGGTTGCGGCGCCGCCTTGCTGGCTGCCGCCTTTCCCGAGGTCGGCATCGGCCTTCTGGGTGTCTCATTCGCCTTTGGCTTTTCTGGGTTGCGCCCATTGTTGGTGCAGTTTTGGCCGGAATCGTTTACAAATGGCTCGGCACTGAGGATTAAGTCGACAGCTTTGTCCTCTTTTGCTTGAAAATTGAATTTCTGCAGGTTACTATATTCCTACCTCTCGGGTGGGATTTTAACGACCTGCCGATTTGTCGCCTTAAACCAGGGGATTCCCCCAATGCGCGTGTTTCTGATTTTTACCGCCCTCGCTCTCCTTGTGGTCCTTCCAAACCATGCCTTCAGCCTGTCCACATCCGACCGCATCACCATTTTGGAAGATGACCACGGGTATTTCCCCTGCATGGATTGTCATGCCGACCAGGAATCCAACGCCACGGTTCGCATTCTGGAAGAAGAGCATTTCGAACCCCTGGAATGGGATGATGAGGACGGAAACTCCCACCAGGTTTCCTTCGGCAACTGGGTTTCCCTGGGTGATCTTATGGGCCTAGCGGATCAGGACAAAATGACCAATCGCAACCTGGCCCGCATCGGCGTGCGGTTGCGGATTGAAGAATACATGGCCACCAATGGACTGGCACCCGAAGATTCGGTGTGGACCCTGGTCCACGGCGGCGGCAACCTCTGGTGCCTCGACTGTCACAACCCCGAAGATTACGACAAGCTGACCAGGCTCAACGGAGAGTCGCTTTCCTTCAATGAAAGCCACCTGCTTTGCGGTGAATGTCACGGCCCGAAGTTGCGCGACTGGGACAAGGGAATACACGGCAGAACCACCGGCTATTGGGACCTGGATCAGGATGAGGATAACCTATCCATGCGCAGGCTTTGCGTTGAGTGTCACCCTCCCCACTCACCGGCCTTCCCCGCAATGCAACCATTGTCAGGACCAGTGCTGAGATTGGATCCCATTGGACACAGTGAGGAGTCCCATTGAGCCGGAAAACCAAATTCAAGGACGGCGACATCAGCCGTCGCGGATTCATCAAGTTACTGAGTGCCGTGACCGCCGGTGCCATCACCATGCCCGACAAGTCCGAAGCCTTCAGCCTGGATGTTTTTCTGCAGAGACACTTCAAGGAATTGACCGATGAGGACAAGAAAAGGTCCTGGCCAGGCTGGAAAAAGACTACAACAAAAAATACGACCGGGAAGATATCACCGTTGGTGCCAGCGAAGCCAAACCCGGTGTGCGATTCGGATACGCCCTGAATCTTACCACTTGCATTGGTTGTCGAAAATGCACGCACGCCTGTGTGGAAGAGAACAACCAGCACCGGGGCCGTGGCGACCGGGGCGACCAGGTGGAGTACATCCGCGTCTTGGAAATGGAAAAAGGCTCCCTGGATGTTGAAAAATCCGTTCACGACTACGACCACCAGGTTCCGGCTGAAGGTAAATATTACATGCCGGTGCAGTGTCATCACTGCAATGATGCACCCTGCATCAAAGCCTGCCCCGTGGAGGCCACTTGGCAGGAAGAAGACGGCATCGTCGTGGTCGACTACAACTGGTGCATCGGTTGCCGCTACTGCGCTGCGGCCTGCCCCTACTGGGCAAGAAAATTCAACTGGGTGGAACCCGAAATCCCTTCCGACGAAGTCAATCCCGACACCCATTACCTCGGCAACCGCCCTCGCTACAAAGGGGTTATTGAGAAGTGCACCTTCTGCATCAATCGGGTGCGCAAGGGATTGAATCCAGCCTGCCATGACATTTGCCCCACCGGCAGTCGCAAGTTCGGCAATCTTCTGGATCCCGACAGCGTGATCCGGCTCATCATCGACAACAAACGCATTTTTGTTCTGAAGGAAGAAGTGGGCACAGACCCTAATTTCTTCTATTTCTTCGATTAAACGGAGCAGCCATGGCCAACTCGTTGGGTTCTTATTCCACTTTTGTCTTCAAGTCCGTCCGTGGGATGTTCACCGGAGGGATCCGCTATTACTCCTGGCTGGGATTTCTTATGATCCTGATGGCCGGTGGGGCTTATGCCTATTACCGCCAGGCCATTTACGGCCTGGGTGTCAGCGGCATGACCGACCAGGTTTCCTGGGGACTGTACATCGCCAATTTTACCTTTCTGGTCGGAGTGGCCGCCGCCGCGGTGATGATGGTGATTCCCGGATATCTTTACCACAACCAGGAACTCAAAGGAGGCGTCCTGTTGGGGGAAATGGTGGCCATCGGCGCCATCATCATGTGTTTGTTGTTTGTGGTGGCTGACCTCGGCCGGCCGGACCGCATGTGGCACATGATGCCTCCTTTCGGCAAGTTCAACTTTCCAGTTTCCATGCTGGCCTGGGATGTTCTGGTGTTGAACGGCTACCTTTTGTTGAACCTGCACGTGCCGGGCTATTTGCTTTACAAGAAGTACCGCGGTGAAAAACCTGCCAAATGGTTGTACCTGCCCTTTGTCTACACCTCCATTATCTGGGCCATCAGCATCCACACGGTGACCGCCTTCCTGTACACGGGCCTGGCGGGCCGACCCTATTGGAACGCCGCAATTTTGGCTCCCCGCTTCATCGCCAGCGCCTTTTGCGCAGGCCCCGCTTTTATTATTCTGGTCCTGGAAATCGTCAAAGGATATACCAAATACCCCATGGGCGACCGGGTTATCAGCTTCCTGCGCATGGTGGTTTTGATTTCGGGACTGATCAATATTTTCCTGCTGATATCCGAGGTGTTCACCGAATTCTATGCCGACAGCGCCCATGTGGCCAGCTCCAGGTATCTGTTCTTCGGCCTGCACGGACACAACGTGCTGGTGCCCTGGATCTGGACATCCATCAGCATGAATGTGCTGGCGCTGCTGGCTCTTGTCTCACGAAAATTTGAAAACCGCGGCGTTTTGGTGCGCAACCTTCCTTTGGCCATGCTTATCGCCGCCATTTGGATCGAAAAGGGTATGGGATTGGTTTTTCCCGGCTTCATCCCCACTCCGTTGGGCGAGATTGTCGAATACATGCCATCGTTCACCGAAGTGATGGTCAGCCTGGGGATTTGGGGCACCGGATTATTGGTCATGACCATGCTCATCAAACATGCCGTCGATATTGAAACCGGCGTTGTTGGGCTTCACAAACAGGGTTAATTGGAACTCGGGGTGACCCTGGATTGTTATAGCAGGGTTACGCAAATCAGATTTTTGGAGTGTCGCGCCCATGGTTGGCGCCACGAAAGGATCCATCATGTCGTACACGCGTTTGCTGCTTGTTTCCCTCTTTGTAACCCTTGTCGCCACACCGGTCAGGGCTGACAAGTGCCACCAATGCCACAAGTCGAGGGAATTTAAAGTCACCCACAAGAAGTTATACGACTACAATGTGAATTTCGAAGTTTCCGTGCATGGAATTGCCGAACTGGAGTGCACCGATTGCCATGGCGGCGATGACAATACCGACAACCTTGAAATTGCCCACAAGGGAGTACTCGCCCCCGTTCGATACGACAAGATCCCCGAAACTTGTGGCAAGTGCCACGAGGATCAGCACGATGCCTTTGTCACGAGCCATCACTACCAACTGCTGGAAAAAGACGGCAGTGCCCCCAGCTGTGTAACCTGTCATGGGTCCATGGACATGGACTTCATCTTTGCCACGAAGGTCAAGAGCACCTGCCTGTTCTGCCACAACCATGAATCGGGAATATTTCCACAAATTCCCGGACAAGCGGAATTCATACTCAGCAAGCTCAACATTATCAAGGGGTATAAGGGTTATGTTGAAACCCATGCCGATGACAAGGACATGGTCAGGGATCTGGGCGACGCCTATAACAAGCTGACCTCCCGGTGGCATAGTTTTGACCTTGATGGCGTTGAGGCTGAAACACGGACCTTGCTTGGCGAGTATCGCAAAGCCAAGGCTCAGGCCATGAAGGACCGGAAAAAGAAATAAGCCAATAGGGCTCCTGTGCCCAAATTTTCATCAAGGCAAGCCATACGAGCCAGATATACCCCAACTATGCAAAAGGTAATGCCTAGCTTGACCAGAGCGAGAGTTGAGTATTGTTAAATTTTGGTTTCTAGCATACCTTAGGTGGCGAACTAAATTCCAAACACAGGAGATACCATGAGAAATCAGAAAAATGCCCGTCTGCTGCTACTGCTTGGTTCCAGCCTGGCTCTGGCTTTGGTGTTGGGTGCCTGCTACCCCAACCAACCGGAAGATCTCGGCGATATCGGCCTTGCAGTTACCATCGACAATCCCGACGGCAATTACAATGATCTGCTGTTCTGGGCCATGCCCGATACCGTCCTGCCCATGATCAATCCCAATGACGATTCATCTGAACCCTTGGATCGTAATCACGACCAGACCATTCTCGATACCATCGCCGAGCAGATGGCTGCCCGTGGATTTATTCGTGTCTTTGAGCCTGGATTTGCTGTCGCCGATACCGTACCCGACGTAATTGTCGAGGTGGGCGCAGTGCAAAGTGACGCCTGGATTGGCTTCATCTATTACGGATACGGTTACTGGGGTTATCCCGGATATGGCTGGGGTTATCCTACTACTGGATACTACCGATACACCCAGGGGACCATCATCTGGGGTATGACTGATTGGCGTGGCATCACTGAAGACGACTTTGATAATCCCGATCTAGTGACCCCTGTTCTCTGGGCTGCCGCTCTGAACGGTGCTCTCAGTGGCCAGGGCAGCAATCCTACCAGTGTGGATATTCCCCGGGGTATCAATCAATGTTTCACCCAATCTACCTACATCCAGGCTACCAGCCGCTAGAAAGGAGCGTCATCATGAAAAACCTATTCCTTGTCTTGTTGCTCCTGTTGGTCTGCAGCCTGTCCCCCTCCTTGGCCGTGGCCGGAGGCAACTCCTTTGGAATATCCTGGAGCTCAACCATTGGCACTGGAAACACCAGCGACTTCATTTCCGCCTTCCAGGCTCGGGGTATCAATGTTGAATACCGCAAAAGGGTCAACAGCAATTTCCTGTGGGGCGTCAACGTGGGGTACAACGTGTTTTCAGAAACTGGAAACGAGACGGTATTTCTTGATCATGTTCAGGCTACCGGCAAGTGGGGAAAGTACATCAACACTGTGCCAATTTACCTGGCGGCCTATTATGAATTTGGTCCCAGAAAGATTCGTTCCGGGAGATTTTACACTGCCATGAATGCCGGGACTGCCTGGTTGGAAAAACGATCTACTCTCGGGTTATACGCCCTTGAAGAGGACAACTGGCATATGGCGGTGGCCCCGGAATTTGGCTACCACCTACCCTGGGATTCATTTGTCGGGCATGTGAGTGTTCGTTACAACTATATCTTCGAGGCCGGTGATACAAAAGCGCAGAGCTGGTTGGAATTCAGAGTTGGATTTGGGCTTTAGGCCTGGATTAAAGGCCCGATTTTAGCAGGGCCGATTCCATTTGGAATCGGCCTATTCCAGATTTAATCCAAATTAAAAATCAATACCATCTTCAAATTGTCAGGAGTCTCCTCATGTGGTAGTGTGCCGGTGGGGAACAGGCTAGTAGCCAATCTTTTTTGGTGCAGTTTGGCTATGCATAGTATTGGCACCAAGTCCAATTCATGTCTGGAGGGACATTATGCAGAATCTGAAATGCTATTTATTTCTGTTGGCCATCACAACCTTGGTTGCCATGCCGCTCATCGCCGCTGAAACCGAAGGTTTTAGCAACAATCTCAATATCGACAGAAGCAATGCGCCTGGAGAGACCGTGATGGTCCCGCTGGTCCAAAGTTGCAATCTCATCAACTTCTAAGGTCTTGGCGACAATGTACCAATTGGCCTGATTCCTGGTGATGTGAACGTAACCTTTGGGGCGTCGTGGCTCAGCCTAATCGATGCAGATGACGGTGGCGGTGGAAACTTCGCAAACGAACCATCCTCCTTCACCGCAGCCTACTTCCTGGATACAGATGACATCTCCATTTCCCTGAATCCACCCGTGCAGTATCTGGAATTTTGGTATGTGGCCTCCGCCGTCTCGTTGCCGGTGACCGTCACCGCTTATGACGCCAACGGGGTTGCCGTGGATTCCGCGGTAGGAAATACCGTTGGCACCAGCAGTGATGGAGCCGATTGCGTTGGTGACCCCAATGGGACCTTCTGCCTGTGGGATATCGTCACACTTAATGCAGCCGTAGACAACATTGCCAGCATTGAAATCCTCGGCAGCACAGCCAACCAATTCGGCTTTGACAACATGTTCTTCTGCACGGAGACACAAGATCTGGTCGGCTGCTGCCTTCCCGACTTCTCCTGCGTTGAGTTGACCGCTGAAGGTTGCCTGGCTGCTGGTGGCGTCGTGATCGACATAGACTGTTCAAATGCGGATTGCGAAACTGTTTCCAATGAAGAGACGTACTGGGATTCACTGAAGAGCAATTACCGGTAGATCATCAATATCGGGCTTTTGCCCTGAGAAAACGGGAGCCGGTCTTTTCGACCGGCTCCCGTTCATTTGGGCAAACAAATCAGTTGTGCCCCAACTGGAACCTAGTCGACCACCGGCAGAAATATGGAGAAATTGCTGCCTTTCTTCAGCTGACTTTGCACTTTTACCGCACCCTTACAGCTACGCACAATTCCCAACACCGCAGAAAGACCCAATCCCCGACCGGCAAATTTGGTGGAGTAAAAGGGATCGAATACCCTTGACTGCTGGACAGGATCAAGTCCGCAACCCGTATCGGTAACTTCCAGGCAAACAAAATTGCCGGGTTCGGCGTTGGCGGTGGACGGGCATTCACGCAGGAACGATTGGTCGCAACGGCGAACAAAAAGCCGCAAATCCACCCGGCCGCTTCCCACCACCATGCAGGCATCGGCCGCGTTGCTCACCAGGTTCAAAACAAGCTGACGGATCCGGGTGATATCAGCCATCACCAGGGGCAATTCCAACGGGAATTTACATTCCAGTTCCACCTTTTTACCTAGGGTTATGTCCAGTATGGGACGCATATCCCTGACCACCTTGGCCAGATCCAGTTTTTCACGATGTGAGGAGCCTTTTCCAGCATAGATGTGCATCTGGTCGCAGAGATCGGCGGCCCGGCGACTGGCGGTGCTTATTTCCGAAAGATGGGATTGGGCAGTGGAGGAGCCACCGCACTCGGCTGACAACAGATCCGCATTGCCCATGATGACCATCAGGATGTTGTTGAATTCATGGGCCAAGCCTCCAGCCAGAACACCCAGACTTTCCAGGCGCTGGGTAGCCTGAACTTGACAAGCCAGGGCTCGACTGGATTTTTCGGCCTGGATCTGACCGGTCACATCACGAAAAACAAGCAAGCGGCCCAAATCAAGGCCCTGATCAATCAGTGAACGTTGACGACGTTCAAAAATCCGGCCATCCAGGAACTCCAAAAGATCCACATGTTCCAGGTTCCCCTTGCGCCTGGCAAAGGAATTGATGGATTCCATGAAGGTTTCCGGATCTCGCATCTGTCCCTTGACCAGGTTGGCCAGGTCCAGGGAATCCTGAACACCGCCGGGCAACGGATCAATGCCCCACATTTCGGTGAATCTTTGGTTGTGCCGGTGGACCTGACCGTTTTTATCGACAATCAAAACACCATCGCCCAACGATTCTATGATCACCTCGGAAAGACGATCCAGGGAAGACAAATCCGAACCCTGATTTCTCATATTTAAAAATCCACTCTCATCTCCCGGAGCAACCGTTCGGCACCGCCAAATTTCCAGGTCACCCACAATACATATCGGATATCCACTCCAATGGAGCGGCTGTAGCTATGGTCCCAGGCAAAATCATTGATGGTTGCTTCCCAGGCCCGATCGAAGTTGAGGCCGACAACCTGCCCCCTGGCGTTCAGCACGGGGCTGCCGGAGTTCCCGCCGGTGGTGTCCGTGCTATAAAGAATATTCACCGGCACTGCCCCCAATTCCGGATGGGCAAAAGGGCCAAAATCTCCAGCAACAATCAAATCCTTGAAACGCTCCGGAACAGCAAAAGGTTCCATTCCGGTGTCTTTTTCCAGGATTCCCTCCAGAGTGGTCAAGGGAGTCAGGCGTACCCCATCACGGGGACTGTAGCCCTCGACGCGGCCGAAGGTCAGACGCAGGGTTCCGTTGGCATCAGGCACGAAATCCTGGCCCTGAAACTGACGCTTGATCTCCTGTAGAGAAGCCTGTAGCTGATCCAATTCACCTTTGCGGCGTTTATTTTCCTCCCGCAATTCCAGAAAGGGAGGATACAACCCAGCGACCAATTGCAGGAAAGGATCGTTCATTTCCTCCAGTTCATCGGTGTCCATTTCCATGGCCTTCAAGAGCGTATCGGAATCCATCAGCAAACTTTTTTCAAAAGCCCCATCCAGGAATTTGCGGACCTTTTTCTGTCCCTCGGAACCGGTCATGTCCGCAACGGCAGGCAATTGTTTGGCCTGGGAAATCGATTCGGCCCGGCGCAGCAATTCACCCATGATAAGGGCATCGGCCTGGGGATCGTAGGTATCGGCCTTGATCACCAGGGAATTGATGGTCTGGTCCAGGTTGCGGGCCATGTAAGCCCACTCCCGTTCCGTCTCCGGCTTGTTTTTCTCGATGGAATTTTCCCAGACGGTCAATGCCGCACTCATGGTCTCGCTGCTGCGCAGCATGTACCGCAACCAGAGATCGAAGACAGTCGTTTCGGCCCGCCGGGTGTAATAATCATCCAGACGGCTGAGCACCTGACCATAGTTGTCCCGGCGTTGGGTATCCGAATCGATGAAGAGCTGCAAATGCTGTTCTTGCCGATCCCTGGACGCCAGCAAATCCAGCCTGTCGATGCCCTGCAACTTTCCCCGGAAATTTTTGTAGGTGTTTTGCAGGCCCTTGACCCTGGCGGCCAGGGCCAGTTCCCGCCCACGGTCGCCCTGGGCCGAAGCCACCAGGTTCTCAATCTGCCAGCCATACCAGTCCACAACCACCGGCATGTATTGCTCACTCAAATAGCGGAGAAAAGCCGCTGAACGATGCCGATAGGTTGTCCCGGGATATCCAAAAATGAAGACAAAATCACCTTCCTGGACACCTTCGCTGCCCACCTCCAACACAACTTTTGGTTCATAGGGTACGTTGTCTTCGGAATAGTCGGCCGGCTCGCCATCAGGGCCGACATAAGCCCGCATAAAACTGAAATCACCGGAGTGACGGGGCCACATCCAGTTGTCTTCTTCGCCCCCAAAATTGCCAATGGCCAGCGGAGGCGAATAAACCAGTCTCACATCCTTGAGGTAGGTGTACAGAAACAGCACATAGGTTTTGCCCAGGAACATTTCGCTGACCTCGGCCCGTTTGCCGGGATGGGCTTCCTCTTCGGCAAGACTCAGTTCCTTCATCTTTTTTTCGATGGCTTTGGTGCGTTTTTCGGGATCCATGCCTGCGCTGACCACCGCCAGAACCTCGGCCGAAACATCTCGATAACTGTCGGTGATGCGAACGGTGTAGCCCACTGCCGGAGCTTCATCACCTCTGGTGATGGCGCTGAATCCCTCTGTCAGGAAATCGTGTTCTGGGGAGCTGACATCGCGAATGGCCCTGAAGGCGCAATGGTGGTTGGTCAGCATCAACCCCTCGTCCGATACGAAGGACCCCGTGCAGCCACCAATCTTGCAGATGCCATCGACCAGGCTCAAGCCGTCGGGGTTGTAGATTAGGGAAGGATCGATTTCCAGTCCGACGGCCTTCAAATCCAGCTTGTCCAGTTCGCTCATGGGGTACATACCTTCGTCTCCCAAGGCTTTGGGGGCAATACAGATCACAGGAATGATCAACAGCAACAAAACATTTACACGACGCAGCATGATGCCCTTTCGAAACAAAGAATCAGAAGTATGGCAACAGGAGGTGCCCGGCCCGAAGGACACGAACTAGCGATTGGATTTATGAAGGTGATGTGGCGGGTTTTCCTCAACGACCTACGACAATTCAGCAACCATATTCGAAAAATATGCCAGCGACTCTGGATTGGCCAGTGCTTCGCTGTTTTCCACGGGCAATCCATGCAAAATATTGCGCACCGCAAGCTCTACTATTTTCCCGCTGATCGTCCGGGGAATGGCCGGAACCTGCCGTATTACGGCGGGCACATGACGAGGAGTTTCTTCGGCCCGAATCCTGTGCCGCAAACGGGTCTCCAGGTCTGGACCCAGGGTTAAACCTTCCCGCAGAGCCACAAAAAGCACCACCCGAACATCACCCTGGTGACTCTGCCCCACAACCAGGCTTTCGGTGACTTCGGCAAAGCGATCCACTACCCGATAGATCTCGGCGGTTCCAATTCGCACCCCGCCTGGATTGAGCACGGTATCGCTGCGGCCGTGAATAATCATGCCACCGTCGGATGTCAGCTCGGCAAAATCACCGTGGCACCAAATATTTTCAAAGCGGTCGAAATAGGCCTGATGGTAACGACTGCCCTTCGGATCATTCCAAAATCCGGTGGGCATGGATACAAAAGGCGCCGAGCAAACCAACTCGCCTTTTTCCCCCACCACGGGTTGAGCGTCGCTGTTGAAGACTTCCACTTTCATGCCCAGACCCCTGCACTGCAATCGTCCCCGGTGCACGGGCAGAACCGGATTTCCCAGCACAAAGCAGGAAATGATGTCCGTCCCGCCGGAGATGGAGCTCAATTGCAGGTCTTTTTTGACCTCACCGTAAACATAGTCGAAAGACTCCGGTGCCAGGGGCGAGCCAGTGGACAGGAGGCAACGCAAGGAAGTCAGATCATGGCTCCGAGCGGGCAGCAAACCCAATTTGTGGCAGGTTTCCAGGTATTTGGCGCTGGTGCCAAAAATGCTGAGGTGTTCATCCTGGGCGTAATCCCACAGAATCGGGCCGGGTTTCAAGGGGTGCCCATCATAGAGCATGATCGTGGCATCGGAAGCCAGACCGCTGACCAGCCAATTCCACATCATCCAGCCGCAGGTGGTGAAATAAAAGAAACGATCATCCGGGCCCAGATCACAGTGCAACCGATGTTCCTTCAAATGCTGAAGTAGTGTGCCTCCAGCCGAATGAACCATGCATTTGGGCAGGCCGGTGGTGCCGGAAGAGAACATGATAAAAAGAGGATGGTCGAAAGGCAGGCGCGTGAATTCAAGTTTCGCTCCCGCTCCCTGGGCCAGATAGTCGGTGAAAGAAGTCAACCCCTCGGCAAGAGATGAATCGGAATTTTTCCCCTGGCCGAGATAGTTCACAACCAACGTTCGGCGCAGAGTCTTCAACCGCTCCCTGATCAGCTCCACAACCGCGAGGCTGTTGTGTTGCTTGCCGCCATAGAAATAGCCATCGGCACATACCAGAACCGAGGGTTCGATTTGACTAAACCGGTCCAGCACACCTTCCACGCCAAAATCCGGGGAACAACTGGACCAAATGGCGCCCAAGCTGGTGGTGGCCAGCATGGCCACAACGGTTTGGGGCAGATTGGGCAGAAAACCAACTACTCGATCTCCGCTTCCAACTCCATCGGACCTCAAGGCCGAAGCAAAAGCAGCGACCTGGTCTCTCAGTTGGGAAAATGTCAGCCTGGTGGAATCGCCTCGTTCATTGAGAAAAACGATGGCCTCGGCGGCGTCTCGGCCCTGAAGAAGATTTTCAGCATAATTGAGCAGGGCCTCGGGGAACCAACGGGCCCCCGGCATGCGTAGGAAACCTTCCACCACTGTTGCCCCCGGACCATCACCCACCACTTGGCAATAATCCCAAAGAGCGCGCCAGAATTCAGGGGCTTCTTCAACAGACCATTGGTACAAGCCTTCGTAGTCGGTCAAATCCAGGCCATGGATTTGGTTGACAAACTCCCTGAACCGGGTCACCCGGGCAGCAGCCACCTGATCCTTCGATGGTTGCCAGAGGATGTCTTGGCCGCCAGCTGTCATTGCAGATTCCTGGCAGGCAGGATGGTGTTGCTCACCTCGCCAAATCCGACCCGATAGCCGTCTCCCTGACACCAGCCACTCATGGTCACGGTGTCGCCGTCAGCAAGGAATTTGCGTTCTGCCCCACCTGGCAGGACAATCGGTTCGGTGCCACGCCAGGTGATCTCCAGCATGCTGCCGAAACTGCCCTTGTCCGGTCCGCTGATGGTGCCGCTGGCCAGCATGTCACCACCGCTCATGTTGCAACCAGTGACGGTGTGGTGAGCCAGTTGCTGGGCCATGGTCCAGTACAGATGCTTGAAATTGCTGGAGCAAACCCGCAGGCTCTCCTCGTCGTTTTCGGCCTGAATATGCACTTCAAGGTTGATATCAAAGGTGTGACGATCACTCTCCCGCAAGTAGGGTAGAGGCTCTGGTTCCTGCACCGGGGCTGTGCTGCGGAAAGGCGCCAGAGCATCCATGGTCACAACCCAGGGCGATATATGCGTGGCAAAATTTTTGGCATTGAAAGGACCAAGAGGCTGATATTCCCACTTCTGGATATCCCGTGCGGACCAGTCGTTGACCAGCACCATGCCAAAGATGTTCTCCGCAGCCTGATCCACGTCGATGGGATCACCCTGAAAGGAGTTCGAGCTCACGAAGAATCCCATCTCCAATTCAAAATCCATCAAACGACTGGGCCCAAAAGAAGGGGTCTTGGCATCCGGGGCAATGGTCTGACCATGGGGACGAACCACATCTTCGCCGGAAATGCCGATGCTGCTGGCCCGGCCATGGTAGCCCACGGGCAAATGCAACCAGTTGGGCATCAGGGCGTTGTCCTTGCCCCGGAACATGATGCCCACATTGGTGGCGTGTTCCTTGGAAGAGTAAAAATCAGTGTAATCCCGGATGGCCACCGGCAGATGCATGGTCACCGAATCGGCCGGCACCAGGGCCCGTCTGCGCAGGTTTTCATCGTCACGAAGAGTGGGTTCACCCTCGCGCAACAAGCCGCTGACAAGTAATCGCACCGCCCGCCGTTGCTTTTTGGGCAATTCCATAAAAGGATTCAAAACCGGATAGCTGAGGATATCGGCAGGCAGGTTGGCACTGTCCAACAACCCACAATCCTGGATCACTGCCAGGTCCAACACCTGATCGCCAATGCGCACTCCCACCCGAGAATCTTCCCGGGGTGTGGGAGAAAAAATCCCATAAGGCAGATTCTGGATGGGGAAGTGGGAATCCTCTTCCACGGGAACAAACGATTTCAGTGAGGGATCAGAGGTGGGATCCATGTGACTAAATCCTTTCGGGCATCAGAGCAAGCCGAGATTTTGCAGATCATCCCGGGGTTCAGAAAATGAGCAGCTGCCAAAGCCGCAGAGATATTGGCTGCGCAGAGTGCGCACGGTATCGGCCTGAACAGTATGATCGCGCCAGCGGAATTCGCCAGCATCAAATTGGAAAGACCGTGCTTCGGTGTCGGCGATCACCCTGGCCAATTGACCGGCGTCCCAACCATGGGCATGGGCCAGCAATCCTGCCCCGAAGACATTCAGGAACCCGTGCATCATCACCAGTGGCTCCTTGGCCTGATGCCGAATCGGATGATGCAAACCGGCTGTGCATTTCAAAGGCAGGCCCAGATCCCTGCAGTGGGCCACCACCCGGGCCACCTGTTCCACCGAAGGAAAGGCCTCAGGGATCACACCACCGCAGCGTAGCTTGGCCCCCAGGCGCAAAGTGGCCCGACTCGATTCGGAACGAGAGTCGCCCAGATCAGACACCACCTTCAAAAGAGGCAATTCCAATTTTTCGGGGACGGATGGGGGCAACTCCCAAAACAGGTCCCGCCCCTGAACCCCGGCTCGCATCAGGCCATCGAGATAGGCATTGAGAAAAGACGAAAGACCCTCCGGCGACGAATTGCCGGGCAAGGGAACCTCCAGGACCTCCACCGCAGCCAGTCCGGCCAGCTCGGTCTCCAAATTAACAATGGCCCGGCACTGGATTGGCAGAATCGCAATCGAATTGGAGGCGTCTTCACGGTCTCCCAACAGGGCCGATACTCCCCATGGGTCGCCGGTGGCCAGGTGGTTTTCCGCACAGACAGCGAACTCGGGCAACCGATCCGCAGGCACGATGAATCGACCCAGCATCCAAGCCTCTGGCTCACCCCGAAATCCGGCGTATTGATTGACCGCAGTCTCCATGCTCAGAATCGCCGGCGGAAACAGGCCCGCAAAATCCACCAGCCCGTTCATAAATGCACGCAGGGCAGAACTCATGTGCAGTCTCCTAGGGATTATTTAGTTGGGACATTTGTCAATATAGGACCCGTTGGGCACTTAAAATAACTCAACCCGGGCGATCTGCCACCGATTCAAACAAGCAGCCCATGAAAAGCCGTTTTCACAACCTATGGTTGGAAAAGGAAGAGTTTTGCCTTCAAATTTTCTGAAACGACTGAACACCATTGAAACCCGGGTCTGGTTTCTTATCCTGACCGTCCTTGTTTTCGGGGGCGTCACGGGAGGACTATACCTGGTCCAGGAGAAGCGCCTTAACAAGGAACTGCAAACCCTGACCGACGACCTCTTTAATAGCCAGGAACTACAAACCAGTTTTTTTCAACACCTTACCCAACGCCGTTTTATTCTTCAGGCCCTGGCAAGAAACAACTGGAACAACGAAGATGCCTCCAACAACTTAAATGCCCTGATGACGCTGGACCAGGAAATGACCACCCTGATGAAAGCTTCTGCAAGGATCGCCGAAGCTTACGACCTGAAAGAAGAATTCGAGAACCTCACCGCTGCCGTCATACTTTGGGAAGGCCTGTGCAGCACAACTCTGGACCTCAGAGCGGAAAAGCTGGTTGCAGCACATGCCTCGCAGGTGTTGTATGATGAGTTGGTTCCCAACCAGGCCGAATTCACCTCCTCAATCAACAATCTTCACGAAGAAATACTGTTGGGAATTGCCCAACAAAAGCGTCGACTGAGGAAACCCCAGGGCCAAGGAAATCATTGGGATCAAAAGGAATTGGTGCCCCTCTTGCTCTTGGATCAATTCTCCATTCTTGTTTCCAACCATACCCGAGAAGCCCTGCAGTCGGCCAACGAGTGCCAGCAACTGCTGCACAAAATGGCCAATGCCAAGACCATGACCCAATGCCGCATCATTCATGAACAAGAATTGATTCCCGCCCTGGACAACCTTGAAACCCGATTGACGGCTTATCGAATGGAGCTTTTGTCAAATCCAGGACACCTGAAAAAAATAGACTCCATTTTTACCCACTATCAGTTTCTAAAAACAAGACTGATGGGGCAGGAAGTGCCTCCGCGCAACCAAGGATATGCCCAATACCGGATGGCCTTTCATCGGACCCGTGAGAAAATGTCCGAGTTGTCGCCGAAACTTGAGTCCGGCTCGGCTCATATTGGACGCTTCCAGCAGGAAATGAAAATTGCCCTTGGTAAAAACGCCCGACATCAATACTGGAGCCTGCATGAAAAGGCCGCTCAACTCAGTGCTGGTGCCCTGGTTTTGGGTCTGGTGGTGGCCGGACTTTTCCTCGCCATGACTCACTTGATCGCCCGCTCCATTACCCATATTCATCAACGGGAAAGAAAAGCGGCTCAGGATCTCCAGGCATCCCATACACGGTTTTCAGACATGGCCAGAGCCGCCGGCGACTGGGTCTGGGAGACCAATCAAACAGGAGTGTTCACCTTCATTTCCGGAAATACCCAGTCCATGCTCAGCCAGGAACCCGAGCAATTGATCGGAACCAGTTTCCTGGACTTGGTGATACCTGAAGAAAAAACCCGCCTCAAACGCATGATGTTGAAGTTGGCCCGCTTCCAGGAACCCATGGTCAACGAGGAGTACTGGATCATGGACTCCCAAGGAGAACTGGTCCCCGTTCAAGCCAACGGTGTGCCCGTGGTTGAAAATGGTGCATTTTTGGGCTATCGCGGTTCAGTGAAGAACATCACAGAAGAAGTGGACATTCGGGAGAAGATGCTTCTGGCCAAGGAAGAATCCGATCAGGCCAACATCCAGTTGGAGAGAGTAGCCGCCCATGCCAACGAAATGGCCTTGGCCGCCGAAGCAGCCAATGCCGCCAAAAGTGAATTTTTGGCCACCATGAGCCATGAAATCCGCACTCCGATGAATGGCATCATCGGTATGACCGACCTGTTGTTGACCACTGAATTGGGACAACTGCAGCGGGAATATGCGAACATTGTCTCATCTTCAGCCGAATCCCTGCTGGGGCTTTTGAATGATATTCTGGACTACAGCAAGATTGAAGCGGGAAAACTGGAACTGGAGCTCATACCATTCCAGCCACGCCAGGTGGTTGATGAAGTCCTGGATATGTTGGGAGTCAAGGCCAAGGAAAAAAATCTCAAACTATGCGGTAGCGTGAACCCCGACGTTCCCATGGTAACCTTTGGCGACCCCACCCGCATCAGGCAGGTGCTCATCAACCTCGCCGACAATGCCCTGAAGTTTACTGATCAAGGAAATGTGACCATCAGGGTGGCCATGGAGTCCAGCGAACCCGATATTCAGTCCCTGAAATTTTCCGTGTCCGATACTGGAATTGGCGTGGCCAAGAAAAAAATCGCGGAACTGTTTGAACCGTTCTCACAATCGGATGGATCAACCACCCGAAAATATGGTGGCACCGGTCTGGGCCTGAGTATTTCTCGAAAACTGGTTGAACTGATGAATGGGAAAATTGACGCCTTCAGCACCCTCGGCAAAGGTTCAACGTTTTGGTTTACAACCGAAATGCCCGAGCCGGATAAAGATGAGATTGAAAAAATACACCAGACAAATGGTTGGGACAGGCTTTTCAAAAATATGGCCGCCAAGAACGCCCTGATTGTCCATCATCTCCAGGAAACGTCCGATAGTTTCGAGCACTATTTGCAACGCGTGGAATTGACCGTTCATTCGGCCGCCGACTTGAGCCAGGCAGAAAGATTCATCCAGGATAATCCCGGTGTCGATTTGGTCTTTCTGGCTCTGGATTTGCCGGAAGGCTCCGGATTGCAGAACGCGGACCGGTTAGCCCGGTTGGCGGGCATCTCAAAGTCCAATATTGTCCTGTTGGCGCCTGATCTGACCTCCATCCCCGATGGCAGTGAAAAGGAATTTAGAATCCTGACCTGCCCGGCCCGCTTTCGATCGGTCCATGGCACCATCTGCGATATCTTTGGTTGGGAAGGTTCATCCATCAATGCCCACCCCGACCATATCGTCGTCAACGAGGTCAATGAAGACCAGTGGCGCCGGAATTTGAAGATTCTCCTGGTGGATGACAACCTCATCAACCGCAAGGTCGCTTTCGGCCTGTTGAGAAAAATGGGCTTCACCGCCGACAGCGTCAACGACGGCGCCGAGGCGGTCAAAGCCTATATGGAAGGTAATTACGACCTGATTATCATGGATTGCATGATGCCGGTCATGGATGGCTATGAGGCCACTGCCAAAATCCGTCAATTGGAAGGGGAAACTGGCCATATCCCCATCATCGCCATGACAGCCAACGCCATGGAAGGGGATCGTGGGCACTGCCTGGAATCCGGCATGGACGATTACGTGGCCAAACCCGTTAAGACGGACAAACTGGAAGGGGCCATTCTGCGTCAGCGTCAGACCTGGCTGTTGAAACCGTCGGTCCGATCCTGATTATTGCCGGAAAAACCCGCCCAAAAAAACTAGACTTCTTCTCTGCCCAAAGGCATCGTCATGCAGCGACAGCCACCCCCGCCCCGGGCCAGCTCTGAACCATCAATGGTCACCACGCAGCGGCCCATTTCATCCAGATTCTTTCCGCCCTTCAGCAGTTCATTGGCACCAATGATTTCAAATCCTGCGGTGTTGAGCTCTTCAATTGTGTTCTGGTTTCGTCCGTAACCGATGACCTGCCCGGGTCCCAAGGCAAAGAAATTGGCACCGCTGTGCCATTGTTCCCGCTCCTGAACCCATTGATCCTGGCTGCCACCACAAACTACCGCCTCCATATCCATACCCAACTTGCCCAGGGCTGAAAGCAGGTTGTCCTCTTCGGAGATGGAAATCACCTGGCCATTGTTGACTTCCACATGCACCGTGTCGAAACGATGAGTCTGCAAAATAACTGGCTCAAAAACCATGCAACAGCCCTCATCCAGGAAAGTGAAGACCATGTCCAGGTGGATGAAAGATTCCGGAGTGTTGGGCAATTCCTGCACCAGAAGGTGCTGTTTGTAACCCTGCTCCTTGATGCGCTCAATTAAAAAATCAACTGCCTTGGCTGTCGTGCGGGCTCCAATACCGATGATGAGAATTTCGGGAGAGGCCACCAGGATATCGCCACCCTCGATGGTCACCTCGGTTCCGGCGGCTCCCAGTCGAGCCGGATTTACTGTGCGGGCGTTGAAAGTGGGGTGATAGTCGAAGATGGCTTCAACGATGCGGGTTTCGCGGCCCCTGACCCGGTTGGCCATGCGGGAAATCAGAACCTTGTCCCTGATGACCACTGCCGAATCGCGGGTAAAAAAGAAATTGTGCAAGGGCGGCAGGGAATATCGATCGCGGCTGAGAAAACGCGAGAGATTATCCTTGACCAGGGGAACCCCTTCGATGAGCAACTTGGCCAAATCATCACTGGGCAGGTCCACCAGATCCTTGGCAATATCCCCCACCCCTTCAGCTTCGCAGATACGCCGAACCAGACCACCACGGACCCGGCTGTTGCCCAGGATTTCGGTCAACAGTTCTCCAACCTGAAAAGTCCTCGCCCGCCGAGAAAGAATTTCCCGCAATTGCCGGTACTCTTCTCGAGCCACGGAAAGGTTCAGGATGTCGCTGTATAGAGCCCGTTCAGCCATCTCGGGAGTCATGTTGGCCACTTCCGGGCCAGGGTCGTGCAGCAATACTCCGGTCAACCGTCCAATTTCAGACCCCACGTTGATGTCAAACCTATCGGCCATGCCAACTCCCCAGTCAGAGAAGATATCATCAACTTTCTGGGAGCCATGATACATCCCGCCGGGGTTTGGGGCAACCTGACTCATCTTCGCTTGACCTGAATTCCCCAAATTGCCCCCAACAGGTTCGCCGGAGGAAAACTGTTAATTCACTGCTCAAGAATCCCCTGCAGGTGTCGAAACAAATCAGGAAAGAGCACTCTAGAAAGGACTAGTCCATTGAAACAGCGAAACAGACCTCGCAAAAACACACCGCACCCGGTCAAAGTGTTTGACGCCGAGTCCAACCAGGTCATCGGTCGAGTAGTGGATATTACCGCCGATGGCTTAATGATGGTGGGTAACGTCCACCTGGAACCAGGCCGCGTCTTCAATCTCCGCATCGTTCTGCCACCCAAGTCATATGGGAAAAATGATATTTCAGTGCAGGCTGAAGCGGTTTGGTGCGAACAGGATACCAACCCCAGTTATTATCAGACCGGGTTCAAATTCCAAAATCTGACCGGTAATGACGGATTCCTTCTGGAAGACGTCATGTATCGAATGAATCTGGTCAACTAGAAATTCAAGAAGGTGGAAACATGGCCAACAATGGAATTCTTTTGGAATCGGGCACCAACGAAGTTGAGATCCTGGAATTCGTGGTGAACGGGCAGCCATTCGGCATCAATGTCCTGAAAATTCAGGCTATTGAGCAGTTTGATCCGGAACGGGTCACTCAAATCCAACTATCCCACCCATCGGTGGTGGGGACTCTCTTGTTCAGGGAGAGTTGCATAACCCTTGTGGATCTCTCACTCGAAATGTCCAGCGACCTTGCCGTGACTGACACTGAAGACAGTGAGGATGTCACCGAGGCTGTGGAGTCGGTTATCGCTCCGGAGATGGTTGAATCCAGCAAGTCCCTGGTCAATGCCACGGCAGGACAATCCGACCCCACCGGAAACAAGTTGACCCTGGTCATGGAATTCAACTCCATGAAAACGGCTTTCCTGGTGGACGGGGTCAATCGCATTCACCGGGTATCCTGGGGAGCCATCAGTCCATTGAGTCCCTTCCTGGCTTCCACCGAGAGCAAGTTCACCGGTTCGATGCAAATAGAAGAACGAGAAATCCTCATTGTAGACATGGAGAAAATTGTCTCTGAGATTCTGCCCAAAGGCCAGAATATGTTCAATGTCAGCGGTGAAGTAGGACCCATCTCTGCCGAACGGGCAGCGGTCCAGATTTTTCTGGCGGAAGATTCCGTCGTCATCAGTGAAAAGGTTTGCCAGGAGTTGGCAAAAGCCAAGTACACCAATGTCAAAACTTTTCCCAATGGGTTGGATTGTTTTAAGGCCATTGAGGCCATCAAGCAAAAATCCAAGAATGAAGGCAAACCGGTCAGCGAATACTTTGGCGGCCTGATAAGTGACATCGAGATGCCCCAAATGGATGGTTTGGCCCTTTGCAGGAATCTGAAGGAAACCCTGGACATCAAGGATGTGCCGGTGATCATGTTCTCCTCGTTGATCAACGAACAAATTGCCCGCAAGTGCGATGACGTGGGCGCTGATGCCTACATCACCAAACCCCAGTTCACGGAGTTGGTGTCGCTGTTGGATAAATTTGTACTGAAGGTCGAGCCCCAGGAGGCATGATCTGACAATACCCCTCGAAAACAAACTCCCGGGTCTCAAGGCCTGGGAGTTTTTTCTATTTCTTCTTGAATAAAGCGCCATTCTACGGGTTAAATCTCCCGTTGGCACTTCCGCCAAACCACCGCGGACCAAGGAGACAACCATGACTTTCAATCCTCAGTTGATCTGGTTCCTGATCGGCCTGGGTCTGATCCTTTCCGAATTCTTCGCTCCGGGCATCATCCTCGTTTTTTTCGGCCTGGGTGCCTGGACCGCAGCGGTTACCTCCTGGATTGGTCTGACTGCCGGCTGGACGTCGCAATTGCTGGTTTTCGCTGTCAGTTCGGTGTTGTATCTGGTGCTGTTGAGGCGTTGGTTCCAGGCCCGGTTTATCGGATTTGAAGGTGACTCGCAAAACCCCGAGAGCAACCTCGATGATTTCCATGGGCAAATTGTCACCGTAATCGAAGACATTGATCCTGCCGACGGCAGCGGTCGTGTGGAATTCAAAGGGGCTCAGTGGAGTGCCCGTAGCACGGAACCCATTGCTGCAGGAGAGCGCGCCCGCGTCACCGGAGTGGACAGCATCACTCTGTTGGTAGATCCTGTTTGATCATACAATCGGCCGTCGTCGTGACGGCATTCATTGGAGGACTGTTATGTTGGGACCTATCGTTGCTGCTGGTATTGCTGCCCTGATTATCATCACCTTGCTGAACACGGCGCGCATCGTGCCACAAAAAAGTGCCTACATTGTGGAGCGTCTGGGCAAGTACTCGCGAACCTTGAAGGCCGGATTCCATATTCTGACACCGTTCCTCGATCGGGTGGCCTACAAACACTCCATGAAAGAAGTGGCTGTGGATGTCCCCCCCCAGATGTGCATCACCAGGGACAACATCGCCGTGGAAGTCGATGGTGTGCTTTACCTTCAGGTCACCGATCCGGTCAAGGCCAGTTATGGTATCGAGAATTTCCTGTTTGCCTCAACCCAGCTCTCCCAGACGACCATGCGTTCGGAAATCGGCAAGCTGGAACTGGATCGCACCTTCGAAGAACGCGACACCATCAACCACGCCATCATCGCCGCTGTAGACAAGGCCTCCGATCCCTGGGGCGTGAAAATCACCCGTTATGAGATCAAGAACATTCATCCGCCCCAGACAGTGCGCGACGCCCTGGAAAAGCAGATGCGGGCCGAACGCCAGAAACGCGCCACCATTGCCGAATCCGAAGGTGAACGTCAGGCTCGCATCAACGTGGCCGAAGGCACCAAGCAGGAAGCCATCAAAACTTCCGAAGGCGAAAAGATGAAACGAATCAATGAAGCCGAAGGTTTGGCTGAAGAGATAAAAATGGTGGCCACGGCAACCGCCGAAGGAATCCGCTCCATCGCCGCCGCCATCCAGGAGCCCGGGGGTGAAAGTGCCGTGAACCTGCGGGTGGCCGAGCAGTACATTGGTGAATTTGGCAAGCTGGCCAAGGAAGGCAATACCTTGATCATCCCCTCAAATTTGAGCGAGGTTGGTAGCATGGTGGCCGCGGCGACCAGTTTGATCAAGAAAACGGGTTAGGGCCGGTTCTTCCGGAAAAGGAACCCCGGCCGATCATGGGATCGGTCGGGGTAATGTTTTGGATTCCTACCCGGCGCAGGCCCGGTTCAACTCTTGGACAGTGACCCCTGCATACTCCACATATTCAGCCGGTTCACGATCGGTTATGCCTGCCGGGATGTTGTTTTGCAACCGTTCCCAGTACCCTTCGTCCAGGCTGTCCACAAAATCGGCAAAGGCGGAGCCATCGGCGGTGGTATCCAGGTAATGGCGATACATTCCCGCAATCGCCTGCAACATGGGCAAATATGGCTGAATGTCGGTGGTTGTGGACAAGATATCACTGTCGATCCAGGCCACCGGTACCTGCACGATGGAGTCGGGTCTCTCCACTATGGTCTTGATGAGCAACTCAATGTCGAAGGCAAATTTCTTTTCCAGCATATCGGGCACGATCTTGCGCACCGTCGATGCCCGGAATCCCTTGAACCCGCATTGGGTGTCGATGATATCCGGAATGCTGGAAATGATTCGTTTCCACAAGTAGATAAAGAGCTTGCCCCTGGTATTGCGGGAGCCTTTTTTGATCACCACCGAAGCGGCCAGGCGTCGGGAACCGATGGCTGCATCGAAACCCTTTTCCAGGATGCCGTCCATCAGCAATCCAGATTGACCGAGGTGAGTGGAAAGGTCCGCATCAGTGAAAACGATCACGTGGTTATCCCTATCCTGCTCAGCGGCGGTCCACATACCCAGTTCCACGGAACCGCCTTTCATACTCTGTGCGGTGTCGGCCAGGGAAGAGACCACCGGCAGACCCTGCTTGATGGCTTCAGCCAGGAACAGCACACGGACTCGACCACCCAGATCATCTTCATCAATGATCTCCTGGGCGATGCGACCACTGCCTTCGGGACAGCCGTCGTCCACCACATACATGTCCCAGGTCAGATCCTTCCTACCTGCGAACAACCATTCCAGTTGGTGGACCTTACGCCGCAGAAAATCTTCGCCACCAGCAGCCTGGTCGCTGCCAAGAATTCGCTGGTGCTCTTTGTACACCGCAAAAACCACCGAAAGGTGGGCTGGGCCCGGCCACAAAAGCACCCGGCTCCGGGACAAGGCCAGCTTGACAGCAAGGTGCACCAACAGAGGTATCTGGTCCTTCTTGGCCACCAGTTCGGACTCCAAAGCCAGGTAGTCGGCAGGAGCACCCCTGGCAGCTAGCAATTCGTCGGCGAAATTGGTAGCCAGGGCCAGATGTTCGGCGCTGGTCAGGTCGAGTTGGTCGGGCGATTTTTCCCTGTGGATCCGGGCCAGACTTTGCAGTTTTTTCAGCATGTCCTGATTCATTCCTTGGGATAAAAAGATTGGATGAGTTCTCGGCACCGCAAGCCTGCCAGATGGCGCTGCTGACGGCAAGCGAGATTGTAAAATGCCCCCGGCACCTTCCAGGCACCGAGGGCATTTGGAGCAGTTGGAACAAAAAACCGACTGATCAGTTGGACACGGTTTCCTCTTCGGCAGCGGATTTTTCGGCCGCCAGCACCTCCATTTGCTTCTCGTTCCACTCGGCCGCGCTTTTCAGCAGGGCTCCCAGGGACGGCGCATCATTGAACAGTTCCAGGGCCTCATGGAGTTGACTATCAGCTTCGATGGCCACTTTGTAGGCGGCGGTGGGACCGCTGATCCTGCGAGCCATTTCACGACGAATACCACGTTTGATGAAATCACTGTTGGCATCAGCCAGGGAATCGCTGTAGGTGAGCTCAAAAACTTCCAGGTATTCACCAATTTTTTCCCGCTCACCCAGGAATGATTTGAAGCGTGCGAAGGTGTCGTCGCTAACCTGGAAGTCTCCGTTGACGCCTTCATGTTCGTTGGCGTACTCCACGGCAAAACTGAACAGGGCACCATCGCGCTCCACACTCATTTCAAAGTCGGACATGAAGTCCTGATCGATTTCGATGTCGGGGGTTACGCCGCCACTGCCGTAAATAACACGACCGCTGTCGGTGTAGAATTTTTCCTTGTCGAAACGATCCATCTCTTCTTTGGCGGGATCCTTTTCCAGATCCACCACAGGATGGTCCTCTTCGCTCAGTCCGCCGTCACGGCTCCGGTTTTTGTGGATGGAGCGACCGCTTGGAGTGTAATAGCGGGCGGTGGTCAGTTTGAGAGCTTCGTCCTCGTCCAGACGGAAAACAGTTTGGACAGATCCCTTGCCGAAGCTGGTTTTACCCACAACCAGGCCGGCATCGTGGTCCTGCAGTGCCGCCGCCACGATCTCACTGGCGGAAGCGGATGAGCCATTGACCATCACGATTACAGGAACCTTGTTGAAGATGGGGCCCCGATTTGCGGCATAATAGCTTTTGTTCTGATCGCGCAAACGGCCCTTGGTGAAGACCACCAGTTGTTCATCCTCCAAGAATAGAGAACTGACTTCCTGGGCGGCATAGAGCAACCCGCCGGGGTTGAAGCGCAGATCCAGGATCAAACCCTTCATACCCTGATCCGTCAATTCTTGCAGCTTGTCTTCCAATTCATGGTGGGTGGTGCGAGCAAAATTCTGCACTTTCACATAGCCAATATCACCCATCATGAAAGCATAGGGAACACTCTCGACCTTGATGATATCGCGCACGATGGTCAAGGGAAAGGGCTCTTTGCTGCCGGGCCGAGCGATGGTGATGTTCACCTTGGTGCCTTTGGGGCCGCGCAACTTTTTCACCGCATCGCGACTGGTGAAATCGCGGGTGGTTTCGCCTTCGATTTCAATGATCTGATCGCCACCCTGAATGCCCATATAGTAGGCGGGTGTGCCTTCGATGGGTGATACCACCGTGGGATAGTGATCCCGAATATTAATGGTGATGCCCAGGCCGCCGAACTCTCCTTCGGTGGACATCATCAGGTCTTCGTAATTGACCGGAGGCAGATAATTGGAATGCTCATCCAGAATTTTCAGCATACCCTTGACGCCGGCTTCCATGATTTCCTTGGGATCCTTCTCATCCACATAGTTGTTGATGATACGTTCGTAGGCTTCGCCCAGGATTTTCAGGTTGTCGTAGAATTCCCGGCGTCGGGCGGCAGGATCGTCGGCCGCCTGAACGGTGCAGCTGAACAGAACCGTCATCAGGACTGCGGTCAACAACACTCGGGAAAACCCCGAAAAACTGGTTGAGGTTGGTCGGTTTGTATTGGGAAAAAAAGCCATGGTCATTCCTTCGTTGGCTGTATGATTTGATCGCACTAGTTGGCTGCAAATCTGGCAGCATTGGTTGTCTGGAAATTCGGCCCGCAACCGAATTCCGGCCGAAATTCCTTGTTCTCGCCCAGGACTGATTGAATTAAAGGTACTTTAGCAAGCCGTGTTCCACCATTCTGAGTCTGGCAAGTGCCTCCTCGAACATTTGTTCGGGACTGGCCGACGCATCAATGACATGAATACGGCTTTTCCCGGAGTTTGCCAAAAGCTGATAGCCTTCGAACACCCGCTGATGGAATTCGATGGCCTCACGGTCCAAACGGTCGGTTTGGCTGCTGCTTTGCCGGGCTCGGCCCTCTTCCGGTGGCAGGAGACAGAAAAAAGTCAAGTCGGGTTGAACGCCGGCCAGAGCGATATCGTTCAAACGGTCAACGGTTTTTTCACCCAGCCCACGGCCAAAACCCTGGTAGGCCACCGAAGCGTCGGCAAAACGGTCGCACAAGATGATCAAACCCGCTTCCAGGGCGGGTTGGATCTTTTCCCTGACCAGTTGGGCCCGGCTGGCAACCATCAGCATCAGTTCCGTTTCGGCGCACATGTTGTTCGACGCATTATCCAAAAGAATATTGCGTACTCGTTCCCCGATGGGTGTTCCACCCGGCTCGCGGGTGAGCAGGGGATCGTCTCCACGGCCACTGATGTGAGCGGCGAGGGTGCGGATGAGAGTGGTCTTGCCACTGCCTTCAGGTCCTTCGAAAGTGATTAGAAGACCGGGGTCACTGACCGAATGGGCACCTTGCGGAGTCACGGGGTCTCCTCCACTGCATCTTCTGTTTCGTCTGAATCTGAATCTTCAGTATCCTGCGGGTCGCCGGGACCGGGCAGTTTGGCTGCCACATGAACAATTCGCTGAACGGTGGTGCCCAGGGTGGCTATGGCCAGGAAGGCCAGAACAGGAACCAGAGCCCATCGACCCAGCAACAAGCCAATGGTGAGCAGGATGACCCGTTCGGTTCGTTGCAGGAAGCCTACAAAACAGGTTTGCCCCACTCCTTCAGCCCGGGCGCGAACGTAACTGGTGGTCAGGCTGCCCACCACCGTGGCCGTGATCAGGACCAGTGGCAGCCGGGCCACCTCCTGGGGCAGGCCTGCGAAATACCAGGTCAGACCTGCAAAGAGGAAAGCTTCGCCCAAACGGTCAAAACATGAATCAAGGAAGGCCCCACGCCTGGAAACGGTTCCTTGAATCCGGGCAAGATCACCATCAAGCATGTCGAATCCAGAACCCAGCAAAAAAACCAGGGCACCGCCAAAAAGGGCTCCTTTGGCAATGATCCAACCCGAAACAGCGGTGATCACCAGGCCCAGGATGGACACGGTCAGGGGAGACATTCCCAATCGGTCAAGTATGAGAACGACCGGCCGCACACCCTTGCGGAAGTCTTGTTTGAATTGATTGATATCCATCATTCCTCCGGATCGCGTGCTGAGGCTTGGCCCTGCAGAACCAGGACCAGTTCACCTTTGAGTCGTCGGCCAATCATGACCTTGAGCAAATCGGCGGCGGTGCCGCGCAAAGTTTCTTCGTGCAACTTGGTGATCTCCCGTGCCACGGCCATAATCCTGGTCGGAGCAAGCTCCGCGAGAATCTCCAAAGTGGAGGTGATCCGGTGGCAGGATTCCAGTAACAGGACGGTGCCGGGCTCTTCCAGGGCGCTCGTCAGAAAAGTGGTCCGCTTGCCTTTCTTACGGGGAAGATACCCCAAAAAAGGAATCGGTCAGGCGAAAATCCCGAAAGAACCAGCGCGGCCAGGGTACTGCTCGGCCCGGGAATAACGGTCCAGGGCAATTCTTCCTCCAGCAGACGACGGGCCAGGGTAAAACCAGGGTCCGAAATGCAAGGCATCCCCGCGTCGCTAACAACCACCACTTTTTCGCCGGCCCGCAACCGATCAACGATTTGGGGCACGGCCTTCAGTTTGTTATGGTCATGATAACTCATCAGATGGCATTTCAAATCGTAGCGATTCAACAGACGCCGGGTATGACGAGTGTCTTCGCAATAGACCACATCGGCAGCGGCCAATACGGCCAAGGCGCGCAAACTCACGTCGGCCAGATTTCCAATGGGGGTGGCCACAAAATGGCACAATCCGGCAGGGAATTCGATCTCAGGTAGATTCACCGTGGTCAATGAAAGCCTCCATCCTTGCGGGCGGCCAGGGCAAAACCAGGATTTGGGCGGCCTGAAAACTCAGCGGTCGGCGCCAATCGTCGTTTGAAGGCCATGGCCTGTACCCGTTGGCGGACACGGATGACAAGACCGTCAGCAAAACCATCGGCAATCAAGTCCGCGTTTGGGCGACCCAGATCAATCATGGCGTGCAGGAGATTATCAACTTCGGCATACGTGAAACCCAGTTCGTCCTCATCGGATTGGCCTTCCCAGAGATCGGCGCTCGGAACCTTGGTCAACACCGGGTCGGGCAGGCCCATCCAGGTTCCCAGCAAACGAATTTCGGTTTTGTAAAGTTGTCCGATAGGATTCAGGGCGCAGGCACTGTCACCAAAGAGGGTGGTATAACCCAACAATGCTTCGGTGCGGTTGCCGGTGCCCAGAACCAGGGAACCATCCCTGGCCGAGCGGTCGTACAAGATCACCATGCGGCAGCGGGCCATGATGTTTCCCCGACGCACCAAATCGCCGGCGGGGATATCACTGAGGAAAGCATCGGCCATGGGGGCGATGCTGACTGTTTCGGTTTTCATGCCAAGGGCAGTTGCCACGGCTGCGGCATCGGTAATCGAAGCCGCGCTGCTTGTGGAATAGGGCATCATGATTCCCAGAACATTGTCCGCACCCAATGCTCTCACCGCAAGCCCAGCGGCCACTGCCGAGTCGATGCCCCCGCTGAGACCCAATACCAGGTTGTCGATTCCTGCAGCCGCCAGAGTGCTGCGAATAAATTCAGAACAATTTTCGCAGGCCATGGCCGGATCAAAGGCCCATTCGGGTCGAGGGAGGTTGGCTATATCCATGGTCGATTATCTCCTCTCTGAGGGTCTGGATCAGCTTTTCCGCCAGGCTCCCGGCAAAAAGAGAACCAGCACAGTGAACAGCTCCAGGCGGCCAATCACCATAAACATGACCAGCAGCCATTTTTCCCAATCCAGCAAAGTGGAATAATTGCTGGCCGGACCCACCAACCCCAAACCTGGGCCGATATTCCCCAGAGTGGCCGCGGTGGCACCTACGCTGGTCACCAGGTCACGCCCTCCCATGGTCAGAATCAAAACCCCGCCCACATAAACCATCATGTACAACAAGAAGAAACCCAGGACATTGGTTTGCAAACTGCTGGAAATGGCCCGGCCGTTGAACCACAGGGTGAACACGCCGCGCGGATGAAGCATCTTCCTGAGTTCCAGCTTGGCATGCTTGAGCAGGATGAGCACCCGCATCACCTTGATGCCGCCACCGGTCGAACCGGCACAGCCCCCCACGGCCATAAGCACCAACAGGAGGCCGTGGGCAAGAGGAGGCCAAATAAGATAATCTGCCGTGCCAAACCCGGTGGTGGTGAGGATGGACACCACCTGGAAAAGAGACCGCCTGAAGGCTTCACCCCAATGGGGATAGAAATGAATGGGCACCAGGGTGGCCATGATCATGCTCGTGCAAACCAGAATGATTGTGCCGTAGAACTTGAACTCCTCGTCCCGAAAATAGACCCTCCATTTCCCTTTCAGGGCCAGGAAGTGCAGGGAGAAATTGGCGCCGGCAAGAAACATGAAAACGATGATCACCCATTCAACGGCTGGTGAGGCATATCCTCCCACACTGCTGTTGTGGTTGCTGAATCCCCCGGTGGCCATGGTGGCAAAGCTGTGGCAAACGGCATCGAAGAGTCCCATCCCGGCCAGCAGCAGAGCCAATATCTCAGCTGCCGTCAGCAGCACATAAACACCCCAGAGAATTTTTGCCGTCTCGCGAATGCGGGGCGTCAGGCGTTCAGCCACCGGCCCGGGCACTTCGGCCCGAAAAAGCTGCATTCCACCCACACCCAACAGCGGCAAAATGGCCAGGGCCAACAGGACAATGCCCATGCCTCCCAGCCAGTGGGTCATGGCCCGCCAAAAGAGCATCCCATGACTGCAACCCTCAATGTCGGTCAGGATGGAAGCTCCGGTGGTTGTGAATCCACTGATGGACTCAAAGGCGGCATCTGTGAAAGATGGAACCTGTCCGCTGAGCCAGAAGGGCAAGGCCCCCAGCAGTCCCACACAGATCCAGCCGAAAGCCACCACGGCAAATCCCTCGCGGACCCGCAGATCGGGAGCATCACGCAGAACCAGCAGTGTTCCGCCACCGAGCAGAACGCCAATCCCGGTGGCAGCCAGAAAATACGGCCAGTCGGTCTCCCGGTAGGCCAACGAAACCAGGGCCGGCAAAACCAGGCAAGCCGATGTCACCAGCAGCAGGAAGCCGAGAACCTTGATGACGGAACGATAATTCAACGTTTACCACCGGAAAAAAAGTTTTCCACAGCCGTCACTCCGTCCGAAAGAGCAAAAACAACAACTTCATCACCAACCGAGAGCACGGTATCGCCCCGGGGTGTCAACACCCGACCTCTTTTGAGCACCGCGCCGATGACCGCATGTACGGGAAAACTGAGTTTCGACAATGGTTTGCCAAGCCACGAACATCCCTCTTGCACACGCAACTGCAGGATTTCCGACCCGCTGTAGCCCAAGCTTTCCGAGCTGATGACGGCCCCTCTTTTGACAAAGCGGGCAATCCAGGCCGAAGTGGATAGGCGAGGCGAGATGACAGAATCCACACCCAGCAGAGGCAACAGAGGTACATAGTCGGGACGGTTGACGAGGCAAACAGTTTTTCCTGCCCCATGATAATGGGCCAGCAGGCAGGCCATGGCGTTGGTCTCTTCGTCGTTGCTCACCGAAACGAAGCCGTCCATTTCGGCCACACCTTCGCTCTCCAGCAAGTCGGCATCGGTTCCTTCGCCGTGGAGCACCAGGACCCCTTTGAGCGACTCGCTGGCCCTCCGGCATTTCTCTTCGTTGCGGTCGATAAGCTTGACTTTGACCCGGGCCGCCGCCAGATCGCGGGCCAGCTCCCGCCCCATGGCATTGGCACCGACAATCATCACCTTGGTGAGCTTGCGACCCGGTGCACGGAAATGCATGAGGCTCTTATTCACCACGCTGCGAGGCCCGGCCAGATAGACCATATCCTCGGCCTGGATCACTGTATCACCCTTGGGTATGAGAGTTTCTTCGCCTCGTACGATGGTGATGACCAGGGCGATATTTTCTCCCAGTCGACCATGCAACTGCGCCAGGCTCTGGCCATCAACATCGGAGTTGGCCACAACCCTGGCTCCCACCACCCGAACCTTGCCACCGGCGAATTCGTGCACCTCGGCAGCTTCTGTCTGAAAAAGCAGTTTGCGGATGGCATGCGCGGCTTCGTGATCGGGGTTGATGGCCAAATCAATGCCGTCGAGCACCAGCCGGTGGTCCAAGTAATATTCTTCCTGCCGCACCCGGGCCACCTTGACCTTGGCCCCCAGGGCGTGGGCCGTCTGGCAGGCGATGATGTTGATCTCGTCCCGATCGGTGACCGCCGCAAAGAGGTCACAGTCGCGCATGCCTATATTGCACAGGACCTGCGGATTGACTCCACTGCCCACCACCAGACTGCAGTCCAGGCTTTCGGCGGTGGTGTTGGCAATATCCACATCACGTTCCACCAGGATCACATCGTGTTCCCGGCGACTGATGGTTCTGGCCAGCTCAAAGCCTACGGATCCGGCTCCCACAATGACGATTTTCAATTCACTTCTCCCGCAAAGGAATTCAACACATCCAGAACCCGCTGCACATCGGCATTGCTGGTGTCCAGATTGGGAATGAGCCTGACCCGGCCGGGACCGAACCCCACCCCTAGCACACCATTGTCAGTAAGGTGCTTCAACAGGGACTGATCGTTGCCGACTCCAGCCACATCCATGATCACGATGTTGGTCTCCACCGGATGATTGACCCTCAAAGCCGGATGGTCAAGCCCTGTGGCCAGCAAATTTGCCTGCTGATGGTCTTCGACCAGCCGCTCAAGATGGTGGTCCAGGGCATAAATGCAAGCGGCAGCCAGTATTCCTGCCTGACGCATGCCACCACCAAGCATTTTCCGGAAGCGGTGGGCCCGGGTGATGGTTTCCGAATCTCCCGCCAGAATAGACCCCACGGGTGCCCCGAGGGCCTTGGAAAAACAAACACTGATGGTATCGACGGGATCGCACAACTCGCAAAGGGGTAACCCGGTGGCAATATAGGCATGCCAGATCCGGGCTCCGTCCAAATGGACCCGCAAACCCAAATCGTGGGACCATTGGCCAATTTCGATGACCTGGTCCTGGGCCAGAATACGGCCACCGGCCCGATTGTGGGTGTTTTCCAGACAAATCAACGAGGTAGGCGCGCTGTGCACATCCCGAGGATTGAGGCCATTGGCAATGTGTGACCAGGTTATCTGCCCTCCCTCAGTATGCACGCAGGTATTCAGAACACCCGATACGGCAGCGGACCCACCACCTTCATACCTATAGATATGGGCGCCGTCTTCCAGGATGATTTGGTCACCTGGTTGGGTTTGGGCCTTCAGGGCGAGTTGATTGCCCATGGTTCCGCTGGGAACGAACAGGGCAGCCTGCTTTCCCAGCAGATCGGCCACTCTTTCCTGCAATTGGTTGACGGTGGGATCATCTCCAAAAACGTCGTCCCCCACTTCAGCTGCTGCCATGGCCTTTCGCATGGCCGCGGTGGGACGAGTCACGGTATCACTTCGCATATCTATTACTTTCATGCCTGCCTCCCTGTTTGGTTACAAACAAAAACCGACGACCCGAATTGTGGTCGGGTCACCGGTTTCAATATGGAATTGATTGGCTCACGGGGCCCGGTCGGGGTTTGGGCCCGGGCCGGGATGCTATTGCCTGGTTGCTATTGCCCGGCCACCTTGTCCTTGAGCATTTTGGAAACCTTGAAAACAGGAACTTTGCGAGCGGGCACGGGCACCGCTTCTCCGGTCCTGGGATTCCGGGCCATGCGTTCTTTGCGCTCTTTGACCTTAAAGGTTCCAAAGCCACGAATTTCCAAATGGCGTCCTTCCACCAGGAGATCACCAATCTTGACCAGGAACAGGTCCACGGTCTCGGCGACTTCCTTTTTGGTCAGGCCGGTTTTTTGGGCAATGTCCTCAACGATATCGGCTTTGGTCATGACGTGCCTCCTAGTGTCCAACCAATTCAGTCCAACCAATTCAGTTCAACCAATTTAGTCAAACCAATTCAAAAACAGAACCAATTCCCTAAATCAATGGAAGAATCACCGCAGAATTGGTTTGTGGATTACATCATCCGGCATAAATGGTGGTTTGTCAAGGGTCTTATCCGTTTTTGGACCAATCCAAACTATTGATGGTTGTCTGTCTCGGGCATCTTGCAACATCTCGGGGGCCAGGCATCGCAAGACGAAACGTCAAATTGCATCCCATTGTATCCCGTTGTGCCAAGGCAGGGGTTATTGGCACTCCTAATTCCTTGAAAAACATAGGCTTTACTGGTTTCCGGTTTACCACTCAACAAGTGGCATCCTGTTTGCTTTTGACTGGACGTGGACGCGGCCGGATGGGCAGCAAGAAAACAACTGTGCCACTGCAACCGATTCCGTCCGGCCGCCCAACAATAAAGCCATTGGGCAACTTAGCGAAACAAGGAGGACCACTCATGTCCAGCATCAAACTCATCGTAACTCTCGCACTGATTACCACACTGTCTCTGGTCAGCATTGGCTGCAGCGACGACACCACCAGCATCGTCGACCCCCCGGTTGTTGACACTGCTCCGCCCGCCGTTCCTTCGAACCTGGGTGCCGCTTATGTTGATGGTTTGATCACCCTGACTTGGGATGCAAACACCACCGACGCTGATCTGGCCGGCTTTATTGTCAGCCGGGACAACTACGGCGTGATGACATCTCTGGTTGCCAGCCCCAGCATCATTCAGAGCTTTGAAGACAGCCCTGCCATGGGTTTGAATACCTATCAGGTCTACAGTGTGGATCTGGTCGGTAACGCCAGCGCCGTCGCCAGCGTCGATTATAATCTGAGCGGTCGTCACCCTGAAGATGAAAACCTGCATGACTAGGAATTCCGGAATAGTGATCCCCTTCGCTGGGTAGCACAACAAGGCCTTCCGCTCCTGCGGAGGGCCTTGCCGGATTTGAACAACCGTGGAGTTGAGGAGCAGCATAATGAAACCCACTCTGAAGATGTTTGCCCTGTTTGCCATGATTATCGGAGCCCTGGTCCTGACAGGTTGTGAAAGCGACAATGCCCTGGCACCGGTCGTTGTTCCCGAGACCGTGGCGGACACGGCCCCCCCTGCCGCACCAACCGGGCTGGCGGCCTCAACTTCCAATGACAACGTAAAGGTCACCTGGGACGCCAACGTCGTGGATGAAGACTTCCACGGATTCATGGTCTACCGGGTTGTCTGGGGAGATCATTATCCAATGTTGGATCTGCCCACTCAGGATACCATCTGGATCGATGATCATCCCGTCAATGTGGCCTGCACCTATTTGGTGACCGCCCTGGATGAAACCGGCAACGAGAGCGCCTGGGCTGCAGTCAACTATTATGGGCCTGAAGATGAATCCAGGATAGGGATGCAATAGCCGTGCAACAGATCCATCGGGTTGACCTGGCCTAGCCAAGCAGACCGATGATGCTACCGGTGACCCGATGCATGATCCCGGAACCGAAGAAAATCAGTCCCACGAATAACTGGCCAACGACTGTGTAACGCACCAGAAGTAGAAAGCCGAGAATCATCACCATCGAGTAGCGGCGAAGGTTTTCATAGCGCCATCGGTATTGGTAGGGCAAAAACCTGGAAATAATCCAGCTGCCATCCAGCGGCGGCAGGGGCAAGAGGTTGAACACGGCCAGAGCCACGTTCAACAGGATTCCCGTCTCCAGCAGATGCACCAGAAAGTACAATGGCGAATTCGTCTGCCGGGCGATGTTGGAATCATCACTGAGTACAAGGCTGGCCACCAGGATCAACACTCCCAACAGAACAGCGCAAATCAGAGCCAGAAGCAGGTTGCTCACCGGACCGGCGGCCGCAACTTTGGCATGATCATTTTTCGGATCGTTGAGCATTCCCACCCGAACAGGTACTGGTTTGGCCCAACCGAACATGATCGGACTGCCGGTGACAGCCAGGACTAACGGCAGGATGATGGAACCCACGGGGTCAATATGAGGCAGGGGATTGAGGGTCAGCCGCTGGGCATCCCTGGCGGTTGTATCGCCCAGCTTCAGGGCAGTCCAGCCGTGGGCCACTTCATGCACCACCACCGAGAACACCAAAACCAACAATCGAATCGCCACCATTTCCATGGCCATATCAAAATTCCTATCTTCCCGGCAAGTTCTGCCAGGCATTCCATACTTCTGTGGGAGTGATATTCTGCATCCACCCGAACTCTTCACCCCGGTCGTCGGCAGATTGCCTTGGACTGCAGAGAGCCACCACTTCGGGCGCGGATGGTTTCCAGAATTCCGGATTGGTGGGGCCAAAGAGGGCCAAGGTCGCAATGGGCAGGGCACCAGCCATGTGCATCACTCCTGTATCGTTGCACAGGAAGCGGTCAGCTTGCTGAAGCAGGGCCGCCCCCACCCCTATACTGCATGGCGGAGCCACTTTGATGTGATCTTTCTGACTATCATCAGGCAGATCTTCCAGGTTTGATTCCAACTCCGCCAGCGGCCCAGCATCGGCCGGACCATGAAGGATCAGAATCTGGTACCCCATGGCTGCACCCCGCTGGGCCACTTGTGCAAAATCGGCTGCAGGCCAGACATTCTGCATTTTCCCCGCACCCGGATGCAAGGCCCAAAACCCTGGAGAAAAGCCGAGGTCGTCGAGAATTCTCCGGGCGGCCTCCTGCTCCCCTGCCGACGGTACAACCACGGTGGAGAAGTCGTTGGTGGTAATACCGATGGCCTGAAGCGGTGCCAAATTGTGCAGCACCGTGTGACGGTCCTGCTCCGGTACCGAAGGCATCTCCAGGGAAAAAGCATGATGACTGACGTCCAAACCAAAAGGACGACTGTCGGCACCAACCACATATGGTGAACCCGAGATAAGGGCCAATGCAGCGCTCGTCACCGAAAAGGAGACACTCGAAAGCACGAAGGCAACATCCGCACGGTAAGACCGCAATTCCATCAAGAAGGGCAGCAATCGAAAAGGATTGCGCCACATCTTTTGGTCGAAGGTAAACACCTGGTCCAAATGGGGATTGTGCCTCACCACTGCCATGTTGACCGGTGAAGTGACCAGGGCGATGCGAGCATCGGGAAAAGTTTCCCGCAGGGCTCGAAACACCGGGGTGGCGCAAACCATATCGCCCATCTGGTTTTGCTGACGGACCACCAAAATTCGGCCCGGCTGCATGAACAGCAATTGTTCCGGTTTCAGGTGAGGTCGCCGCACAAGCCTGGCCACGGTTTTGCTAAGCCAACGTTTCAAAATCCAGAATCTCCATTTTAACTGTTGAGTCGGCTTGGCCCCTGGCATCTGGCATACGCTTTGCGTCGACCTGGAAAAACCTGACCAGGGAGAGAATGATGCGCCCCTTGCCTTTTGCTTGTATCTGCCTCATTGCCATTACTACGGACCTGCTGGGTCTTTACGAAGTTACCGCCAAATCGCACCTGCTGCTGGGTAATCCTTTACCCGGTTGGCAAAAAACCCAACTTGTGGAAAGATCAACTCCCTGGAACCCGCCCACGGGAATTTTACCCCTGGACAAATTTCTACACGAAGGCGAAGAAGCCCTTCGTTTCTATGGTTTGTTTGGCTGACCACCCTCAACGATATCCCAATCTCTTCTTTCGCTCTTCCAGATCGCCCAAAAGAGCAAGGTAGGCGTCATGCCGCCAACCGGGAATTATTCCCCGGGCCACAGCCTCTTTTACCCCGCAGGCGGGTTCGTCCCGGTGCATGCAGGTCCGGTATCGGCACTCCGACTGTCCTTCCCTGAAGTCCGGAAAATAGTCACGCACCGCCAGCGGATCAATGTCCCAGGGATCAAATCCGCGAATACCCGGGCTGTCGGCGATAAAACCGCCGGTGTCCAGGGGGAACAATTCGGTCCGCGTGGTGGTATGGCGACCCAATCCGGTTTTATTGGCGACTTCATTCACCCGCAACCCCAGCTCCGGTTGAATGGCGTTCAGGAGGGTGCTTTTACCCACTCCCGAAGCACCAATCAGCAGGGAGATCCGGTCCTTCAACATCTGTCGAAAATCCTCCACTCCCTGTCCCGTTTCGGCGCTGGTGAACAGGACCCGGTAGTCCAGCTTTTCAAAATATTCCCACTTTTCCCGATACTGCCCATCCTCCACCAGGTCCCACTTGTTGAGCACCAGAATCCCCGCCACCCCAAAACGTTCCGACGCCACCAGCAGACGATCCACAAACCCGGTTTGTGGGGCGGGTTCCAAGACCGATTGAACTGCCACGACCTGATCAAGATTGGCCATCAGGACCTGCTCCACATTGCCTCCACTGCGCTTGGCTGCCATGCGGGAAATGCGGTTGCGACGGGCCAGAACTTCCTCCACCACCCCAGTGGGAGGATCGGCTGCTTCGTCCAAAATAGAGAATCGGACACGGTCGCCCACGACCGCCAGGGTCTGACAGGTGCGGGGGCCTTTTTTCAGACGTCCCCGTATTTGGCAGCGCCAGATGGCGGAGTCCAGGGATATCTGCAAGTGGCCTGCGGTTGACCGAATGACGATGCCTTCAAGGAAAGAATCGTCCGGGATGGTCATCTTTTTGGAAATATCAGCCTCCATCGCTCCTGGAACCGGTTTTCCAGGCCCATCGTACACTTTGAAACTTGTGGATCGTCCAGGGATCGGTTAGCTTTTCATTGAATCAGTCCTAACACAATTTGGTGGCATTCTCAAGGCGGTGCAACGCAATGGATATTGTCGAGGTTCTCAAACACACCTCATCCGATCTATTTCTTCCCAACATTCAGGCCACCGACAAGGATGGCGCTTTGGCCGAACTGGTCAAGGGCCTCATCAGCGGAACCGAAATCAACAACGCCGACAACATCATGCAGATGCTGCAGAGCCGGGAAAACCTGGGCAGCACGGCAGTGGCCCCCGGCATCGCCTTCCCCCACGGTCGTACCCTCTCGGTGCAACGCCTGACCATCCTGATTGGCCGCTGCCCTGAAGGCGTGGATTTCGATTCGGAAGACGGTAATCCCACCAAGCTCTTCTTTGTTTTGATCGCACCACCCCAGGACTCCGGCCATCAGTACATCAAAAGCCTGGCTGCCCTCATCGATCGCATCCAGGATGCTGATTTGCGGGAAAGCCTGATGATCGCCGAAGACTATGAATCTTTCTGCACCGCCATGAAAGGGGAGTAGGCATGAATCCACAACTCCAGCTTCTGGTTGCCCTGCAGGATATGGAAGGCATGCTCAAGGAAGTGGAAACCCAGGGTGATGAACTCGAGGGTATGGGCTTCAAGCATGGCGGGATTGATGATTTGAAAACAGCCCGTGATCAACTGGCGGAAAAAGTTGATCCGCGCCACATGAGCTGGTATCGCCGGCTGACCGACAAATTTGGCCATGCGGTTGTTCCGGTTGTGAACAATCTTTGCACCGGCTGCTTTGCCAACATTCCTGCTCAGTTTGTCAGCAAGACGAACGCCAACAGGGTTCAGAAATGTGAAAGTTGCGGGCGCATTCTGTACTGGCCCTAGAATTCCATCAGGCCAACGCTTTACCGAATCGCATTGCGAATCGATTGATCAATGAAGTTTTATAATTGTTTTGTCGCGGAATCCATTTTCAACCCCGGCCTTTTTGGCTGGGGGGTTTTTTCAACCAGGTGGTCCTAATCCTCTGCCCCGGTCAAGGCCCCTGCGTTAGCAACCACCTGGACAATCTCCTCGACGATCTGTTTTTTCTCGCCACCGTCATCCTTGACCCCCAGATCTTCCTTGGCCCACTTGGCTTCCGGGAATGGTCCGAGGCCTTCCAGCTCTTCCCAACTGGTAACGCCGGTTTCCTTGCGGAACAGGAATTCCCCCTCCTCCAGGTCCACCGTGATCAAATCGCCTTTGCGAATCTGGTCGCTGCAAATGTAATGGGAAATGGGAGTGACGATTTCCTTCTCCACAATTCTTTTCAGGGGACGGGCGCCGTATTGAATATCGGTGCCTGCCTTCACCAGTTTGGTCTTTGCATCCTGGGTGATTTCCAAAAGGAAGGGCTCCGAGCACATGAGTGAACGGTGGTGGATTTGGGCGATCAGGATGTCCAGAATGCTGTACAGGTGCGTTTCCTTGAGAGTGTGATAGGTGATGATGTCGTCAAAGCGGTTGATGAATTCAAAGGGAAATACTTTTTTGGCCTCGCGCATGGCCGCTTCTTCGATGTCGTGATCCATGGTCTCTTCGCTGATGCCCGAGGAGAAGCCAATGTTGTTCTGCGCCAGGTGGGCTCCCATGGCGGCGCTGCCCACGTTGGTCGTCAGGATAATGATGGACTGGCGGAAGTCCACTTCTTCATTGTTCCCCAGGACCACGGTTCCATCTTCCAGCATACCCAGCAGCAGATTCCACAGCTTGGGGTGCGCCTTTTCGATTTCGTCGAAGAGGATGATGGAAAGATTTTTTTCGGCTTCCGGAGAGTACATTGAGCTCAGCTTGCTTCCCGGTTCACTCACCAGACCCGATTGGTTCTCCAGGGCCTTTCGGTGGTGGCGATCAATATTTTCCTGAGCCAGCAGAGGCCGGATTTCTCCGCCCACATAGCCGGGAGGCGAGCCCAGCAGTTTGCTGATATTGTAATGGGCGGAATATTCCTGACAGTTCACCCGGGTGTAGGCCCGCTTGTTGCCGAAGATTGTTTCGGCCAGAGCGCGCACTGTTTCGGTTTTTCCCACACCGGTTGGTCCCATGAACATCATTGTCAACAGGGGCGACTCGGGATCGTGAACCCCGGCGATCAGCCTGCTGAAACTATCGGTGAGTTTGTCGATGGCAACCGGTTGACCAACCACCATCTTGTTCATATGGGTTGTGAACCGAATGAGCTGTTCATTGCGTTTGTCTTTTTTGAGAATCTTCACTTCCGTGTCCGCCTTGATTCTGGCACTATCCTGGTGCCGCCCTAGGACTTCCTTGTCCCTCCGGTGGATCCTGTCATGAAAAAGATCCACCGGCGAAGAAACTGGCTTTCGGTTGAGGATCCGTCCCCAAAGAAACCCGCCTCTGACCAAGGTTTCGGTCACTGTGAGGCGGGCTTAAGCATGAATATTATTTTGTAACTGCATTTACGGCATCAGATTGCAATATTGTCAGATATTACTGCAAATACTCTACACCCAGATAAGCTTTCTGGGCCATCCCTGTTTTTTCAACCCAGCGATCATCCACCTTGGGACGCACCGGGTCATTCTCCGAGAGATAGTGCTCCACCGCCTCGGCAGTGATAATACCGGTAGGCATGACCTTATCCAGACTAATGGCAGTCAGGAATCCCAGGTTGCTGTTTCCCTCCATGAGAAAGCTGGTGCAGACCACTTTGTAAATCCGGTCCGGACTCCAGGGTTCACCGGCAATTTCCAACTCCACAACCCGATCAAAATCGGGTCGGGTTTTGTCGAAAAAGATTTTCGCACCTCCGGTGCAGATACCGCCACTGCGGCCAGCGAGTTTTTGTTCGATGATCCGGCGCACCAGGCGGCCGTCCATCTCCACCACCACCAGTTCGTTGCCGAAGGGCAGCACGCTGAAAATGTCGCCGCTGGTCAAATCGCCGCCTGGTAAATCGGCCCGCAATCCACCCATATTCTGGAAACTGAAATCAGCTTCAAAATAGGCGACCATGGCGTCGGTCACCAGGTTGCCCACCAGATTGGCTCCAGGACCGCCGCGTCCCAGGGGGAAAGCCGAAGTACCAACGACTTTGCGCATGGCCTCCTGGGCTTTTTCCTGGTGAGGACGAATGACTTCGGCAATTTCCTCGTCAGGCCAGATTTCATCTTCAAAGAGGGTGATGAGAGTGCCGCGATCGTGAGACCCTTCGTATCCCACCAGGGATTTGGTCTCCCGGTCGATCAACAAAATGACGTGCCCGATGCTGCTGCCGTTGCCAAAGCTCTCAAAGCACATGGTATGGTTGACCGGATCAATCCAGGGGAGATGATACCCGCGATGCGTGTGCCCTCCCACGGCAAAATCGATACCAGGTACTTCATTCACCAGCTCCATCAGGTTCATGCCATTGGCCGAATAGTTGCTGCCGAAGGTTCCCTGGTTCTCCCCGGCGGTTTCGGTTTCGGTGGCACCTGCAATGCGCTTCCAGCCTCTGTCCGGGTCGTAGGGCAAACCCTCGTGGATGGCCAGAAAGATCAAATCAGCGCCATCGCTGAGTAGAATATCCCGGCGTTCCGAAATCTGCTCGGGCATATTCATAAAGTCCAAACCATTGACGTTCTTGGGAAAACTCATGGTCTTGGTGGATGGAGTGATGATGCCCACCACTCCGATCTTGATGCCCTGCATATCGAGCATCAGGTCCGGCAAAACCCAATCAACCAATTCGCCGGTTTCGGTCTCCGCCAGATTGCAACAGACCCAGGGAAAGTTGGACATGCGGGCCAGACGCTCGGTGTTCTCCCTACCCATGTCGAAATCATGGTTGCCGGGAACGGCAAAATCGTAACCAATGGCGTTGAAATATTCGATGACCGCAGTGCCCTTGGTCTTCGATCCTATAGGTGTGCCCTGGAACATGTCACCCACATCAACCAGAAGGAAAGCTTCGCCGTTGGCCTCGGCCCTGGCGCGGATTTCCTTGATGTAACGAGCCGCCGAAGCGCCGCCACCCAGTGGCGGCGGGAATTCGGGGTTCATGAAGCGGGCAGGTTCCGGGGCGATGTGCCCGTGCAGATCATTGGTCCATATGAGGTTTAGCCGCAAGATGCCGTCATTCTTGTCATCGGCCGCACCGGCAACGCCGGCCAACATCCATAGGGAAAGCAGCAGGAAACCAAAAATCGTGCCGCGTTTGATGCTCATCTCATTCTCGCTTTCAGCTGCTTTCAACAGCTCTCAACTCCTAAAAGTTCTGCGTGTAGCCCACACCGATCCGGAATCTCGTGTCCTCTACCCTGGCATCGGGATCGGACGTGAAATTGTCGCCGAAGTAATTGTCCGGGTACGGGAACTGGTGGGACTGTATGGAGGTGAGCTTGCTCAACTCCATGGACACCGCCAACTCACCCCGCCCAATGGCAAAAGCGGTGCCGGCTGAAAATACCGATGCGGAGGCTTCGGCATCGGCGTAGCTGTCGTAATGACGGAACCCGAAACGAAGGGGAAGACCGTTGTAGAAACGATGCTCCAGGCCAATGCGCACATCCATGGTATCCTGCAGGTTTTGCGGGTTATCGTACCCTGGATTTTCGCTGTCCGCAAGCTCGCTCCAGGCCGAATACTCCATCTCCACCGTGAAGATGGTGCGAGGATCGGTCTGCGGCATGAATGTCAGGCCTGCCCGATATATGTTGGGATAGCGCAAGTAGCCGCCCCATGTGGTCTCATCCGCGGCGGTGAGGCTGGGATCGTAAAGGGATTCGCTGTAGTCACCGGTGGTGGCGAGCTGGCTTTCATAGGCCAGGCCCAACTCCACCCGTTCACTTATCTTGCCACGCACGCCCAGGGAGAAATTGACTCCGTTCATGTCATATTTGGTGACGTTGTGGTAGCTGTTGGCCTCGGTCACGTAGTCGCGCACGGTGTTGGTTTCTTCCCGGCTGCCGAAGGCATAGTGCAGGGCCATTCCGATGGCGATTTCATCGTCAACATCGGCACCCACACCCAAAGAGAGGGTGCGCAGGGTACCGCGAACTTCCCGTTGGCGCATTTCGATGATCTGGTCGCGGGCGGGCTCGTCGTCACCAGGATTGAACGGGCTGGGATTGCGCAGTTCCTCATCGAAATTGTACTGGAAGGGGTAGCGGTCCACCAGGGACAGACCCACACGGATGGGAGTTTCCCCACCCAGGGGCGCGCCGGCAATACCGAAACCCGTCTGCCAGTAATGGTTGCGATTGCTGGCGATGGCTGCGTCGGCCACCCAACTCTGGAAGGAATCAAACAGGGGCTGAAAGCGGTCTTCGTGCTCCTGGTCCATGGACAAACTGATATCCAGACGCCCATCACTGGGGCCGCCCGTCAGCATGGCTGGGTTGTAGATATTGGATATGGCACCCCGATAAAGGGCCACACCGGTTCCACCCATGGCATTGATGTCGGCGCCACGCCAGGCCATTTGATCACCGTATTCAGCCATTATTTGGGGAACCGCACCTGCGGGCACGGCGCTCACCAGTAGACCGAACAATGCCAGAGCAGCCATGGCTCCGGTCATTGCTTTGATTGAAATTCTTTTACGCATCTCTCCAAACTCCTCGGATCTATCAGAACGTGTAATCCATCTGCAGACGGACAATGGTGTCATCCTGGGGTACGTAGCTGGCGTCGGGGTCGAGTCCCGAAGGTTCGCCGAACCGACGCACATCCACATAGGTTTTGGGCAGGTTGTGATCGCGCGTGATCTTCAGTTGAAAAAGCAGGCGTTCGGAAACGCGGCTCTCAATCTTGAACCAGTTGCGGAATCCGTTGCCATCCAGCAGCACGAATTCGTTGCCTTCAAAGTTCCAGAGGAACCCGTCATAGACCGACGAAGCAAAGGTGAATTTCAGTCCCGGCGTGATGTTGTGCTCGTAGCGGACCTCAAAAGCGCTGGCTGGACTGCCGGCTGTTCCCACGGCAGGAAGGCCACCAGGAACGGGGGTTCCCCCCAGACGGGGCCGGGGCGGGAACATCACGTTGCTGGTCATGTAGGTGAAGCCCAACCGGTTGTAATTGCTCAACAGGGCAATCATTTGCCAGCGCGTTTCCCAGTTTTTGAATGTTCTCACATCATCCGGGTTGTTTTCAGTGCGGCTGCTGAAACGGTGCCGCACTCGGAAACGCAGATTGAACTTGGGCTGGTATTCGCCCTTGATGGTGTATCGCATCAGATCGGCACCATCGGCCTTGCGGGTCCATTGGTCGAATTGCAGCCCGCTGAGAATCAGCTTGCTACTGATCCTGTAACGCGCCTCCAGAAAAATACCCTTTTCGGGTTTGGGCGCGGGCGTATTGGTTTCCACCCAGGTGTACAAATCGTCGTTCAAACGATAAGGCGCATCCAGCAACGTCATTTCATAACGGTTGTCGTTGCTGAAGGCCCGGTTGTACGGGTTGTCGAAGCCAACATCATAATCGCGGTAGATCGCCAGCAGGTGCAGATTGTTCCATTGGCTGAAAGCGTTGATGAGGTAGGCATCGGGGTTCCTGGTGGTGAAAAACTTGTTGCGAGGATCCTGGAGGAAAGCGTACTCCCCCTGAATTGAAACGTTATTGAAAACAGCCTGGGCTTCGGCACCCATCACGCGACGCCACTTGTACTCGTCCACCGTGCCGTCTTCGTTTTCGAAGCTGCTGGTGTAGGAGTTCCAGATTTCGCTGTCCCGGGCTTCGAGAAGGTCCAGGTTCGACGCCATAACCAGCGTGGTTTCGTCGGCGCGCCAGGCCTTGTCGTAACGGGCCTCGTAGCCGGTCAAACCGATGAAGGTTCCGGGAGCGAGCATCAGTTTGACGTTGCCGCCGATGAGACTTTCGCTGAAGGCGTCGCGGCGCAGGTCAGTGGGCCTTTCATCCGGTTCCCCAATATCGACGGTGCGCTCAATCAGCCAGTCGGCATTGGGTCGGGGCTGCATGTTGACATAACGGTTGATGGTTCCGTCAGGATTCATGATACCGTCCTTCTTGCCACTGGAGGCAAAGAAGGTTGCGTTCACCGGGCCCAGCCAGCCTTCGATGGCGGCTCCGGTCAGGGCGTATTCGTGACTGCGACTCAAATCGCCGTGCACGCCGAGCAGCCGTTTGTTGAATCCGAAACCGGTTTTGCGGTAGTGGATGTAATCGGTGTTGTCCATAACCAGACCCAGACCGAAAGCCACGCGGTAGTTGCCGAAGTACATGCCCTTGATCCCGCCGTTTTCGTTGCGCAGGTTGGTAATGCCGACAAATCCCTTGACCGTTTCATCCCAGTTTTTTTCACCAAATTCGCGGTTGGTCAGCAGACCACCCACCACACCCTCTTTGGTGTGGAAGCGAATTTTATTCAGCAGGCCGGGTTTGAAGAGATAATAATCCCCCACGGCAAAACGCCCTCGCGGCACACCGGTGGCAAATTTTCCCAGTTCGTCGTCATCGTTGCTGAATGGAGTTTCGTGGTAGCGGATTTGGTAATAACCTTTGACGTTGCTGGATTTCTCGCTGTGGACCTCCTCATCGTCATAAACCACGAAGTCGCGCATGTTGCGGAATGCCCAGTAGCGCAAACCTTCGCTGCGCCTGAGCTGGCGGGCGCTATCGAAACGACCAAGTCGATCTCGAGCCTTTAGGATATTGGTTGCATCCACCGGCGAGACATTTTGATACGACATCAGGTCGTAGAGGTCCATGTTGTTGACGTTGCCCGGGCTACGCATGCGGTCCAGATACTCATCAGCCAATCCCTCGTTGGATCCTTCCTGCCCAAGATAGCGCTGCACCTGGCGGTAGCTTGCACTCAGGCGGGCGATGGAAGCGTCCTGGTCAGGTGGTGGCATGGTCGACACCAGGGGCTTGAGGGTATTCAATACCTCCACCGTGACGCCATCGACATCCCTCAGCTCGTAAACGTTGCTGAAGAAACGAATATAGGTGCGGAAGTGAACGATGTTGCGCGCCACTTCTTCGCTGATGGGCAGGGTCATCACCTCTTCCAGGGAGGCCGAATTCAAATCCACGGGAGGACTGCCACCCTGCGCGGCCCAAGCTGCCCCGCCACCGGGCAAGCTGGGCAAAGCCAGCAAACCAGACAGCGCCACCACGAGCACAAAGCCCATGGTCAGCAGCCCGCGCAGGCGGATTTCTCCGCTGCTGTGATTGTTTTTTCTCACTGTGTCTCACCGCCCCAGGCAATGTTCAGCCCGAACTGGTGAGTGCTATCCAAGGTCCCGCCGCCGGTGGAAAAACCATAGTTCAGGGAGAAACGATCCAGGGTGTAACCAAAGCCCGCGGTCAGTTTGTTGGGCTTGGTGACGATACCGGCTCGCAGGGCAAAACCCTGGGCCGCATAGAATTCGACACCACCCCGGTACTGAACATCCTGACCGAGCTCGCTGTCGATTTCAAAAGTGGTGATCACGCCATCATAGGGTTCGTAGCTGACGCCCCCAATCACACGATGGGCGAGTTCTTCTTGGTCGATACCGATCTGGGGATTATTCAGGTTCTTGACCATCACACCCAACCTGGTGCGCTTGTGAACCGTCACCAAAAGGCCTAGATCAATACCCAGGGCGGAATCATTGCCCGGGTCGAGACCCGAAGTGGTCTCGCCGAATTTCAGGTGGTACATGTTGACCGAAGCTCCCAGATCGACCTGGGAGTGCATGTCACTGTACAGGGCTCTTCCATAACCCAAACTGATACGGTTTTCTTCCAGCAATTTGACATTCTCGTGCTCCACCTTGAACTGGGTCAGGCTGATGCCGAAAGCCCCGTTGCCGGGACTGATGGGCACGGCTGCCCCCAGGTGGTAGTAGTCGTTGAAAGTCAGCTGGAAGGGTTTCACATAGCTTGCGGCGATGGAACCCGTGGTGGTCAAACCCAGGTGCGCCGGGTTCAGGTAGGTGGCGTAAGCACCATCGACGACGGCAGAACCGGCTTCGCCCATGGCCCGCGCACGCGGACTGACGGCAATATCCTCAAAAACCGCCAGTGCGGTGCTGCTGTTGAGGCCAAGCGCCGCCAGAATGCAGATAATAGTTAGTTTCCGAAACATCGCTCACCCTCTCTACTTGCTGAGCCGCGTGGCAACGACCACGGGCGCGGTTTGGACTTCTTCTTCGCCGGTGCGGTTGTCAACCACCGACAGGTGCAGGATGTACAACCCCGCCCTCACACGTTCGTAATGATTATCCCTGCCGTCCCAGTTCACGATGGTGTAGGCGCCGGGAACAACCGAGGGGGGGCCGTTGCGCCGACTGTCCCACAGAGTGAATATCAGACGGCCCTCCATGTCAAAGAGGCGCAGCCTGGTTTCACTTCGGGCATTGGAGACAAAGCGGATGGGCATCAACTCACCCATGGTCGGGATGAAGGTTTTGGCCTCCACCACCAGTTCCATGGTGCCGCCGCCGCCACCTTCGGATTCGCTGGGGCGACTTGGATCGTATTCAGCAAGTTCGAAGGTGTTAAACAGATCTTCGGAGGTTTCGTCTCGACCCAGGACACCATTGCTGCCGGAGGGCGATTGATTGCCTTCGGTGGCATCAATGCGGTGATAGGACAGTCCGAAGGAAGCCTCAAGAGGGAATGTTGTCGATAGTCCGGTTCCGACTTCAGGCAGGTAGCTATGGCTGCCGATAGTCACGTTGGTCTTGTTGAAGAAGTGACTTGTTGTAGTCGATTCCGAGTCTTTCCAGTGGAAGACATCGATGTCGGTGATACCATCGCTGGTGCCGTCCCAGTGGTACAGAATCACTGTTTCGGCACCGTTGGACAAGGTCGGTGTCGAGGGGATGCTGCCGGTCCGGTTGATGATGCTGTTGTCCACTTCATCACCAAATACCCAGCGCATATCCTGAACGATATCCGGGAAATCGTCGTCTTCATACAATTCGAGGTCGGGCAGGAAACCATAGAAAGCCGAGAAGTCCTGACTGCCGGCCACGGAAACCACAATGGTATCTCCGGCCGCCAGGATGAATTCCTCGGGGAATTGGCTGTGGAAATCGCTGAAGGCACCACCACCGATTGTTCCCGAATTAGGAGTCCCTTCGGTGATGCGCCAGTAGTATTGACCGCCTGGGGAATAGTTGGCGTCGGTCAGGTAATAGTTACCCATGTCGACGTCTTCGGTGCCCGGATTGTAAATCTCCACAAATTCCTGGGCGGAGCCAACAGTAGCCACCTCGGTGATCAGGAGCTTGGCGGGGAAGTCACTGGGATTCGGGGCTTCGGCCACGGTCCAGTTTCCAGAGTAGGCAGGTGCGGCCGCTGGAAAAACAGCAATTCCACCGTCGGCGTTCCCACTGGTGACGTACCAAACCAGAACAGAACCTGCAACCTGGGCGGGAACGGTGGCGACGTATTCGTCGCCAGTGGTGTTGGCACCTGCAAGATCAATCAACGAGCCACCATCAACGGTGTAGTGGAAAGTAACGTTGCTGATGGTGCTGTTGCTGACCAAGGTCGCGCTCAGCACAACTTCCTGTCCATCGGAGGGGGCGGCCGGGCTCATGCCGGTGGCAACAAAAATAGGGGCAGCAGGATGAAAGCTACCGGGTGCTGAAGGAACACCATGGCCTTCCACCGTAAAGTCCACATCTCGCCAGGTGGTTGCCAGATTCTCACTGGTTTCATCATGCCCATCGACACCATTGCCACCACTGAGGCTTTCAGAACCTTCATCGGCGCTGATACGGCGCAGGGAGTGACGCAATCTTGGCCCATCACCTGGAACTTGTTCCTGGTCGGCAACGGGGGTGTCGTCCAGGTATGTTTCCGACCCGATTGTCACCCCGGTTTTATCCGCGCGCACACCAGTGTTGGTCCCCCAGATCAGGTAATCCAGGTCCTGAACCAGATCGGAAGCTCCATCCCAGGTGTAAAGAATTACAGTTCCGGATGAAATTCCCAGGGCAGGAGTATTGGTCCCACCCACGATGCTGCCGGCATTGATGGAGCCGGGAAAGACCTCCAGCAGTTCTGGCACCATATCCGGTGCATTTGCATCTTCAAAGAGTTCGAAATCGGGCAACCGACCATACCTTTCCAGGTAATGATCACTTCCATCAATGGAGATAGCCAGGGAGTCCCCCGCAGCCAGCACATACCCTGAAGGAAAACGTGCGTGGAAAGACCCGCCTGTGCCTCCGCCTGGATTGTGGGTGGCAGGATCGCCAAGAGGCAGGTTGTAATAATAGACCGCACTGAAGAATGTACCGTTTGTAATGTACACCTGGTCCATAGTCACAGGGCTGCCGGTGGGGTTGACCACCTGAATGTACGAACTGCCCGTGCTGATAAAGTTGGGATGGGTTTCAGCCACGATCTCGCTTAGGATCAAGTGGTCGGCGTCTAGGGCCATGGTTGGTGGTACCACACCTACAAAGGCCGCCAACGTCAGCATCCAACCCAGCGCCTTGGTGGCACCCTTAGGATAACCGGTCATTGAGAGAGCTCCCTTCAAGGGGAATTAGCATGAAGTTCAACTTCAGGGTAGAAGAGAGAAAGTAGCCCAGGATCACGCGCGGTTCAAGTGTGGATTATTCTTGTCAAGAAGCAGGCTGATCACCTGGGCATTTTCTTGGAAATTATTGGAATCAAGTCGGTCTGGAATAATTTTGTAATTGAAAATCAGCTTCAACTATGAAGATAAAAATGATCGTGACGTGAAGGGGGTCAACACGTTACTCTACCCATTGTCGAGTGGATTGACCGTCTTTCTCAAATCAAACAAACCGCAGGAGGACCAACAACAATGAACACCATAGTTTCGGACATTCCCAAAACCATGGCCATGGGAATTAGTCTGGCCTTGATGACGATTCTTTTTGGATTTGTCCTGGGTCTTTCTTTTGGTGCCAAAGAAAGTTCAATCAAAGCTCACCTGGATGATTCCGGAACCTCGGCATTGCAGACTGCTTATCACGGAGATGTTTCCGCCAAGGACAAGGTTGTCAACAAATCGTGGTCATACCTGAAGCGGGCCCACCTCCACGGCGGGGCAATTGGGTCCTCTGCCCTGGTTTCGATCATGGCCCTGATTCTTTTTGGGCGACTGGGAATGGTTGCCAAACTGAGTGCATTGGCTTTTGGCTCCGGGTCACTCATTTATTCCCTTTTTTGGCTCTTTGCCGGACTCACCGCCCCCGGGTTGGGCAGCACCGGGGCTGCCAAGGAGTCCCTCGCCTTTATGGCGATTCCAGGTGCGGGCCTATGTGTTCTAGGATTGTCCGGGATAATTTTTTCGGTTGTGAAAGCCAGTTTCTTTGAGTCTACGACAGACTCTTGATATCTGAACAACTGGCCAAGCCCCGGGGATCGCCCACAGCTTTGCATCAGTCATTGCGCTGATCATCCGCCATGGCAAATACTTTCCTGAGATCCACACCTGTCTCGGCACCCCGCAAATCATCCAGAAAATCTCTGTTTTTTACAAGCCGAGCCAAGCGGGCCAACACCCAGAGCATCAAACGGGGGTCATGGGCGGGCCCCACCAACAGAATGACAATATCCACAGGCTGGTGGTCTTCGGACGGAATATCCAGGGGCTCAGCCAAAGTGGCCACCGCCACCTTCATGCTTTTGACTCCTTGATGGCGGGCATGAGGTAATACCAAGCCACCACCAATGGCGGTGCTGCCCTCCCTTTCCCTTCGCATGACCTCCACAGCCAGGTTCTTTCCATCGGTCACCGCACCGGATGTTTCCAGCACCTCAACCAACTGGGCCACCGCCTCGTCCACACTTGTGCACTTGATATGAGGCAGGAAGCCATTATCTGTTGTATAGTCCAGCAACTTCATTCCCGAATGGTAGTGTTCACGATGGGCAGAGTCCAGTAAGTGTGTTTGAATAGCCCCACCTCCCGCAAAAAAGAGAGATTCATGCCCGTCAACCCGTTTGAAAAACTCACTCGCAAAACAAGGATCAAGGCTCGTTTGTTTAGGATGAAGCTGGCTCTGGGCCGTGCTTTTCGGCCCAGTCGAATTGTGCCCGAGCGACCGGGTCCGGCCAATCTGTTGCTGCTGGGTATTGATACCCTGCGGGCCGACCACCTGGGTTTTGGCGGATACGGCGGCGGCCCCATCAGCCCAAATCTGGATCGATTGGCCGGCGGGGGCACCATCTTCACCGAGGTCACCGCCCCCGCGCCTTGGACCCTGCCATCGTTCACCAGTGCCTTGACCGGAGTGATGCCCGGTTTGCACGGAGGAGTTCTCTCCGGTGAAGTGCGGAACATGGATCAACAACCCCCCGGACGGTTGAACGACGGCATCGTCACTTTGGCGGCTCATCTGAAAAAACTGGGTTACCGCACGGCAGCTTTCTACTCCAATCAGTTTTTTGCCTTTGGGCTGGCCGAGAGTTTTGACCACCACGAGTACCAAAATCTGCCCGCCATAGATCTGGCTGGCATGGCCCAGGACTGGATTCGTCGCCACGCCGATCAGCCATTTTTCTGTTTTGTCCTGTTCAATGATCCGCACGAACCAACCACTCCGACTGCGGACGATTTGGCCAAGTTCTTGACCGAAGAGGAATTGAGCCATCCAGAAAAATTGGCAGCCTTTGCCCGCTGGGGTGAGCCGCCCCACCAACACCTGGGTTTTCTGGATGATCCGGATTCACCGGTGTCTCAAAATTCCGTCAAAACAAAGCTGGCCATATACGATGCCACCATCCGTGGTGTTGACCGCGTCATTGGACAAATTCAGGAGCAATTGGAAAATTGGCGGCTCGCCGACTCGACTCTGGTTTCGGTTTTTTCGGACCACGGGGAAGAATTCCTGGACCACGCGGAATTTGCCCGCCAATGGAATCATGACCCACGGGAAATCCGGGGTATTGGGCACGGTCACTCGCATTTTCAGGAGTTGCTGCATGTACCCTGGGCGGCCTGGGGTCCTGGAGTGCAGGCGGGTGTACAATGCCAGGAGCCCATTTCCCTTTGCGACCTCACCCCCACCGTACTGGACTGGCTGAAGTTGCCGCCTTTGCAACAGCCGGTTTTGCAGACGCGGTTGGAGTCGCTTTCCGGCAATCTGGCGGGTTTGCTCCAGGGTTGTTCCCAGGCTGCGGATTCACCATTCAGCCACTTGTCAGGTGCCGATGAAAACAATCGTATTATCCTGGCCGAAGCCATCGCCTTTGGTCCTGATCTGGTGGCCATTCGCCAGGGGCATTGGAAGATGATCGCCCGACGGGATGGGTTTGTCCTTGCCCTATTTGATTTGCAGGGCGACCCCGATGAAAAATCGGATGTTCAATCCTCCAACTCCGAAGTGGTGGTTCGACTCCAGGGTGTGCTCACCCTATGGCAGGATTCGGGAACCGGCGCTGACGGTGGTAGCTCTTCTGATGAGAGTTGGGATGATCTTGACGATACGGTGCGCCAACGGTTGCGGGATCTTGGGTATTCAGACTAGCCAACCGAATCAACGCAATACCAATTCCATCCCACCAAAAAAGCAGCACCCCAAAAGAGGCACTGCTTTTATCATTCCACAAAACCAACTTACGCTGAATCATCCAGCCAACTAGCCAGCCAATTCCGCCACCTTGACAGCCAACTGGTGGAACGCTTTCTGAATAGATGACCCATCAATCTCCACTGCGGGTTTACCCTCATCGCCACCGATGCGAATGGCAGGGTCGATGGGGATTTCGGCCAGCAGAGGCAGGTTGTATTGCTTGGCCACCGCCGCGCCGCCGCCACTGCCGAAGATGTCGTATTTCTTGTCGGTTTCAGGGCAGATGAAGTAACTCATGTTCTCCACAATACCAAGCACCGGCACCTCTACCTTGACGAACATTGTGATGCCGCGACGAACGTCGGCCAGGGCCACTTCCTGGGGAGTGGTGACCATGACCACCCCGCTCAGGGGCACGGTTTGCACCAGGGTCAACTGGGCGTCGCCGGTTCCGGGAGGCATGTCGATAATCAGGAAATCCAGGTCGTTCCAAAGCACATCCTGCAGGAACTGCTTGATGGCGGACATGACCAGCGGACCGCGCCAGATCACAGCCTGTTCCGGAGGCATCAGCATGCCCATGCTGATAACCTGCAACCCGTGGCTATTGATGGGATGAATTTTGCGGTCGGCGGTGGCTGCGGGGGCTTCGTTGGTACCCAGCATGGTCGGTACGCTGGGTCCGTAGACATCGGCATCCATCAGTCCCACCTTGTGACCCTTGTCCCGCATCGCCAAAGCCAGATTCACGGCCACGGAACTCTTGCCCACGCCACCCTTGGCACTGGCCACGGCAATGATTTTCTTGACGCCGGGCAAGCCGGCACGGTCGGCAAAAGGATCGGTGGAGTGCCCGTGGGGACCGGCGGGAGCCTTATTTCCACCACGGTCGTCAATCTCCACTTTCACCGACAATACTCCCGGCAAGGCGCTGCATTTGTCGGCCACTTCCTGGCGAACCTGGTTGATGGTTTCTTCTTTTTCGCTGGTGCGCACTACCGTGACGTAGACCTCGCCACCGGTGACTTTTACCTCACCGATCAGGTCGATGGAAACCACGCTTACCTGGGTCCCGGGCACCATAACCTGCTTTAGAGCCTCCATCACCACGCCTGTATTGAGTTTGGAACTCACTATCACTTCCTCCGGATCCCATAAGGATCTTTTCACTGTTCAGGGACAGACATTTATCGAACAAATTGAATCAACAGATTTTAAGTGCCTCGAACACCTTTTCCAGAATCTGGGCGTGATCAAAGGCCAGGTCCGGCAACCGCGAAATAGGGAACCATTCCGCTTCGGCAGCATCGTCGCCACCGACAACCTCGGGCCGTTCGCCAATGACCATGGCCACATAGACCACCGAGACCGTATGCCCGCGGGGATCGCGACCAGGTTTACCGAAGGTTCGGAACTGCCGAAAAGGCAATCCTTCCAATCCGGTTTCTTCTTTGATTTCCCGACTGATGGCCAAGTCGATGTCTTCGCCATAGTCCACAAACCCACCGGGAAGGGCGTGGCGACCCTGAAAAGGATCCTGCCCTCTTTTGATCAACAGGACACTGCAGGCCTCGCTGTCCTGGAAGTGGTTTTGCCGATGCAGAACCACAGCATCCACCGTCAGGGCAGGATTGCGGTAGATGGTTCCCTGTTCCTGGCCTGCCTGGCTGAATTGTTCAGTGCTTTCACCCACGACCATTAATCCTGACTGAAGGAAGCCAAAGCCTCATCGCATTTTTCGTAGGTTTCAAAGACCAGTTTCAACTGGGCCACGTTCAGGATGTTGTCGATGCGATCATTCACTTCGCAAATCTTTAGCCGGCCACTATTTTTCTTCAGGGTATGGAAAGCCGAAACTAAAATGCCCAAACCAGTGGAGTTGACCCAACTGACCTTGGACATGTTCAACAGGACATCCACATGACCCTGGGAGATCAGTTCCTTGATCTCACCCTGGAATTTCTCGTGATCGGGACCACCCATGATTTTACCTGAAACATGCAAAATCATGATCTCGCCCTGCAGTGACTGCTTGATTTTCAACTTGCCCTCCTTGTGGCAGTGGGTGTTGTGTGCACTTGAATATATGATAGAGTCCAAACCGTGGGTTTCCAACAGGGATTTTTCACAACAACTCCAAATAGGGAGAGATTGATGACAATGGTACGACCTCCCGTCTTGAGCGGCTCCTGGTATCCGGCTGATCCAAATGATTTGTCCGCTTCGGTGGATCGCTTCCTCGCAGGATCAGATCCCGCCCAAATGCCTGTTGGGAAGCCTTGGCTGGCCGTCACACCCCACGCAGGACATGTACACTGCGGCCCTGTGGCCGGGCGCTTGTTTGGTCTTTTGGGGGATTGGCGGCCTGACAACATCATCATTCTGGCGCCAAATCATCGGGTTGCCTTGAATGAAATAGCCCTGCCGGAGGAATCAGCCTTTGCCACCCCTCTCGGGGAGGTTCTCATCGACACTGAAATGGTGAACCGATTAGCCAAAGAAACCGGTTTTTCCCTGAACCCTGCCGCCCACGCCGAAGAACATGCCATCGAAATTGTCCTGCCTTTTATCCAACGGACCTGGTCTGATGTTTCGCCGACCATTGTGCCGATGCTCGTGCCCATGTCGAGCCCAGCCGCCCTGACCCGAGCCGGCCTGGTTTTGAAGCAAACCATGGGTGAAAACAACCTGCTTCTGGTCTCCAGCGATTTCACCCACTACGGCCCCTCTTTTGGCTATGTTCCATTCACCGAAGATGTTCCCATGGCCTTGGAAAGGCTTGATTCCGGTGCCATCCTGAAAATTTTGGGCGGCGATGTGGACGGACTGTTGCAATATGGACGGGACACGGGCATCACCATGTGTGGCCTGGCCGCCTGCTGTGTGGCCCTTGGCGACGGGCCACCTTCGGGATACGAAGCAGCTCTGCTGGATTATGGCCGCAGCGCAGACAAAGATGGCGACTACTCATTCAGTGTCAGTTACGCAACCTTGTTGCTGACCGATGGAAAGCAGATCACATGAGCCAACTGACCGAACAACAACAGACATTTCTGCAGGAAGTGGCCCGGCAGGCGGTGGCCGCCGCAGCCATTGGCGACCCTCCCCCTGATGTGCAAATCCTAGCTGATGCAGCCGGATTGCCTCTTGATGGCCTTTTGACGGAAAATCGAGGAGCCTTTGTAACTCTGACTTCACAGAAACGGCTGAGGGGATGCATCGGCTACATCGAGGGTTTCAAACCCCTGGCAACGGCCGTGGCCGACAACGGGCGCAGCGCCGCGGTGGGTGATCCCCGATTTCCACCGCTTCAAGTCCATGAATTATCCGGTCTGGAGATCGAGGTTTCAGTGCTCACCCCCCTGCGGGATGTGCCGTCATACCTGGAAATTCAGGTTGGGAGGCACGGTATCTTGATGGAGAAAAATGGTCGACAGGCGGTATTTTTACCCCAGGTGGCCACGGAACAGGGATGGGATCTGGACACCACCCTGACCCAGTTGGCCCTCAAAGCAGGATTGGGCCGCCTGGAATGGCAGCAGGGAGCTAAGTTCAGGGTATTCGAGGCCCAAATCTTTTAGGTGATTTCTAGTTGTCGTATCTAAGGTTAGAAGCTATTTTCAAAGTCCTGTTACCATCGCGCGGGGCATCCATTGCCCTCGCTGGTTTTGTATTGCAAGGAATGGTGCCCATGGGTCTGCTGGACAAGGTCAACAACTTCACGACAGCCAAGGATTTGATGGCTGCTGATTTCTACAATTATTTTCGAGTAATTGAATCTGCCCAGGAAAATACCGTCAAGTATCAAGGGCGGGAAATCATCATGTTGGGTAGCAACAACTACCTGGGTTTGACCAACCATCCCAAAGTGAAGGAAGCCGCCTCCGCCGCTGTGGCAAAATACGGCACTGGTTGTGCGGGCAGCCGCTTCCTCAATGGAACCCTGGACATTCATATCGAGCTGGAAGAAAAGCTGGCCAATCTGGTGGGCAAAGAAAAAGCCCTGGTTTTCTCCACCGGTTTCATGGTCAACCAGGGAGTGCTGAGCTCTTTGGTGACCCGCAAGGAAACCATCATCGTCGATCGCACCGATCATGCTTCAATCATCGACGGCGCCCGCCTCAGCTTTGCCGATGTGCGCAAATTCCGTCACAACGACATGGAAAACCTGGAGCTGGTCCTCAAAAGCGAGAATGATTCCAACAAGCTGGTCATCGTCGACGGTGTTTTTTCCATGGAGGGCGACATTGCCAAACTCCCGGAAATCGTCAAACTTTGCCAAAAATACGATGCTTTCCTGATGGTGGACGACGCCCATGGTGTTGGCGTATTGGGCGACCACGGCCGTGGCACCTGCAACCACTTCGGGCTCACCGACGAAGCTGGTCTGATTATGGGAACCTTCAGCAAGTCTCTTGCCTCCGTGGGTGGCTTTGTTGCAGGCGACGAAGATGTCATGCATTTCATCCAGCACCACAGCCGGGCCCTGATGTTCTCGGCCAGCATGCCCCCCGCATCGGTGGCTTCGGTATCTGCGGCAATTGATGTGATGATTGAAGAAACCTGGCGGCACGATGCCCTCTGGCACAACAACGACCTCATGCGCGAGCGTCTGAAGGAAGCCGGCTTCGATACTGGTCCCAGCGAGACACCCATCATCCCGGCGGTGGTCGGCGACGACATGGCTGCCTTCCAGATGTGCAGCCGCATGGCCGAAGAAGGTGTTTTTGTAAACCCGGTGGTCAGCCCGGCGGTGGAAAAAGGCAACGCCCTGATCCGATTGAGTTTGATGGCCACCCACACCGAAGATGAGATCCACAAAGCCATGGACATCATGGCCCGTGTGGGCCGCGAGCTGGAAATTGTGGAGAGCTAGACTCCGCCCTTTCTGCGGTCAGTGGGAATTTCGGGCGGTCCAATGGGCCGCCCATTTTTGCAAAAGAAGGATTCAGGAGGCAACATGTCGTTCACCATTTCCAAGGTCCAAAACAAACAGGGGCTTGATGATTTCCTGCAACTTCCCTACCACATTTACCATGACGATCCAAACTATGTCTACCCCCTGCTGGACGATTTGAAACACTTCTTCGATCGTCAGAAGAACCCTTTTTTCAACCATGCCGAAGCCGAACTCTGGGTGGCTCGCGACAACGCCGGCTCAGTGGTCGGGCGCATCGCCACTGCGGTGGACAAGTACCACAACGACCATCACCATGAAAAAGTAGGGTTCTTCGGTTTCTATGAAGCTGACGACAACCCCCAGCTGGCCGGCCTGCTGTTGCAAACAGCCTGCGACTGGATTGCCGCCAGAGGCATGACCACCATGCGCGGTCCTGGTTGTTTCACCTCCAATCATGACTGGTTTGGTGTGCAGATTGAAGGCCTGCGCAACCGTCCGGTGGTGGGCATGCCCTACAATCCGGAATACTACCCCACAAACTTTGAGGAATTCGGCATGAGCCAAGCCAAGGATCTTCTGGCCTGGCACTTGGAGACCGACGGCATCCTGCCTGAGAAAATTCAACGTTTTATTGACCGCATCATCAACCTACCCGGCCTGAAGATTCGTCCCTTGGACATGAAAAACTTCCAGGAGGAAGCCAGCCTGATTCGGGCCCTTTACAACGGCAGCTGGAGTGAAAACTGGGGCTTCATCCCCATGGATGACGAAGATTTTGCCTATAGCGCCAAGGATATGAAAAGCATGGTTGACCCGGAATTTGTCCTGATAGCTGAGATGGACGATAAACCCATCGGTTTCGCCCTGACCCTCCCGGATTTCAATCAGGCCACTCAACCCATGAAGGGAAAAATGTATCCTTTCGGTTGGCTGAAATTTCTGCTCGCCAAACGCCATATCAACTATGCACGCATGCCGTTGATGGGTGTACTGCCCGAGTATCGAAGAAAGGGTGTGGACCTGGCCCTGGTCTACACCGCCATGCAGGCCACGTTTGCCAAAGGCATCACCTCAGGAGAATTGTCCTGGATCCTGGATGACAACAGGACCATGAATCGCATTCTTGAGAGTTATGGCGCCCAGGTCTACAAAACTTATCGCATATACGAGATGCCCCTGGCATGAGCGGGCATTCCGGAAGCAAACCCGTGATCGCCCTGACCGGGGCCTCGGGGTTTTTGGGCAGTCATGTTGCCGACATTCTGCTGGCCAAGGGCTTTGCCGTTCGGGCCTCTATCCGGCAAACGAGCAATCTTCGCTGGCTAGAAGGCAAAGACATTGAGACGACTATAGTGGATCTTGAGAATGCAAAATCCTGCGATTCATTTTTGTCCGGCAGCAGCGGATTGATCCACTGTGCCGGCTTGGTCACTGCTACCGGTGAGCAGCAGTACCAACGTGCCAATGTTCGAACAACCGAAAATTTGCTCGCCCGAGCCGAGCTGACCTGGAAAGAGCAGTGCGACGACCCTGCTTTTGTACTTATATCCAGCATGGCCGCCCACGGACCTGCAGGCCTGGATAACCCGGCCGTGGAAAGCAACTCCCCAGCTCCCATCACCGCCTACGGGCGCAGCAAATTGGCCGCAGAGTTGGCCGTAAACGGGTCCGAATGGAGTTTCCGCCGTGCCATATTGCGTCCGCCCTCACTTTATGGCCCCCGTGACAAGGAATTCCTGCCCCTTTTCAAGGCAGCAACCAGAGGCATCACTGCCAGACTGGGAAAATCAATGACCGGATTGAGTCTGGTTCATGGTTGGGATGCCGCCGCCGCCGCCGTGGCCCTGATGCAGTGTGACCAGGCTACAGGAACATATTTTGTGGATGACCTCCACACCGGATACAATTGGCAGGAGCTGGCCGATATCCTGAGTTCGACCACGGGGAAAAAAATCCGAACTCTCCAGGTGCCGTTGGTGTTGTTGAAAATCAGTAGCTCTTTGCTGGGTCGCGGCCGAGCCATCTCGTCTCCCGTCCTGAACCCGGACCGGATCAGGGACCTGGAAACCTCCGGCTGGGTTTGTGACGGTTCCCTTTTGAGCACCACAACCGGTTGGCAACCCAAATACTCGGCTCTCACCGGATTTGCCAACACCATGGACTTCTTCAAGGAACAGGATTGGCTTTGACCTGGCGACGAACCCTTGTTGAACTTTCCCTCCGGCGCATGAACATGGACCGCTGGGTGGTGGTCTATCTTCTGGTCAGTGCCTTTTATCCCTTCCTGCGACCGGGCGTTTCTCCCAAACCATGGGTTAACATGGCTGTGCATGCTGGTCTATCCCTGGGGGTTTGGTTCCTCCCACCCATGCTGCGTTGCAGCCGTCACTTTGTATTGCGACTGCTGGGGGAAATTTACCTGCCGCTGCTCTTCCCATTTTTCTATGGCGAAATGGAATACCTGGGATTGGTATTTTTTGAATTCGAGAACAGCCTTGATCCGGCCCTGATCAAAATTGAACAGGCAATATTCGGTTTCCAACCCAGCCTGGAATGGTCGCGGGTATGGCCTTGGGCCTGGTTTCACGAGTTGATGGAGTTTGCCTATTTTTCCTACTACTTCCTTGCTGTTTCATTTATCGCCCTTGCCTTGCGGGCCAAGGGTCTGGCCGATGACCAGCGGTGGGATGCGGTGCGGGCTTTCGTTCGCGATCTCGGCACCACCATGCTCATCTGCTATACGCTCTACACGCTGTTCCCCGCCTGGGGCCCCAAGTATTTCAAGGCAGGATATGTGGATGTGGGCGGTTGGATTTTCACTGACATCATGCGACATATTCACGAAAATGGAGCCATTCTGGGGGCTGCCTTCCCCAGCAGTCATGTAGCCGCTTCCATGGTTCCCTGGTGGCACACCTGGAAACTTTTCCCACGGCATCGTTGGTGGATGACAACGATTTTCGTGCTCCTTTGCATGAGCACCGTTTACAACCGGTATCATTATGTGGTCGACGTATTTGCCGGACTGCTCCTCGGCTGGCTGGTGATGTACTTCGGCAGCCGGTTGGGAGATGTGGCCCGTGATCGCCTGAAAAACCGACCGTGTTGAATTCAAAATAAAACTCCAGAGCCAAGAGGCTGTGGAGTTATTATCATTATTTTTTCCGGCAACACACGGCTACCAGAATTTTTCTAGCCTCAGGTGAATCCGCCGCTGCCGCAATCTGGGCTTCCGCCGGCAAAACTCCCACCGACACCGCTGCTTCCAGTGGCAAACGCCGAGAATCCCCGCTCAAGGCGTTTCGAATCACAGGCAGGACACTTCAACTTGCCGTCGTTCAATTCAGCCAAGGTCATCAGCTCTTCAAAATTTTGCCCGCATTTTTTGCAGGTGAATTCGTAAAGCGGCACTGCGCCACCTCCAGCTTTCAATCCAGTTTTTGGGGCTCCGGAGCGGAACCTGCGGTTTTTGAGGAACCTGGGGTTGGGTCCGACGAATCTCGATCACCGATCGAGCACGCATTTGGACCTCAACCGGGCTTCAATCCCATCTTGGGAAAAATAAATTTCACCAAGACGAAGTAGAAGACCACAAATATGATCAGTTCTTTCATGCACGAACTCCCTGATACCCTGTGAAGGAATTAAAACTGCCAACACCGAGATTATTTAATTGCATACTTTATTGATAGTAAGATAGGAAAGGAACTTCTTCTGTCAAGCCGACCAGAGGCATTATTTTGTTATTTAGAATGTTTTTTTGACCCACCCGCCGTCCGAAACCAGGCATTGTCCCGTGAGATAACTCGCCCGTTTGGACATCAGAAACAGGATAAGAGCTGCCAACTCTTCGGGTTCCCCCAAACGCCCAACTGGAATTTCCTTGGTCCAGCCGGCAATCACATCCTCAGGGGCGCATCCCGTTTGCTCCACTTTCTTAGCGATCAGACGCTGCACAGCACTGGTGTTGTGAAACCCCGGCGCAATGGAATTGACGGTCACTCCAAAGGGCGCCGCTTCATCGGAAAGAGTTTTGGTGAGAGCATGCACCGCCGGACGCAGGACACTGGAAAGCATCAGGTTTTCCACCGGCTGCACCACACTCACGGAAGTGATCTGGACAATTCGCCCCCAACCCCTCGATTTCATCCCTGGCAAAACAAGTTTGCAAAGCCGCACCGAACTTTCGAGAGTCAGTTCGTAGGCAACCTTCCAGTCATGTTCATCCAGATCTTCGAAATTTCCAGCGGGTGGCCCGCCGGCGTTGACCAGCATGATGTCCACCGAGCCCAAGTCGGATTGGGTGAGACTTACAAAGTCCCGCACGGCCTGGTCATCGGTTACATCAAGGGGTTGCGCCAACACCGCTCCGGCCATTTCCCCCCAGGCCTCCTGGCCCACAGAGCGAACCTCCTCTGCAGTGGTGGCCAGGTCTTCGGCGTTCCTCGCACACAGAGCCACCTTGGCACCTTCAGCTGCCAACTCCAATGCCACGGCCCGACCAAATCCACGGCTGCCCGCCATGACCAAGGCCGTCTTTCCCTTGAGTCCTAAATCCATTGCGTATTCCCTTTCCCAAAAACACCTATCCTGTTTTGCAAGACCTTACCACTGCGGCACGTCTGTTGCATCGTTTTTTGATCAGAGACACCCTGAGGCACAATGGGGAACAACAAGGAACAACAAGGAACCGGCGCCACCGCCGAACCGTGCAGAGGAAGTTATAGTTTGGCTGGGAAGTCGCAAACCGCATTGCAACGTTACAAGGCCCGCCGTATGGGAACCTTTGTTGACGAAGAGGAAACGAGGCTCCCTTCCCGCTCACAAGACCAGCATCAAGGCAATAGCCTGGCTCTTCGCGGGCTGCTGCTTTTGTTGCTGTTGCCGGCCCTGGGCGTCTTTGGTTGGCGAGCTTACCAACAACTGCCGGGAGACCCCCTGGTGCTGACTTATGAAATTGATTTGAGCGAAGCGGCCCAAGGGACGGTCATTGTAACTCTCATTGCCGAAGGTAAATTGCCCCCCCAAATGGATCTTGAATACCCACCCGGTATTTTCGGCATTGCCCAGTATGGCCGAAAACTTCTGCGCCCCTCGGCCCATGCCCTGGAAGAAAACGGAATGATTGGCCGCCCCCTGACCGTGGACCAAACCTCCAACGGCTGGCGTCTCGGCACCCGAGGCTTGACCCGGGCTGGATTCATCTACCGCGTGGACCTGACCAAGGCCAAGTCCAATGAAATGGACATTCGGAAATTCATTTCCACTCCCGTAAGTGGCGGCGTGCGATTTGCCGGGTTCGAGGTTTTTCTGCAACCGACCAACGCCGAGGTGAAAGACATCACTGTTTCAGTTTACAATCCCGCAAGATTGTCGGTTTTGGTGCCTTGGCCGGCTTTGGTCAAGAACACCCCCCGGGAAAGCAACCATTCAGCGGGACCTCTTGCCGACGCCCACCTGGGGTATGGTCAAGGATACAACCCTGCTCCAGGCCTGATAACGGCAAGTTCTCGGGACGACGGGGCACAGAACCATTCCGGCGCGGTAGCACCCGTCCCCATGAACCTGTTCTACCATCCCCATGACCTGGCGGACCTGAACAACGCACTGATGGTCTGCGGCAACATCCGAACCCTCAACAGCCAGGCCAAGGAATGCGTGATTCAGTTCGCCACCGATCAAAACTGGCTTTTCAGCGACCACGACGCCCTCGACTTGATCCGCCGGATCGCACGCACGGAAATGGGGTTTTTTGGTTCTTCTCCCACGGAGCAAATCACCGTTTTGTTGTCGGCCAACGAGATCCGGGCAGCCGAGGGATTTGATGTTTATGGTGTTCACACCGGCAGCTCGGTTCTGGTCATGATCAGCCCGGAAACCACTTGGGGCATGCTCGAAGAGCAAGCAGCCAGCGTCATCGCCCACGAAATGTTCCATGGCTGGCTGGGTGAAGCCATCACCCAGGTAGACCCATCCACACTTTGGTTCACCGAAGGAGCCACCACCTGGTATTCGGCGCGCATGCTCTCCGCCGCCGGGATTTGGACACCACAACATGCCCGACAGGTTCTGACCGATCGCTTGAACCGGGACTATGTCAAGAGCCCCTGGCGAGGGGAGATTTCCATTGCCGATGCGGCTGCCGATGTCATGGGCGACCCGGAACTGGTGCGTTTCGCCTACGCTGGTGGGGTGGCCGCGAGCGTGGCCCTGGACCAGTGGTTGTCCCGGCAGAGCAGTATGGTGCGACCTCTTGATGAGGTATTACGCTATCTCTATGAGAACCGGAGTGATGAGGGGTTCAGCAGGTTGGCCCTGGAAGAAGCCGTGCTGGCCGTCACTGGTGTTGACTGTAGGCCATGGCTGGAGAAATTTGTTTACGGGACGCGGAACCTGGCCCCGTTGGATCAGTTGATATAGTTCCCGTGTTGAGTTAGATTCCCTTCATATTCAGAACTGTAAAACGCCTGACCCGGAGGCCAGCCTGTGAGTTCCGCCAGCTTCAAACGGACCCTTGTGACCAGCGCCCTGCCTTATGCCAACGGTGAGATCCACCTGGGTCATCTGGCCGGGGCATATTTGCCTGCCGATATTTATGTGCGTTACCTGCGCCTGCGTGGCGAGGAGGTGCTGTATATTTGCGGCAGTGACGAGTATGGCGTGCCCATCACCCTGACGGCGGAAAGGGTGGGCATCAGCCCCAAGGAACTGGTGGATCGCAATTACGCATCCATCAAAAAGAGCTTTGAGGGCTTCGGCATGAGCTTTGACAATTTCAGTCAAACTAGCCGTGAGGTCCACACCCAGACAGCCCAAGCCTTCTTCACGGACCTGCATGACCAGGGCGTTTTTATCCAGAAAACCACCGAACAATTCTACAGTTCCAGCCAGAAGCGGTTCCTGGCCGACCGCTACATTGAAGGCACTTGTCCCAAGTGCGGCAATGAAGAGGCCCGCGGCGACCAATGCGAAGAATGCGGGTCAACCCACGACCCCACCGAACTGATCGACCCTCGCAGCGTTCTGGACAACAGCCCTCTGGAGTTGCGCGAAACCACCCACTGGTTCCTGCCCCTTGGTGATTGGCAGGAGAAACTGAAAGACTTTCTCGGCCGCCATCCCGAGTGGAAAGACAATGTTTTACGATACTGCCATGGCTGGTTTGCCGATGGTCTGCTGGACCGGGCCATGACCCGTGATCTGGGCTGGGGCGTGCCGGTGCCTCTCCCCGATCATGAGGGAAAGGTCATGTTTGTCTGGTTCGAAGCTCCCATCGGCTACATCTCCGCCACCATCGAATGGGCCGCCGAAAACGGAAAACCGGAAGCCTGGAGAACCTGGTGGCAGAGCCCGGACACCCGCTTGGTCCACTTCATCGGCAAGGACAACATTTTTTTCCACGCCCTGCTGTTTCCTGCCATTCTCATGGCCCACAGCGAGGACTACATCGTACCGGACAATGTCCCGGCCAACGAGTTTTTGAATCTCGAAGGACAAAAGCTGTCCACCAGCCGCGGTTTTGCCGTCTGGTTGCCTGACTACCTGGAGAAGTTCAGTCCAGATCCCCTGCGCTACACCCTGGCCCGCAACCTGCCTGAATCCCGAGACATGAACTTCACCTGGGAAGTTTTCCTGGCCCGCAACAACGGCGAGTTGGGAAATAATTTTGGCAATCTGATCAACCGGATTTTCACCTTCATCCACAAATATTTTGGAGGTCGGGTTCCCGAGTGGTCCGAAGAGATGATGACCGATCTGGACCGCGACGCGTTGGAAGAAGTGGCCACTGACCTCGAAAAATGGGCCGGCCATATGGAAAAGTTTGAAATCAAGGCTGCCCTGGAAACTTGTTTCCATGCTGGCAATGTGGGTAATACGTATTTCACCGATTCCGCACCTTTTTTGAGTCGTAAAACCGATATGGAACGCTGCGGCCACAGTCTCGGTGTGACCATCCAGATTCTCCGCCAACTGTGCATGATGCTGGCGCCAGTTGTGCCATTCGGAATGGAAAAATTGTGGGGGTGGTTGGGAATGGAAAGCGATTTGTGGGTTGGTGGCTGGCAAGAGGGGAACCGGAATATCCCTTCGGGTCGGCAACTGGGTAAACAGGAAATTCTGTTCCCCAAACTTGAACAGGAAGCAATTCAGGTAGAGATTGACCGGTTGCAGGAAATGTTGGGGAAATAGGAATAAAGCGCGGGAAATAACCCGATCCATCTCCGGATCCGAATGACCAACCAGCATGAAGTCAAATTCACTTGATATCCGGCACCGTCTGATCGTCCAAACTGCCAAAACGATATTTCCACCCCACCCGGGCAGTGAAGCCTGTGTAATCGAGACTCATGTCCTGACCATCATCCTTCACCACGGTGGCAGATCCGCTTCTGAAGGACGTCACCTTCGCATCCCGCCAGCCGGCGGTGACCTGCAAGGTGGAAGATTCGCCAACCACAAATTCCAGAACGGCCATGCCTTCCAGAGCCCAGGTGTTGCCCGCCAAATCAGTCTCGCCGAAACTGGCACCGGAAGTGGTTTTGTTGACATCTCCACCGACGACCAAATAACCCAGGGATCCGGCCAAACCCAGACGCCAGCTCTTCTGCGTTACAAAATTGTAATTCAGACGGCCGGAAAAAGTATCGGCAGCCAGGTTGACATCGGCAGTCAAGTCTCCGTCCGTGCCACTGGTTGAGGCGTATTGATGCTCCCAAAAAAGGCCGTAACCCAGAGATGGCGACATGTCATAACCTAATCCGAAAGACAAGGCCATGCCGGAATTCATCTTTCCCAGATTAAAGCCGTCGGGGGAATCATCGTGCCAACGAAAATCCGCTTCATTGATATCATCCATGGCCATGCCGAGATAGCCCAGGGAGACCTGGAACCACGATCCTTCGCCTTCTGCTGCCGCAGCATTGGTGGTGACTCCGAGAACCAGAACCAGAATCGTCGAAATGGTCAACAGCGAAGCAACAATGCCTAAGCCCTTGCTGTTGTTAAAAGTCAGATCGGACATGACCAGCACCACCTGGAGAGTTTCGTCCGTGATGTTGTCCTCGGTATCTTCCAGAAAAGAGTAGCAAACCAAGTACCCACAAATTTTCCGCTCAGGTGATAAACCCAGGCCCGCCTTTCATCGACCAGGAATTGTTCAAACATTAAACTTGGTTGTTTCGTCATATTCTAGCCCTCACCCAAGAAAGAAAAAGTTGCCTCCCGTGCCCACTCATCCATCATCATAATCTGGTCTTCCCGAAGGTCAAGCTCTTGCCGGGCCCTTTCCAGTTCTCCCTTTCGATCGAGGCCAAACAAGCTGCGGTCATCCGGGTTCAATCCGCAGGGTATTTTGGCGGCCAAGAAATCCTGTAACGGATGATCAGCCAAGCTTTCCAAGGCGCCGGTACGCAAATTTGACCCCGGGCAGAGCTCTACAAAAATGTTTCGAGCCTTCAACAAAGCCATAACCCGAGGATCGGCAACCGCCCCGAGACCATGACCAATGCGTTGGGCTCCACAATCTTCCACGGCCTGTCGGACGGATTCGGCAGCGGCAGGACCCCTGGCGGGAGCTTCTCCAGCATGAATGCTCACGCCCAGACCTTCGGCTTTCACATCGGCAAAAAGCCGAGCGAAGTTGCGGGCAGGTCCAGTGGTCTCGTCGCCACCAAGACCAAAACCAACCACACCCAAAGAACGACCGGCCCGGGCGGCGGCTTCAAAAGCATGCCAGCCCTGATCCACACCCAATTGGCGCACCGCATCGGGCAACCAGCGCATGCGTACCCCATGAGTTTCGTGAACCTGGTGGGCGGCGTCGGACAGCGCCTGTTGAATGGCCAGAGGGTCGAGGTTTCGCATCAGCATCACACCATACGAAAGACTTATTTCAGCGTACCCCACGCCATCGTCGTACAGGGTTTTGCCCAGGTCCAGGGCCAACTCGTGAAAGTCGGCAGGTGTTTTCAGCAGCAGGGTAACTTTGCGAAACAAATCCAGGAAGCCCTGAAACCCGTCAAAAACATATGCCGTGCCTTCCTTGTTAAGGCAGTTGGCGGGCAAACCCGGTTGACCATGGCGATCGGCCAGGGCGATCAGACGCTTCGGAGTTATCGACCCTTCCAAATGAGTGTGCAGCTCGACACCCGGCAGGTCTTTGTTCATCGTGCCAGGATCACCTTTCGAATTTCGATATGACCATTGGTGCGCAGGCGGAACAAATAAAGACCGGATGGCAGGGCCCGTCCCAGGTCATCTTTTCCGTCCCAGCTTTTTTGCTCCCATTGGCCGGTTCCCCTGCCTTCAACCAGTTGGCGGATGCGGCGTCCCCGGATATCGGCGATGGTCAAGCTATAGGAAAGTCCCTGGGCAACCTTGTATTCCAGGGCTGAGCGGGGATTGGCCGGGTTGGGCCAAGCCTGCCGGGCCATCAGTGGTCGCAAGGCAGGTTGCTGTTCAAGGGACAGCGGCTCCCAAACGTAAGGATCCGAAAGTTCGATCATGCCGCCGTTGCGAAGGTTCAAGGTGGCCTGATAGGAAATCATTCGGTCGGGTATACCCTGATCGAAAGGACCAGCGTCGATCAGCTGATAATGATGCTCTCCGTCGGGGAAAAATCCGGGAACAACCAAATCTTCAACAGGGCCATCAAACACTGTTTCCTGACCAAAAGCACCCTGACGACGGATTTCCAGGTTGACGATATCTTCGGGAGCCACCGGCAGGATCAGCCGCAACTGCACCTGGCCGTCGTCTGTCCAGGTGGAGACGGCTTGAAAACGGAAAGTGGCTACGGTTTGGTTGTCAGTAGCCCACAATCGGCAAAATCCGGCTGGCGCATTGTTGGCGATGTTGCCCGAAGGGGCTGCCACCGCGTAGTCCATGAAACCGTCACCGTCGAAATCTCCGGTTCCGGCCACCGCGAAACCAAAACGGTCAAAGGCCTGGGTGCTGGGCATGAGAGGATCAACAACAATGGCTGCCAATACGGAGACGCCACCCGAACTGCTGTTTCCCTCGTAAATGTAGGCCCGGCCCGCGTCGGTTCCATCACCGGCGTAGAAAGGGGCACCAATCAAAATATCGTCCCGGCCGCTATTGGTGAAATCGCCCAATGGGGCAAGGGCGTAGCCCAGGTTGTCGCCGCCGGAGCTACCGGTCGCGTAACGATCGCCGGTTGTCGAGGGACTGAGCCCGCCGAAAATGATTTCCACCCGACCGGCGGCGCTGCCGGCCTGGTTATTGGTGGGAGCGCCGACTGCCAGATCGTCATAGGCGACGTTGTCCCAACGACCGGCGTTTCTAACCACCCATCCGTATTGACTGCCGGCCTGGGAAGTACCCCCAACTCCGATCAGATGATCTGCCGTGGCGTCGGGAGTGGCTGGAAACAATGAGCCCTTGAAAATATGAACCGCGCCCGCATCCAGTCCCCAGTGGGAATCGTTGCCCGGGGCGCCCACCGCTACACTCACTTCGTTGCCACCAAGGAAATTGCCCGCCGGACACACCGACCAGCCAAAAAAATCGCCGCCAATTTCACCCGTCAGCGTGGTTGCATCGACCAAATCAGTACTGGGGTCGCCGGTATTTCCATAAATGACATAGGCGGCGCCAATGTTCGTCCCGCCAGTGTTGGAGTATGGTGCGCCCACAATGAAATCGTCTTTGCCGTCTCCATTAAAATCGCCGGCCGCGGCTACCGAGAAGCCAAACTGGTCGCCACCATTGGCACCCAGAATGATCAGGTCCGGAGTTGGGGAAAGAAAGCTGCCGCCATAAAAAATACAAACTCGCCCTTTTCCGGTGCCCCCGGTGTTGGACAATGGTGCGCCCACGGCAAAGTCGGGATTCCCATCGTTGTTGACGTCACCAATGGCGGCGACGGAATAACCAAATTTTTCTCCCGCTACCCCGTACCAGACCTCGTTCGCGGAGTGGGTCACCGCGGAATTGCCGTACCATAGAAAAGCCGCGCCTGCTTCAGAACCACTCGAGTTGTCACCCGGGGCGCCCACGAGCAGGTCATTGTTGCCGTCACCGTCGATATCGCCCAGCCCACACACGGCGGCACCAAAATCCTGTCCGGTGAAACCGGAAGCGTGATCGGTCAGAAACACCGCATCGGCATGAGCCATGACCGGGATGAATAAGACGGAAAACAACACCAGAAGGCCAAATACGGCACAGCTGTTGCATCTAGCGGCGTAGGATGGGATTCTTGACAAGGGCGGCCTCACAGTCTTCGGTTTTCGCCGATTAAGCCCCTTCTTAAAGAACCTGGATTCCGACAGGGGGGTTTCAACGTGCAAATTGCATGGCTTGCTGTGTATTATAGCATGTACCGGGTCACCTTTGTATGCTCAATGCTTGACCGGAGTCACAAAAAACCCTTGCCTGCAAGATGGCAAACAGTGCATTTTGGCCTTGCCTAGGGAAATGGAATCCGTTCAGGAGGAATCAAACTGAATTCGACAATGCTGAAAATTATTCTAAAAAATGGCGGTCTGGCCCTTGTTGCCCTGTCCGGAGCCTCCCTGATGATCTGGGGTGTGGGCATCCTCAATCACGCCGATACCTCACCGGTGCCCCAAAATGGCATGGGCGGACCTTCCGAACCTCCTCTCAGCAGGGTGCAGCAACTGCAGTCGTTGGACCTGACGACATCTTTCTTGAAATCTCCCGGCTACAACGCGGTCCCCCAGGAAATGCTGGGTCCGGTTGCCCAGCCGGGCTGCGGTCCCAAGAACATGATCATCACCCGCGGCCAAACTTTTTACGAAGCTCTCCAGGGGCGGCATGTTGGGCATGACGACATCATGGCCCTGGTCAAGGCCTGCAAGTCCTTTCGCAACCTGAAGACCGTTCGCGCCGGGGAAGTCTTCCGCCTTGAAGTAACCGACGACGGCGGGTTGGAAGCCCTTGGTTTCGACCTGGATGAAGAAAGCTACATTACCTGGGTGCGCAAGGGCGACACATACGAGCGCATCGACGGCACTTATCCAGTGGAACGGCGGCTCAAGGCCATCAGTGGCACCATCAACAACAGCCTCTACACCAGTCTGCAAAAACTCGATGCGCCCTTGGCCCTGGCGCCAAAAATGAACGACATCCTGGGCTGGGACCTGGATTTCAACCGGGATCTGCGCAAAGGCGACACCTTCAGCATCCTTTATGAAGAAGTTTACAAGGAAGGCAAACGCATCCGTACCGGATCCATTTTAAGTGTGGAAATCATGAACCGCGGCAGAGCCCGACAAGCCTTCCAGTTCACTTCGGCCGACGGACGAATCCATTATTACGATGCCGACGGGTACAATCTGCAGAAGCAACTTTCGCGGGCGCCCCTGCAGTACAGTCGCATCAGCAGCAAGTTCAGCCACCGGCGCTTTCATCCCGTACTCAAACGCTGGATGCCTCACCTCGGTGTGGATTACGCCGCTCCGTTGGGCACTCCCGTGCGTGCCGGCGGCGATGGTGTGGTTGTGGCCCGCACCAAGAAAAAAGGCAACGGCCGTTACATTCAGATTCGGCATACCAACGCCGAATACGAGACCTTTTATCTGCATCTTTCCAGTTATGCCAAAGGCATCCACAAGGGTTCGACGGTTGATCAGGGACAGATTATCGGCTATGTGGGGGCCACTGGTTATGCCACGGGGCCGCATCTCGATTATCGGGTCAAGCGGAACGGTAGGTTTGTCAATCCGCGCAGTTTGAAACTACCGGCGGCGGCTCCCGTGGGCAAGGAATTGATGGCTAGCTTCAAGGGCCAGGCCCAAGTTTATCTTTCTATTTTGCAGGAGCTGGAATTGGATGGTCAGCCCGTGGTGATTCCACCTTTGATGGTGGCTGAGTTGGCCGCTTGGGAGGGTCCCCTGGTTTCTGCGGTGGAGCTGCCGGCGGGGATTAGGTTGGATTAGAGAACTAACGTCGAACCATCGCCGAGGCATGATTCCGCAAAGTCACCAGAATATGCCCGGGCACCTGCAACAACTGCCCGGTCTGCGGCCGCCAAAGAGCCACTGGCGCCATGGAATCTTCGGTACCCACCGGTGAGCGCGAACCGTGCGGCAAATAATCGGCATTCAAATAGCCGAATTCCAGTTTCTGATTCCCCTGCGGCGTATAAATTTCCATCACCACCCGCTCCTCGTTGGACAGAATACGTCGGTCCATCACCGGAGGCAAAACGGCCAGGATTTCCAATCGATCCAAGTTGGTAATCATGTAGCGCACCAACCCCTGGTATGCCAGTTCCGTCATCCCTGGACGCATATCGCGAGTGGGGAAGGTGGTAACCCAGGATTCCACCATGGGACGCTTGCGCGACATGTCCAATATCTCGGATGCTTCTCCCCTGAAACCACGGATGAGCAACTCGCCACTCCGCCAAATCCGAAGGGAATCTGAGGCAGCCACCAGGAAGGAGACAGCACCCACGTCCAGAAAGTCTCCCAGGGGAGCCCCCAGACTTCGCAGGGATTCCGCATCGGTCATCAGAACGTTGCCACGACGCAGGGCCGGCACACGGTCGTTGTCCAGGGCTGGGCCAAAACCGATTTCCAGCAGATCACCCGACGCCTCCGTGGAGTCGGGGTTGATTCCCGCCCCATGCAGCGTCACTCGTCGCCAGGGCGGGTCCAACTCCAATTCCTGAAGACGAGGCTGGGCCCACCTCGTGGCTGGAATATCGTTGACGACCATTTCACTGGTTTCGTAAAGAAGTCGGCTGATGGCGGAATCGTTGCCCAGCAACCAAACCTGATTATCATCCATCATGCGGCGATCGTCATACTGCTGGTGATAAGCCCCGGCAGCGCTGCCCAGGGCAATGGAACCTTTAGCCGGTTGCCGTATCCACCAACGTTGATCCATCCGGCGCAAAAGGTGGGTTTCCTGACCATATTGAAGATCAATTTTCTGGATCAGATCGCGTTCAAAGCGGGGCAATAAAACATGCAGCTGCAGAGACGCAGGCAAACTCGCCAGTCGGTGCTGAATGACTTCAGTCACCGGAAAACAGCCGGGACGCCCGACGCCGGAAGCATAATAATGGCCTGTGACTGGATTGGAGCTGCCCACGGCCAGGGATTGCCGCCGGCCGTCGGAGGTGAAGATGGTCAGGCGCAAGGATTCCGGGCCATTAAAATCGTACCGACGATCTTCCGGTTCAGTGCCGGGCAGAACACGGCCGCCCCGGGCCTCCTTCAACTGCACCAGGAATTGGGCCACCGCTCCCTGGTTCAGGAAATCCGAAGTGGCGCCTCGCAGCGTCCAGTAGCCGTGGTTATTTTCAACGGTGTCGCGATCGAATCGGAATTGAGCACCATCATGGGTCAGCAGAAAACCTTCGATGCTGGAATTATCGAGATCAAAGAGATGGCCGCCCAGAATCAAGTCATCGGATGTTTCCCGACGGCTGGCAAAAAACAGGGCCACCGCTGCCACAACCAGGACTACCCCAAGAATACTCGCGGAACGCGGTACCTTTCCGGTGCGATCAATAAAAATCCGGGGGATCAAGATTTCTCCTCGGTGCGGCGGCGGTGGCGAATCATGATCCCCACCGCCAGGCTAACGACCAGCAACGGCCACAGAACCACCGCCCCCCATTGGATCAGGTTTTTCTGGTTGGTAGTCAGGATTATCGGCTGACTGAGGGGATCGCGCCCCCTCAATTCGATCAGGTTCTCTTCGCGGGCCAACCATCCTACCATATTCAGCAGCAAATCCCGGTTGCCATCACGATTGATCATGCTGTTGTTGACGAACTCGGAATTCCCCACCACCACCATACGGCCTGGACGCGCGTCCGCCTCTACGGGCGGCGTTTCCAGGACCAGGGCAACCGGCACAGGACCGGCCGTATCGGTGGCCGGATCGAATTGGGCCGGACCGCTGAAGCGGGTCTCGGGATCCAACTCGGCCCAACTCACGTTGTTGCTCAACAACAGGACGGCCCCCTTGATGCCCGAGCCGTCATCAGCCATCACACCCAAAGCCTGGGCAAAGGGAAACAACGTTCGCACACCCTGCATCGAATGTGATATTTCATGGGCGCCATACTCATCCAGAACTTCCATCAGACGACTGATCTTTCCCTGCCCCGTGGGAGTGATGATCACCTTCCCGGTCGGATGAACCCGGTATTGCTCCAGCCAGGCGACCCAACCCGGAGGTGTGATGGGATCCAACATGATCAGCACTGCTTTGCCCCTCGCCAAATGCCGGTCCACCGCTTCAGTTTCCAGACCCAGCGGATCAGTGCGCGGTCCGGCAATGATCAACACATCGCACGCTTCCGGGACACCACCTGTTTCGCCAAGCACCAATGGCCTGACATCGTAACCCTGCTCCTGGAGTACCAACTCCAGGGTGGCGTAACCAGCCATCTCAAGATCATCAAAGCGATGCTCTCCATGCCCCATCAAATAGCCAATGACCGGCCGTTTGCCCACGACCAGACGGTAGACAGCGTTGATCAAACCGCTTTCTTCGGGTTGCAGAATGGTGGTGGTGCGGTCGCCCACCTCCACAACCATGGAACGAGCCACCCTCACTCCATACTTTTTCACCATTTCAATGTCGGTTTCCAGATCCACCATCTCGTAACGAAAATGACGCGATTGCTGGCTGCAGCCCTTAAGCAAGACTTCGGTGAGATCGTAAGCGGGGTCGTAACGTTGCAGGAATGAATACACCGTGACCTTGTCCACTCCCTCGATGGTGTCGAGATCCTGACCCAGATTTTTCAGGATTTTCACCGTTTGGGGCGCCAGGCTGTACCTCTTGTTGCCGGTCAAATCCAAAGTGACCGGGAAATACATACCCAGCAAATAAATCACCACCACGAGAATCAGCATCAGCAAGGTAGGCAACCATTGGGCCAGACGGCGCCGGGCAGGCAAACGGCGGCCGGCCAGAATCGAGGTTGCAGCCGTCAATGGGAGCATGGTCATCAAGAGAAAGAACAGGACATCCCGGCTATCGAGCACCCCCCGGCTGAAGCGTTCGAAGTGCAACAACAGGGACATTTCATGGGCGACCTGTCCCAGGATACCTGGAAGAAAACGCTCCAAAAGCTGCACCATAAAGAGCAACATGGCATAAATCAGGGCCACAAAATAGGCCAGGATCTGATGACTGAAAGCCACCGAAGCCAGGGTTCCGAAAGCAACAAGGCTGGAGGCCAGCAGAAACAAACCCAGAAAAACCGTGAACAAGGGACCGGGCTCCGGGTCGCCGAAGAACCAAACCGAAACAAACAGAACCAGGGTGGCCAGCAGCATCACCGAGGCAGAGACCAGGGCTGACCACCATTTCCCAAGGACCCAGATGTGGTCCGGCACCGGCCAGCTGGCCAGCAGGTTGAAACGACCTGAACGGTATTCGGGTGAAAAAAGCCTCATGGTCAAAGAAGGCATCAGAAGCACAACCAAAAGCAGCATGGTTGAAACCATGGGGCGAAATACCGTCTCCGCCAGGTTGATGTAGTTTCCGCTGCGGGCGCTCTGCAGGGCATTGGTACTCAGATCGCTGTAGCCCATCATCAGCTTGGTGAAGATTAAACCCACCAATACCAGAAAACCACCCAGCAGGATCGGAGCCATGCTGCCGTGAAAAAAGGCCCCCACTTCGCGGCGTACGATGGCGTTGAACTGCCTCATGGTTTTTCTCCGGCATCGGGAGCGGATTTATCCGGTGCAGAGTCCGCCCCGGTCAGGCGCAGGAACATTTCCTCAAGACTCGGGCCCTTGTCCTGGATGGTCTGCAGACGGCCACCCGACCGCAAAACCGATTCAACCAGTTTGGGCCTGACTTCCACAGGATTGCCGGCAACCAGGACTTCGGCACCAACGTCGGTGATTACCACGTCTTCAACCCCGGTCACCTGCCGTAATGCGTCGGCCACAGCCAGACGGTCCCCATCCCAGGACAAAACAACTCTTTGCCCAGTGGACCCCAGGTTTGAGCCCTGCTGCCCAGTCGACATTCCAGATGCCAAATGTTCGGCGGTGTCTTCCCCAACCAGACGGCCCTGGTTGAGAATGAGCACCCGATCGCAGGTGGCGCTGATTTCAGAAAGGATATGACTGCTGATCAACACCGTGCGCTTGCCGCGGAAACTTTTGATCAGCTCGCGAATCCCCACGATTTGATGGGGATCCAGCCCGCTGGTGGGTTCATCCAGAATCAACACCGGCGGATCGCCCACCAGGGCCTGGGCCAAACCCAGCCGCTTGGTAAAACCGTGGCTGAGGTTGCCCACCAGCTTGTTTCGAACCTGTTCCAGTCCGCATTGCCTGAAAATTTCATCAAGATGGTCGTCCAACCCCTGTTGGGGAACGGCTTTCAAATCGGCCACGAAGTATAAGAAGGCGCAAACGGTATCGTCTTGGTACAAGGCAACATTCTCAGGCATGAATCCCACCATCCGGCGCACGGCCAAAGGCTCATCCATCACATCGTAGCCGCTTACCGAGGCGGTGCCCGATGTAGGAGCAAGAGAACCGGTGAGGATTTTCATGGTGGTGGATTTGCCGGCTCCATTGGGGCCCAAAAAACCAACAATCTGGCCCTGGGCCACCTGAAAGCTGAGGTCGCTAAGGGCCTTTGTCGTGCCAAAATGGCGAGTCAGTTTTTCAACTTTAATCATAGCGTATATAAAGCGACCGTTTAGGGTGCTGTCCAGCGCAAAATGCAGGAGCCCCAGGTGAACCCGGCGCCAAAGGCGCACAAGACCACCAAAGAGCCTTCCTTGAGGCGTCCATCTTCATAGGCAACCCTCAAGGCGGACGGAATGCTCGCGGCGGTGGTATTACCGAAGCGATCGATGGTGATGGCCACCTGGCTGTCCTCCAACCCCACTCGCCGTTGGGCCGCCTCGATGATCCGGATGTTGGCCTGGTGAGGAACAAAGAGATCAACATCCGACCCAATAAAACCATTGCGATCTACGATATCCTTGGTCACCTTGGCCATGCCCTTGACCGCGAATTTGTAAACATCACGACCGGCCTGGAAAACCGTATGGAGTTTGTTGTCGATGGTTTCCTGGCTGGCGGGCATCAGGCTGCCACCGGCTTTCATGTGCAGGAATTTGCCTCCCGCACCGTCGATGCCGTTGATGGCGTCGAAGATGCCGATGCGGGATTCGTCCACCGCTTCGACTACCACTGCGCCGGCTCCGTCCCCAAAAAGGATGCAGGAGTTGCGGTCGGTCCAGTCGAGAATTGAAGACATGACTTCGGTGCCGATGACCAAAACTTTTTTGGCATGACCGGCTTCAATCTGGGCACGGGCGTTTTGCAGGGCAAAGAGAAATCCGCTGCAGGCACCTTCAAGATCGAAGCCCCAAGCATCGGTGGCACCGATCATCTCCTGGATGAGACAGGCCGTGGCCGGAAACATCATATCGGGAGTGACGGTGGGGACTATGATCAGGTCCACTTCGTCCGGCCTGATGCCGGCGTGTTCCAAGGCTGCCTCGGCAGCTTTGGCACCGTGGAAGGAAGCACCGATGCCTTCTTCGCAAATGCGGCGCTCGCGGATGCCCGTGCGTTCGACGATCCACTCGTCATTGGTTGCGACCATCTTTTCCAAATCAGCATTGGTCAGGCGTTTTTCAGGAAAACTCATACCAACGCCGGTGATGCCAGCGGTGAGCAAAGATCTTACGGCCATGGGTATCCTCCATGGGATGGTAACAATCGGGCATAAGGTAGAACCATTCTACGGCATCCCTCGGGAAGCTTTGAAGATTGGCTCAAGTTAGGTGAAAATGAGAGAGGGATCAACCAATGATTGCAGGCTGACATGGCGGCTATCCGGTTTCCCACAAAAATACCCCCCAATTTTCCCGGAAAGCCGGTTCAATGGGGGGCATTTTGAATTGGGACGAGTACCACAGACGGTTCGGTCGGGTGAATAAGCAGCGTTTCCTTTCCACCCCGGAGACGTCGGAAGGTCAAAGAGGAGGGCGAACTAGTCCTCCTTCTTCTCCTCGTCCGCATCGCTGGCTTCAACGACCTCTTCCGCTTCTTCGGTCACAGCTTCGGTCACTTCTTCAGCAACTTCTTTTGCAACGTCATCAGTGGTTTCGGTCATTGCAGCCAAAGCCTCGGCCTTTTCCTCTGCCTTGAGGACCCGGCGGGCACGAGTGCGCTTCTTGCTATCGAGACTCTTGGGGCGGGCGGTGTTGTCCACCAGCTCCAGAATCGCCAGTTCAGCGTTGTCGCCCTTGCGGGGACCCAACCGCATTATGCGGGTGTAGCCACCGGGACGATCAACGTAACGAGGACCGATTTCCGCAAAAAGTTTTTGCAGAATTGCCGGTTCCATGATTTTGCGTGCAGCCATCCGCCGAGAGTGCAGATCGCCCTTCTTGGCGAAGGTGATCATCTTCTCGGCAACGATGCGGGCTTCTTTAGCTTTGGGCACCGTGGTGGTGATTCGCTCATGCTTGAAAAGCGAGGTCACCAGGTTCCGGTAAAGCATTTTACGGTGGGCCGCAGTCCGGTTGAGCTTGCGTCCCTTGACATTGTGTCGCATGACTTATTCCATCCTTCAAATATATCACCCGTTGGCGTAACTACCACCAAACTGGTGTGCCCGGTCAGGAACCGGTTCTCTCCCGGACCTTATCGCAGACTTCGGGCTCGAAAGCCATGCCGAAGTCCAGATCCATTCCACTGAGGATCTCGGTGATCTCGTTCAGACTCTTACGGCCAAAGTTACGGAACTTCAGCATTTCCTGCTCTGACTTGGTAACCAGATCGAACAGGGTCTTGATGTGCCCGGATTTCAGACAGTTGGCGCTGCGAACCGAAAGTTCGAGCTCCTCCACGTTGCGGGACAGCAGTTCCACAAGGCGTTCGTGCTCCTGATTCACTTCTACCTCTTGAGCGTCAATAGGCGCTTCGTCGAAGTTGATGAACATTTGCAACTGATCCTTGAGGATCTTGGCCGAGAAGCCGATGGCATCCTCGGGCTTGACTGCACCGTTGGTGGTGATTCCGAGCACTAGCTTATCAAAGTCGGTGCGCTGACCGACCCGGGTGTCTTCCACCCGGAAGCTGACTTTCCGCACAGGCGAATAATTCGTATCCATGCGGATGATCCCGATCACTTAGTCCGGGATGTTATGCGTATCGCGGTCCACGTATCCACGGCCGGTGTTGATGTACAAGCGTGCACTGAACTTGGCACCACTTTCAGTGATGGTGCAGATCATGTGCTCTTTGTTCACAACTTCCAGTTCGGGAATTCCCTGAATATCGCCAGCAGTCACAGGACCAAGACCACTGGATTCTATGGAAGCCCACCCGGACGGCGCATCGGACAGACTGAACACCACTTGTTTCAAGTTCAGCACAATGTCCGTAACATCCTCAAGGATGCCCGGCAGAGTGCTAAGTTCGTGTTTGACACCTTCAATTTGCACCGCACCTATACCGTGTCCATGAATGGACGACAGCAGCGTGCGTCGCAAGGCATTGCCCAGGGTGTGACCGAAACCTCGCTCCAGGGGAGCGATTTCCAGTTCGGCAAAGGTTCCGCTCTGGTCGGCGACCTTTACACCATCGGGCATCATCATGTTGATCCACTTCATTATTTCCACCATCCCTTGGTTTCAGCCTGGGCTTACTTCGAGTAGAGCTCCACAATCAGGTTTTCCTGAATAGGAATCGGCAGATCCGTCAACTGGGGTTCAGTCAACAATTTGCCGGTCAGCTTCTTCTCGTCAGCCTCCACGAAGGGCAGACGATCGCGCTTGGCGTTGTCCTTTAAGGAAGCAACGATCTGAGGGATGTTGTGGCTCTTGGTCCGGATAGCAACTGTTTGACCAACGCGCACCTGGCGGCTGGGGATGTCGCAACCGACGCCTTCGACCGTCACGTGCTTGTGTCGAATCAGCTGACGGGCCGAAGAGCGGCTGGGCGCAAAACCCATACGGTAGATCACATTATCGAGACGCTTCTCCAGGAGATTGAAGAGGTTCTCGCCAGTGGCCCCGGTCTGCCGGTTCGCTTCCTTGAAATAAAGAACGAACTGCTTCTCGAGAACACCATAGATTGAGCGGACCTTCTGCTTCTCACGAAGCTGAAGTTTGTAGTCCGAGGGTTTACGCCCGCGACGACGACCATGCTGACCGGGGCCATAAGGCCTGCGGTCCATGGCACAGCTGCTGCTATAGCAACGCTCGCCTTTGAGAAAGAGCTTCATCCCCTCACGGCGGCAGAGTTTGCACTTTGCCTCTGTGTACCTGGCCATGAATCGAACCTCCTGCGTGACCGGGTTCTCTTTCCGGGTCACACGGCTTGAAATTGGGTTTGTTTGACCAAACCCGTGATTACATCCGGCGCCGCTTGGTGGGCCGGCATCCGTTGTGTGGAATGGCTGTGCAGTCCTTGATCCGGGTCACTTCGAGGCCCTCGGCCTTGAGGCTGCGAACAGCAGCTTCACGACCGGAACCGGGACCCTTGACCCACACTTCAACCTTGCGCATGCCGCCCTGAAGGACTTCCTGCGCACAGAACCGACCGGCGAGCTGAGCGGCAAAAGCGGTGCTCTTGCGGCTGCCCTTGTAACGACCCTGGTGTCCGCCGGACGACCAGGTAATGACGTTTCCCTGCAGGTCGGTCATGGTGATGAGTGTGTTGTTGAAGCTGCTCTTCACATGGGCAACGCCCACACTATCAAGCTTCTTCTTCTTGGACTTGCGGGCCTTACCCTTTTTGTCCTTGGCTGTCGCCACGTCAAACCTCCTGGAAGATCAAGTCTTCCTACATTTTCTTCTTGCCGCCTGGACGGCTCTTTGGACCCTTGCGAGTCCGTGCGTTGTTCTTCGTGTTTTGGCCCCGGCAAGGCAACTTGCGCCTGTGCCGAAGACCACGGTAGCATCCGATATCCATCAGACGCTGCAGGTTCATGGAAATCTCGGTGCGCAAGGCACCTTCCACGGAATATTCCTTGTCAAGAATACTGATGATCGAACGTGTCTGCTCTTCGGTCAGGTCCCGGGTTTTCACCTCGGGATCAATGCTGGCCTTTTTGCAGATCTCATTGGCATGGTGGTTACCGATACCGAAGAGATACGTCAACGACGTGCTGATTCTCTTGTTGTTGGGAATATCCACACCGGCAATACGTGCCACTATGGCTCCTCTCGTCCTGTTTTGGACCCTTTGGAACAACACTAACTAGCGCCGTCGTCCCATCCAGATCCTTGTCAACTAACCCTGACGCTGGTTGTGCCGACGAGTGACGCAAATCACCCGAACAACACCATGACACCTGATCAGCTTGCATTTCGGACACATTTTTTTGACCGAGCTGCGAACTTTCATGATCACTCCTTATCGGTGCCATTTACCGGCCCGACCGTCTACTTGTAACGATAGGTAATGCGGCCCCGCTTCAAATCGTAGGGCGACAATTCCACCGTCACTTTATCACCCGGAAGGATGCGAATGAAATGCATACGCATCTTGCCCGAGACATGAGCCAACACTACGTGCTGGTTTTCCAACTCCACTCGAAACATGGCGTTGGGCAAGGCCTCAATGACCGTTCCCTCTACGCTGATTCCCTCTTCCTTGGCCATGCGAACTGATCCCTTCGATATCAATCAGAATCTTACTGCGTACTGTACAGACTGGCGATGCCAGACGGCCGACGAGTAAGCACCCGTACCCCGTCGTTCAGGACGGCCACGGTATGTTCAAAATGGGCTGAGAGGCGGCGATCCTGGGTTCGGATTGTCCACTCATCCCTGGCAGTGACCACTCTTTTGGTCCCGCCGTTGATCATTGGTTCGATGGCGATCACCAGCCCAATTTCAATAATTGGGTCGGGCATGGTGAAACACCTGTAATTGGGCACCTGCGGATCTTCGTGCAGATCCCGGCCAATGCCGTGCCCGACCAGGGTTTCGACCACCGAATAGCCGTGGGCTTTGGCGTGGTCTTCCACTGCAGAGCCGATCACCGAAAGTCGTTTGCCCGGTTTGATGGCCGCAATAGCCAGATTCAGGCATTCTTCAGTATTTTTGAGCAAATCCACCGCTTCAGAATTGATTTGCCCCACCGGAAGGGTTTCGGCACTGTCACTGTGCCAGCCATCCTTGATGACCCCAACATCGATTCCAACGATATCCCCGTCGTTCAAGACCCGCTCACAGGGTATTCCGTGCACCACTTCTTCATTTACCGAAATGCACGCAGAACCAGGAAAACCGTGGTATCCCTTGAAGGAGGGGAAACAACCGGCCTGGCGAATCATTGTCTCTATGGCTTCATCAATGGCCCCGGTGGTCACCCCCGGTTTCACCATTTTTCTGATATTAACAAAGACAGAAGCCAAAATCTCGGCGCTGGCTTGCATTTTGTCAACCTGATCGGCCGATTTCAGCAAAATCTTCTGTTTTCTAAAGGACACTTTCGATCCTTTGGGTGACCTCTCCCGGCCGTCCATTCCCATCGATTTCGTGCAGAGGATACCGATCTTCCAGAATCCAGGCCGCCGGGAGGGTCTTCTTGCGGAAAACTTCCAGGCGATGCCGGACGGTTTCTTCCTTATCATCAGCACGCTGATAAAGAGCCGGTTTCGATCTTTTAGGGTCTTTGCTCTCACCACAGAAAGGACAAAAAACAGGCGAAACACCACCGAGCCCAATAAGGTTCATTACCTCATTGCAGGCCCGGCAGGTGATACGACCCGCAAGGCGGCGAATAATTTCCTCAGCCGGCGCTCTTAGCACCAGGATCGCATCAATTCCAATTCCGATTCCATCCAGAATTTCCACCAAGCCCTCAGCTTGCTTCGGAGTACGGGGAAACCCATCCAGAAGCCAGCCGTTTTGGACATCATCCTGACTGAGGCGGTCCTTGATCAACTCCATCATCAAATCATCGGAGACCAAATCCCCGCTGTTCATCACAGCCTGGACTTTTTTGCCCAGATCCGATCCGCTGCGGATCGCCATGCGGAGGATATCGCCCGTGCTGATGTGAATCAGTTTGCGTTTTTCGAGGATCAAGTGGGACTGAGTCCCTTTACCAACCCCCGGTGGGCCCATGATGACTAGATTCATCATCTACCTCCGAGCCCGCAGTCGTCCCTTGGTCATAAATCCGTCGTAGTGACGCATGACCAAATGGGATTCAATCTGCTGCAATGTATCAAGAGCCACACCCACAACAATCAACAGGCCGGTGCCACCAAAGCGGAAGGGCACATTCAGAATGGCGATCATCATGTCCGGAAGAACCGCTATCAAGGCCAGGAAAACCGCTCCCGGCAGGGTGACGCGCGTGAGCACCCGGTCAATGTATTCAGCGGTTTTCTTACCCGGACGCACGCCGGGAATAAAACCACTCTGCTTCTTCATGTTGTCCGCCAGATCCACGGGGTTCATGATCACCGCAGTGTAGAAATAGGCAAACAGAATAATCAAAGCCGAATAAACCAGGACGTACACCGGATGCGGCGGACGGAACAGCATGCTCAGCGTGATGAAAAATTGATTCTCAGGAAACATGCCACCCAAGGTAGCGGGGAACATGATAATCGACTGGGCAAAGATGATGGGAATAACACCAGCGGTGTTGACCTTCAGAGGAATAAAGGTGGAAGCGCCGCCAAAGACCCTTCGTCCCACGATCTTTTTGGCGTATTGTACCGGAATTTTGCGTTGACCCTGGGTGATGGCAATAATACCGCCGATAACCCCAAGCATGAACAATCCGATAAATACGGCCATGATAATGTGCATATCGCCACTGACGAGCATCTGACCAGTGTTCAGGATATCCGTCGGGTAGCGTGCAACAATACCAATGAAAATGATCAATGAGATACCGTTTCCGATGCCCCGTTCGGTGATTTGCTCACCCAACCACATGACGAAAATCGTACCGGCGGTCAAAGTGATCATGGTCATCAGCTTGAAGCCGATACCCGGTGCGATGACGATGCCCGTGCTGGCACTCTCCAAACCCGCAGCCATACCAAAGCTCTGAACCATGGCCAGGCCAACGGTGGCAAAACGAGTGTATTGGGTAATTTTCTTGCGACCGGCTTCACCCTCTTTGGCGAGTTTCTCGAAATAAGGCACAACCGCTTGCAGAAGCTGGAAAATAATCGAGGCACTGATGTAAGGCATGATTCCCAGGGCAAAAATCGTGGCCTGGCTCAGGTTACCACCCGAGAACATATCATACAGATTCATCAGGGATCCGGACTGCTGGGCAAAAAGGTCCGCCAGTCGGGCCCTGTTGATCCCCGGGGTGGGAAAGTGACCACCCAAACGGTAGATCAACAGGATCATACCGGTGAAAAGGAGCCTACGTTTAAGCTCGGGGATCCGGAACATACTTTGATAGCTGCCGGCAATATTCACAGCTGAGTTTCCTTTGGCTGAAGGTTAACCTCGACCGGTTCCAGAAACCGGCCGGGCGATCATCCGTTGACCGTAACGGTTCCACCGGCGGCTTCAACCGCGCTGATGGCCGACTTGCTGGCCTTGGCGACCTTGACCGTGAATGATTTTTCGACCGTTCCACGACCCAGAAGCTTGATGGGACGGTCAGAGTACTTGACCAGCCCGACTTCCTTGAGCGCAGAACCGTCAACGGTGGCGCCGCCTTCGAAGCGTGCCTCCAGTTCATCCAGGTTCACCAGTTGGAAGACCTTCTTGAAAATGTTGGTAAATCCGCGCTTGGGCAACCGCCGGTTGAGGGGCATCTGGCCACCTTCAAACCAGGGTGGAATGCCACCGCCGCTGCGAGCCTTTTGTCCCTTGTGTCCCCGGCCACCAGTTTTACCGATTCCGGATCCGGGACCACGACCGCGTCGTTTTTTGTCCCGGTTGGCGCCCTTGGGCGCACCGATAGTATTCAACTTCAGCATTCTACTTCACCTCTTCCACGTTCACAAGATGGCGAACCTTGAACACCATGCCCCGAATCGCGGGAGTATCGTTATGAAAGACCGAGCGTTGGTGGCGCTTCAGTCCGAGGGCCTCGATGATGCGGCGCTGGTTGGCCGGACGGCCGATCAGGCTACGCACCTGGGTGATTTTCAATTTTTGGTCACTCATTGTCCTGAGTCTCCTCCTGGTCCTGGACAGCTTCCGGGGCTGCGGTCTCTTCAACCTTCTCCTCCACCGGGGCGATCCGTTTTTCCAGGCCGAAAACCTCAGCAACGGTCAACCCCCGCTTGGCGGCAAATTGATCCACCGTGCGAAGCTGCTTGAGTCCGTCCATTGTGGCCTTGACCACATTGTTGGGATTACGGGAACCCAACTGTTTGGTCAGAATATTTTTGACACCTGCAGCTTCCAGAATGGCGCGAACACCACCGGCAGCAATAACGCCCGTACCAGGGCTGGCAGGCTTCAATAGCACACGGCTGGCGCCAAAACGACCAATCACCTTGTAAGGGATGGTATCACCGAGCATTGGAACCTTGTATTGCACCGCCCGGGCGCCTTCGCTGCCCTTGCGAATGGCATCGGCAATTTCATTGGCTTTGCCCATAGCAACGCCGACGGTTCCCTTACCATCTCCCACCGTCACAATGGCGCTGAAACTGAAGCGACGACCACCCTTGACCACTTTGGCCACGCGGTTGATGTTGATCACGTTTTCGTGCATCCCATCGCCCTGGCTCCGATTATCGCGTCCACCAGGACTACGACCACCACGACCGCCGGGACCACCAGGGCCACGCCGTCCGCCAGGGCCGCCGGGTCCACGTCCGCCAGGGCCACCAGGTCCACGCCCGCCACCGGGTCCACCAGGACCGCCGGGCCTTTGATTGTTTGAGAAATCCGCCATCTGAAATTGCTCCTGTCTTGTCCCCGGCAGAGCCGGGGGACTTTTTCGATCATTCTCCGGATGAAATATCCGGACTAATCTAGTCGGACTAATCTAGCCGAACCTATCAGACCTTCACTCCGCCGTCCCTCAGCCCACGGGCCAAGGCCGCGATACGACCATGGTAGAGATACCCGCTACGGTCAAAGACCATGGCGTTGATACCCTTTCCCTTGGCTTCTTCGGCCAGGGCTCGTCCAACATGGTAGGCCAGTGCGCACTTGCCGCTCAGACCCTCGGGAAGTTCGGCGGCTGCCGCTTTTTCCCCGTTGTTGGAAAACAAGGTTTTACCCTCGTCATCATCCACAATCTGCGCGTAAATGTTTTTGTGGCTCCGGAAAATGGCAACCCTGGGCCGTTCGGCAGTGCCGTTCAGCTTTTTACGGATTGAAATTTTTCGTTTGGCCCTTGTCTGGCGCCGTTTGGCACTAATGCTCTTCATTTCATTTCACCTTCCGACCTAGGCGGTCCTACTTACCGGCCGCCTTGCCGGCCTTCCTGATGATGTTCTCACCCACGTACCGGATACCTTTGCCCTTGTAGGGCTCCGGCTTGCGGAAAGCGCGGATCTCGGCAGCAACCTGTCCTACTTGCTGCTTGTCGATGCCGGACACATTGATATGCGTGACATCGGGGCATTCAATTGCAATACCTTCGGGAATTGAGTACTCCAGGGGATGGCTGAACTGCAGTTGAAGGTCAAGAATCTTTCCCTTGACGACCGCACGATAACCCACACCGTGGATCTCCAGCTTCTTCATGAAGCCTTCAGTGACGCCGGTAACCTGGTTGGCAATCAAAGCTCGCACCAAACCATGTTTGGCCAGGGCAGGTTTTGAATTGTCTGGGCACATTACGGTCAACACACCATCTTTTTCCTCGAATTCGAGGCCTAAAGGAATGTGTTGCGTGTGTTCGCCCTTGGGTCCTTTGACCACCGAGTTGTTGCCGTCAATTTTGACGGTCACCCCGGCGGGAATGGTAATTGGGGCTTTGCCTATGCGCGACATTGAATCTTCCTCCGCGATTATTTCAATCAACGACCGGTCCGAATGGAACGGCTATTACCACACTTCGCAGAGCACTTCGCCACCGATGCCACGCATCCGGCACTGGTGCCCGGTCAGTAAGCCCTGATTTGTGGACAGAATGGAAATACCATAACCGCCACAAACCTTGGGAATGTTGTCTTTGCTGGCGAAAACCCGGCGACCAGGGCGACTCACGCGCTGGATACCTTCAATGACGCCTGTGCGCACTCCGTCCTTCAAGTAGAACTTGAGGGTCAGCCGAAGGGTGCCCTGGGCGGTTTCATCCAGGTCTTCAAACCTCTCGATGTAACCCTGCTGAATCAACAGCTAGGCCATGTTCCGCTTCGTGTTCGAAGCCGGTACCAATACTTTCCGGTGTCCCGCCTGTGTGGCGTTCCGGATGCGGGTCAGCATATCCGCAATGGGATCAGTCATGCTCATTGCACAAACTCCTGGTTCGCTCTACCAACTGGCCTTGGTGATTCCGGGTATATCGCCGTTGAGAGCCAACTGGCGAAAGCAAATACGGCAAACGCCGAACTTCCGGATGTAACCCCGGGGTCGTCCACAGCGACGACAACGGTTGTAAGCTCGCACCTGAAAGCGGGGCTTACGCTTGGCCTTGGCAATTAATGCTTTTCGGGCCACTTCAAACTCCTCGGTTAACGCCGGAACGGCATTCCAAGCTGCAACAACAGCTCGCGTCCTTCTTCATCATTTTTGGCCGTGGTAACAATAGTGATGTTCATACCACGGTGCTCATCAACCTTATCGTATTCAATCTCGGGGAAGACCAGCTGATCTTTCAAACCGAGAGTATAGTCACCGCCACCGCTCATCCGGGTGGAAACACCACGGAAATCCCTGATACGGGGAAGAGCGAAGTTGATGAATCTATCCAGGAATTCCCACATGCGCGCGTCACGCAGAGTGACTCGAGCACCAATGTCCATTCCTTCACGAAGCTTGAAGTTCGAGATGGACTTGCGGGCCTTGGTCCTGACGGCTTTCTGACCAGTGATGGTTTCCAGCTCGGCCACGGCCGATTCCAGGATTTTGGGGTTTGTGGGAGCTTTTCCCAACCCCATGTTGAGCACAACCTTGACCGGCTTGGGAATTTCCATCGAGCTCGAAAACTCGAATTTTTCCTGCAGGGCCGGAGCAACTTCCTGCTCAAATTTTTCTCGCAAACGGGGCTTTTCAGCAGCCATTGTCTTTTCCTCTCACCGACGACTAGTCGTTCAGCATCTCGCCGCTTTTTTTGCTCACACGAGCGCGGCTGCCGTCGGACAGGAGTTGCTTGCCAATACGGGTCGGCTTCCCTGTATTGGGGCAGACCAGCAATACATTGGAGGCCTCAATGGGGGCTTCCTGCTCTAAGATGCCACCCTGAGGCATATCTTTACTCGCCTTGGTGTGACGTTTGATCATGTTGATCTTCTCGACAATAATCCGGTTTTGGACAGGGAAGACTTTAAGAACCTTGCCTTCCTTGCCACGGTCATTACCGCTCATAACGCGGACCTTATCGTTTTTGCGAATCCGCATTACAGAACCTCCGGCGCCAGCGAGACGATTTTCATGAACCTCTTGCCGCGCAGTTCCCGGGCTACCGGGCCGAAGATACGGGTCCCGATGGGATCCACACTCTCAGGCTGAAGAATCACTGCGGCATTGTCGCTGAAGCGGATGTAGGAACCATCCTTGCGACCAATTTCCTTGGTAGTCCTGACGACTACACAACGGACAACCTGGCCCTTTTTGACATTGCCATTGGGAATCGCCGACTTCACCGAAGCGACAATAACATCACCGACACGAGCGTAACGCCGACCGGTTCCTCCCAATACGCGGAAGCATTCGACCACCTTGGCACCCGAGTTGTCCGCGACTTTGAGTCTTGTTGTTTCCTGAATCATTGCACCATTCCTCCGGAATGCTTCAAACTATTCCTAAGCTATTTGGCCCGTTCCAGAATCTCCGCCACGCGCCAACGCTTGGTCTTGGAGAGGGGACGAGTGGCCATAACCTTCACGGTATCGCCGACCTTGCATTCGTTTTCCTGGTCGTGAGCCACAAGCTTCGCTGTCCTGGTTACAATGCGCTTGTAACGAGGATGCGGGAAACGGCGACGAATCCGAACCACAACGGTTTTGTCGCTGGCATCGGAGACGACCTCGCCGATCCTGACCGCTCTCATGTTTCTTTCGGTGTTATCCATCATTCCAACTCCCTGGCGAATTTTAGTCGCCAATACTCTACTTGGCGGCCGCCCGCTTTTCAGTGATGACTGTCTTGATAACGGCCACTTCGCGACGCAATTCGCGAACCTGAAGCGGGTTATCCAACTGGCGCATACTGAGTTTGATTTTCAGCTGCATCAGCTCTTCGGCTTTTTCCCTCTCGATACCCTTGAGTTCCTTGAGGGATTGATCACGCAGTTCGTGAGCTTTCATTCCACTAATCTCCCTGACGGCTGATGATGCGCGTCTTGAAAGGCAGCTTGGCTGCGCCCAGGGTCAGAGCGGCTTTGGCTGCAGTCAAATCGACACCGTTGATCTCAAAAAGGATCCGGCCCGGTTTGACCACGGCCACCCAGTATTCGGGTGCGCCCTTACCTTTACCCATGCGGGTCTCGGCTGGCTTCAAGGTGATGGGCTTGTCGGGAAAAACCCGGATCCAAACCTGACCCTGACGTTTCATCTTCCTCGTGATGGCAACACGGGTGGCCTCGAGCTGCCGACTGGTAATCCAGCCGCAGTCCAGGGCCTGGAGTCCGTAATCACCGAAGGCGATGGTTGCGCCACGGAGGGCCATACCCCGCCGTTTGCCCTTGAACATCTTCCTGAATTTGGTGCGCTTCGGCATCAACATGATTCGTCGTCCTCTTCATTTGCCGGCTAGTGAATCCGAGCCAGGCCTTGCATTCCAAAACCGACCGTTAGGCCCGTTGCTCCACAACCTGCTTGCGCAGCTGCTCTTTGAATTCGTGAGGGAAGATCTCGCCCTTGCAGATCCAGACCTTCACACCGATGGCACCGTACTGGGTGCGAGCCGTGGCCACACCATAATCGATATCCGCACGCAGGGTGTGCAGAGGCACACTGCCGTCGTGGTAGGTCTCAATGCGGGCCATCTCCGCACCTCCGAGGCGGCCGGCACAACGCACCTTGATGCCCTTGGCACCCATGCGCATGGCCGTGGCGATGCTTTTCTTCATGGCCCGGCGGAAGGCGACACGCCCCACCAGCTGGGCCGCAATGTGGTCGGCGACCAACGGAGCGCTCAACTCGGGCTTCTTGACCTCTTCCACGTCAAGCTTGACGCTCTTTCCGACCATCTTCTGCAGTTCAGCGCGAAGTTGATCCGCCTTGGTGCCTTTGCGGCCGATCACCACGCCGGGGCGGCTGGTGGCGATGACAATGGTCACCTTTTCACGGAAACGCTTGATCTTGATGGATTCCACACCGGCATTGCCGACTCTGGCCATCACGTACTTGCGCAGAAGCTGATCTTCGTTAAGCCAATCAGCAAAATGCTTGTTCGTGATCCACGTGGAGTTCCAGTCCTTCACGATTCCCAAACGGAATCCGATCGGATGTGTCTTCTGACCCATGGTCAACCTTTCTTGTGCCTGGTCCCGAAGGATCCTCAGCTATTGGACTCGACTATTACCTTGATGTGGCTGGTCCGCTTGTTGATGCGGAAAGCCCGGCCCTGGGCGCGCGGACGAATCCGTTTTTGCGTGGGGCCTTCATCAATCCGAATCTCCGAGATGAAGATGTTCGAATTGTCAATGGCAACTGCCCCGTCGTTCTTTACTTGAACGTTGGCAGCAGCCGAGAGAATGGCTTTTGCCAAAATCGGCGAAGCCTTTTTGGGCGTCAGGGCCAAAATACCCAGCGCCTCATCAATACTCTTACCCCGAATCAGATTGGCGACAATGCGTGTCTTGCGGGGTGAAACCCGGACAAACCGGACTAATGAACGTGCCTGCATCAGGACTACCTCCGCTACTTCTTGGTGGTGTGGCCGCGATAAGTGCGCGTGGGTGCGAACTCACCGAGCTTGTGGCCGACCATGTTTTCCTGAATGTACACGGGCACGAACTGGCGGCCGTTGTGCACGGCAATTGTGTGGCCCAGGAAGTCGGGAACAATTGTCGAACGACGAGACCAGGTTTTGAGAACCCGCTTTTCGTTTTTATCGTTCATTGCCTCGACCTTGGCCATAAGGTGCGCGTCAATGAACGGTCCCTTCTTTATTGATCTAGCCATGTCTTCTAATTCCTCCGTAAAGCCGGTCCGGAATAACCAGACCGCAGTTCCAGCCGGTGATTACTTATTTTTACTCTTGCGGCGACGCACAATAAAGGCGTCGGACGGCTTCTTGGTCCGGGTCTTGAAACCCTTGGTCTTCCAGCCCCAGGGGCTGACCGGGTGACGGCCACCACTGGTGCGGCCTTCGCCACCACCGTGAGGGTGATCTACCGGGTTCATGGCCACACCACGTACCTTTGGACGACGTCCCAGCCACCGCGAACGACCAGCCTTGCCACTGACGATGTTTTCATGCTCGGCATTGCCGACTTCACCGATGGTGGCATAACACTTGTGGTGAACCATGCGAACTTCACCACTGGGAAGACGCAGGGTCACGTAGTTGCCCTCTTTGGCCATCACCTGGGCAAAACTGCCGGCACTGCGAGCCATCTGGCCGCCCTTGCCGATGGTCAGTTCGATGTTGTGCACCAGGGTTCCCAGGGGAATCTGGGACAAAGGCAAAGCATTGCCCACCTCGAAAGAGGATTCGGGGCCGGAGACGATAGGGTCGCCAACCTGAATGCCCTTGGGACAGATAATGTATCGTTTTTCGCCATCAATAAAGTGCAACAGGCAGATGCGAGCGCTCCGGTTGGGATCGTACTCGATGCTGAACACCTTGGCGGGCACACCGTGCTTGGTGCGTTTGAAGTCGATGATCCGGTAACGCCGCTTGTGTCCGCCACCACGGTGACGAATAGTGATCCGGCCGCGGTTGTTACGACCGCCGGATTTTTTCAAGGGCTCGAGCAACGATTTCTCGGGCTCGGTCCGAGTCACTTCACTGAAGTCCGCCACCGTGCGAAAACGCTGAGTCGGTGTTACGGGCCTGAGTTTTCTGATTGCCATTTTACTTCCAACTCCCGATCTAGACGATGTCGAACAAATCGATCGTGTCTTCTTTTGCCAAGGTCACGACTGCTTTTTTCCAATCGGCGCGCTTGCCGGAGAACCGACCCATGCGCTTGATCTTGCCACGGTAGTTCATGGTGCGAACCTGGAGAACCTTGACGCCGAAGAAATGCTCCACGGCCTGACGGATTTCCAGTTTGTTCGCCTCAGGCGCCACCTGGAAGATGTACTGGTTATTCATCTCCCGCATCATGGCACCCTGCTCGGTAATCATGGGACGCTTGATGACTTTGCTCAGGTCTTTCATGATCCGAACACCTCCTCGGCTGCACTGAGGGCCTTCTGAGTGAAGACCAGGTTGTCGGCCCAAAGAATCGTGTAGGCATTCAACTCGTTGGAGCGCAGAACCCGAACACCTTTAATGTTGCGGGCCGAGCGATACAGGTTCTTGTTGTCTTCGGGCAAAATCACCAAAGTATGGCGACCTTCCAGATTCAACCCCGCCAGCACAACAGCCATGTCTTTGGTTTTGGGCGTTTCGAAATCGAAATCCTCCAGAACCAACACCCGCTCGTGATTGGCGCGATCACTCAAGGCACTCTTCAAAGCAATCCTTTTGAGCTTCTTAGGCATGGTGTAGCTATAGTCCCGTGGGTGCGGACCAAAAGCGACTCCACCACCACGACGAGTGGGGCTGCCTGCACTACCGGCACGAGCACGGCCCGTGCCTTTCTGCCGATACAGCTTTGCCGTCGAATAATTCACTTCCGCCCTGGTCTGAGTATCGTGCGTTCCCTGCCGCTTGTTGGCCATGTAGTTCCGCACGGTATCATAAAGAGCTTGCTTGCGAATGGGCTGTTCGAAGAGGCTGGCGGGAAGATCCACCGTGCCCTTCTCTTGTCCCTTTTCGCTGTAGAGTTTTGCCGTTGCCATTTCCCTACCTCGTTGCTTTCCGGTCCTGCAGACCTATTACCGGCTGGCCCGGATAAAAACGATTCCGTTCTTGTGCCCTGGTACGCTGCCTTTGACCAAAATCAGGTTGCGTTCCTGATCAATGGCGACAACCTCAAGGTTCTTCTTGGTTTCACGCTTGGCGCCATAGTGCCCCGGCATTGGCTTTCCCTTGGTCACTCGACCAGGAAAGGTATGCATACCGATTGAGCCCATGTCGCGAACATTCTGGGAACCATGACCGTCGGGACCGCGGTGCTGTCCGTGGCGTTTGATTCTGCCGGCGAAACCGCGTCCCTTGGTGGTGCCCGTCACATCAACCGTTTTGGTCTCGGCGAAGACCGACAGATCCACGGAATCACCGAGGTTGTATTCGTGTTTTCCATCAACACGATACTCGATGACAGTCCGCAGAGGGTCAGTCTTGGCCTTGCGAAAGTGCCCTTGCATAGGCATGGGCGTATTTTTGGCTTTTTTGGCGCCGTAACCAATTTGCACAGCGCTGTAGCCATCCGTTTTCTCGTTCTTGACCTGGGTAACCACGCAGGGTCCCGCCTGAATTACCGTAACGGGGATGCTGCGGCCATCCTCGTTGAACTGTCGGGTCATACCGAGTTTTGTGCCGATCAAACCGATCATTTTTACTTACTCCCTTGCAACCGCTCCACGCAGTGGAATCAGACCTTGATCTCGACGTCCACGCTGGCCGGGAGGGTCAGCTTCTTCAGGAATTCCATGGTCTGAGGAGTCGAATTTTCGATCTCGATCAGCCGCTTGTGGATTCTCATTTCGAACTGTTCACGTGATTTCTTGTTCACGTGAGGTGAACGCAAAACCGTGTAGATGCTTTTCTTGGTGGGAAGAGGAATAGGCCCCCGCACCAGGGCTCCGGTCTTCAAGGCGGTCGAAACGATGACCTCAGCCGATCGATCCAGAACCGCGGGCTCGTAAGCCCTCAACCTGATTTTTATTTTCTGTCGAGCCACGTTCACTCCTTTGCGATGGTTACTCCAGCGTCGCCAGGCAGGTTCGGTTTGGCACCGTTGCCGGAAACTAAAAACTCTGAACCAATCCAGCGTCTGCTCACCTGTCGCTTACCCTTTCGGGCGTCTTCAATCATTGATCAAAACTGCGGGGATCACTGATTGGATGACCAAAGCCATCCCCGCTCGAAACACTACTCGGTGATCTTGGCCACTACACCGGCGCCAACGGTTCGGCCACCTTCGCGAATGGCGAAGCGCAGGCCCTCTTCCATGGCGATCGGTGTGATCAATTCCACGGTCATCTTGATGTTGTCACCAGGCATGACCATTTCCACG
>JAJRZA010000049.1 GCA_024275485.1 Candidatus Krumholzibacteriota bacterium | reverse complement strand
TGATCACATTGAGTTACCGGAACGTTGGTCGGAATACTACGATGGCAAGGTCAAGACCCGGGCATTGGAGAGGAACTGTGAACATGAGTTGAGTTACGCACGGTAGGGGGTTAATGGATGGTTGGGGAACCGGCCAACGATAGAAGGGAGGAACATTTTCGGGGGCACAACTAATTGTTATTGTCCAAAATAACCCCGGCCATCGTTCTGTACTCTCCTGCCAAATTGCAAGCTAAGCAGGAATGAACAGGCCAGACCAAAACCAAATCCCCAATTTCCAACCTACCGAAATATTCTTGAAATAATTGAGAGGAGACTTCGATGGTTCCATGCTCCTGGCAGACGGAGGTGACCGCAACTTCAGTCAATACTCTTTGTTCCATGGCCGCTGCTTTTCCCTTTTTTGAGCCTGATCCAGGCGTCAGGGTACCCAGGAGGCCAAAAAATGGTTTATCTTCGACTCCTGTCAGATACTCCCGAGAAAAGTGAACTGCTCCACCATGGACAACAATCCGGTTACGATCGGGATACAAACCCACCACGGGACAGACAACGGCAGCGGCCAATTCCCCTTCCAGGCAAATACCCCTGCAATATTGCATCAAATCAAAGAAAACAAAGTTTCCGGGCCGGATTTCCTGGACACCAGAAAGATCATCCAAAAACCGGCAGCAGGGGGTATCGCCCACCGAAAAAAGCAGATCTCCCGCACTGGCAATTCCCTGGGTCATGGATTCAAGTCGTTGGACCGTGCGAGCCCAAACTAAGGCCAGGGAATTCGGCGTCTCGGCATGATAACTTTCCCCACTGTGAGTCAACAATCCACGCAAACGCCCACCGTCAGCCAGCAGATCAACAATGGTCTGCAAAAGATCCTTGTCCTGCCAGGAAACGCCGGTGCGCCCATATCCTGCATCAACCTTGATCCAGACGCCCAGGGGAAGATCAGGCCGTTGGGCAATATCGGCAGCCATGAAAGCGGAATCCACCGTCACGGCCAGGGATCCGCCTCGCCCAGCCAATCTTCTGGCCAAATCCTCCAGCCGGGGCCATTGCAGTGGATTCAAAAGAAAGGCGATGGTGATGTCGTGCCAGCCATGGGCGGCGAAATATTCAGCCATCGTCACTGAAGAAACGGTGATGGCGCGTACTGCTTCATCGGCAAACCAGCGGGCAACATCGGCACTCTGGTGAGTCTTGAAATGAGGACGGAAACCGACACCCGCGAGCCGGGCCTTTTGGGCCATGGTGCGGATGTTGGCCCGGGCCTGATCTTCGTTGATCAGAATTCCCGGGCCGGTGAAGCCGAGCTGGCGCAAATAATCACTGGTGGGTTTCAGCATTTCAATCGTGGCCGTCGTCGCTGGCCCAATGGGCGAAGCGAAGATCAGGGTCGGGACTTGTGTCGGGTTGGATTTCGGGGCATTCCATCATGCTGCGCAAACGATCACGGCCCCGGGCCAGCCGGGTTTTTACAGTGTTCTCGCTGACTCCCAGCGTGGAGGCCACTTCCCGCGTTTTCTGGCCTTCCCAATAATGGAGGATGAAAATATCCTGATCCTGTTCGGGCAAATTGTGAAGACACTGGAACATGAACATCTGGTCTTCAGTGAGGATCAGGCTGTCCAACTGGCCCTCGCTGGGGTCCAATGCCAATTGTTGGGTGCCATCGCCGGCGACAGTGTTCAGGCGGGCTTCGTTGGCGAAGTATTTGCGAATTTCATTGGTGGCGATGCGAAACAGCCAGGACCCCAGGGTAAACCCCTGCCACCTGAACTCGTGCAGATGACTGAGGGCCTTGGTAAAAACCAGTGCCGTCAGATCGCGGCTCAATTCACCATCGCCGGTGCGAACGCGGATGAACCTGCCGATGCGGTCGGCATACTTGTCATAAAAAAACTCGAACTCCTCCGGGTTCACCAATGCGGATTGGAGCCATTTTTTTTCCAGGCTGAGTTCATCTCTTGGGGCAGGCCGACCCGGGGGCCGATTTTTTTGGGAAGGTTGAGTCATGAAAGGAAATTTATCGCGAAAGATAATTTTTGTCACGCACTCAACTCAATTGTTCCATTGAAATTTTTTGATTTCTTTCGATCCCGGCTGTCTGAATTGGGGTTGCCAGATTCCTCTCTCTGGTACACATTGTGTCCAACCCGAAATTCTCTGCCCTGTGGGAGGAGCATCACTTGAAATGTCCCGTTTGCAAGGTGCCCACCTTCGTGGTGGAGTACCTGGATATTGAACTCGATCTTTGCCCCGAGTGCCAAGGCGTGTGGTTCGATTGCGGTGAACTGGAGTTGTTGCTGGGAAAAAGTGAGGCCTTGGAATCGAATCCGGCCGAAACCAGTGGAAAAGCCAGCGAAAAAGTCAGGCATTGCCCTGTTTGTCCCCGAAAAATGGCCAAAGTGAATATTGGACCTGGCCGCCGGGTAATGATCGACACCTGCCCCGACGGGTGTGGCCTGTGGTTCGACGGCAATGAGTTGTACGAACTGACCCATGATTTGCAAAATGAAGGCTGGCACATGCGGCCCGAAGTCAGGGAATTCCTCTGCGGAATGTTCCCGGAACGATAATTCGAAAGGTAAGACCATGATTTTTGCTCTGATATTGCTCGGCCTGATCGCCGCCGCCGCTCTTTTTGTGATGGGTGTTTACAACAGTTTGGTGGGTCTGCGCAACCAGGTCAAAGAAGCCTGGGCCCAGGTCGACGTGCAACTCAAGCGACGTTTCGACCTGATCCCCAATCTTCTCGAGACGGTCAAGGGTTACATGAGCCACGAACGCGAAACCCTCGAGGCGGTAACCCAGGCCAGGGCCGCCATTTCCGGGGCCGGCAGCAGCATGGAACAGCGCATGACAGCCGAAGCCGGTTTGACTGGCGCTCTCGGTCGCCTGTTCGCCGTATCGGAGTCCTATCCCGACCTGAAGGCCAGCACCAACTTTCTGGCCCTTCAGGAAGAGCTGACCAGCACCGAAAACAAAATCAGTTTTTCCCGCCAGTTCTACAACGAAGCGGTCATGCGCATGAACAACAGGGTTCAAATGTTCCCGGGCAACATCATCGCCGGCATGTTCAATTTCACCGTAGAAAAATTCTTCGAGATTGAAGACGAGGCCGAACGCGCCGTCCCCAAGGTGGACTTCAGCTGACATGTGGGAACAAATCGCAGCCAATCGGCGCAAATCTACCTTCCTGGTCATCGGCATGGCTTTGTTGCTGGGGGTGTTGGGCTATTTCCTGGCCGAATATTTCGCCGGTCCCGGCACTGGGGTCTACGGCGTGGCCCTGGCTTCGGTGATCTGGCTGATCATGACCCTGGTAGCCTGGTTCCAGGGTGACAACATCTATCTGACCATGGCCAAGGCCAAAAAAATCGACAAGAACGATCTGCCGGTTCTGTTCAACGTGGTGGAAGAGATGACCTTGGCTGCCGGGTTGGGCAAAATGCCCGATATCTATGTGATGGACGACCCGGCTCCCAACGCCTTCGCCACGGGCCGCAAGCCCGAAAACGCAGCAGTGGCGGTGACCAGCGGGTTGCTGAAAACCCTTAACCGTGACGAGTTGCAGGGTGTCATCGCTCATGAGCTGGCCCACGTGCGCAACCGCGACATCCAGCTGATGCTCTTTGCCGGGGTGCTGGCCGGGGCCATTGTCCTGCTTTCGGAAGTGGGGCTGCGCAGCATGTGGTTTGGGGGCGGCCGCCGTTCTCGCCGCAGCGAAGGCGATGGTGGAGGCGGCGCCCAGGCCATCATCATGGTGGTGGCCATCGTCCTGATGATTCTGGCCCCGATCATGGCCCAACTCATCTACTTTGCCGTTTCACGCAAACGGGAATACCTGGCCGATGCCTCGGCGGCACCATTCACTCGTTATCCCGAGGGTCTGGCCTCGGCTTTGGAAAAGATCAGCCGGGCCCCGGGCAAATTGGCCTCGGCCAACAAGGCGACCGCGCCCATGTACATCATCAACCCCTTGGCGCGTGATGGTAAAATGGCGGCCAACGGCACCAGCACCCATCCGCCCATCGACGAGCGGGTGCGCATTTTGCGGGCCATGGGCGGCAGCGGCTTTGGCGACTATGACAAGAGTTATCGAGCGGTCAAAGGGGGCTCGGGGGTGATCCCCGAATCCGCCTTGTCGGGAGCGGGTGCTCGTGAAGGCAGCCGACGTGCTGCCGTGAGCAACGATGAGGCCGGTGCTGCCGCCGGAGTGCGCCATGACAAACGCGGGCGGGCACGTCTGGTGGATGATTTTTTCTACCAGAAGGATGGGTATGACCGCATCGAGTGCGAGTGTGGTGCCGTGTTGAAAATTCCGCCCGGATTTCAGTCATCCAAGGTGCGGTGTCCCCGGTGTGGACGGGAGCATGGGGTGGGGTGATTTTCCGACCTGGGTAAATTCCCGGGCGCGTCTCTCAAATCGTTGCCAAACCCAATTCTCCGGGTTAATCTCCCTTTGGCGAACCTTACCCAATTCGAAGGGCCTCCGATGAAATCCAATCCTATTGTCATTCTGCTGCTTGCTGCACTCTTTTTGACTGGTTGCGGCGAAAAGATTGATCCCGAAGCCACCGGTCCCTCGGAAAGTTCCATCATTGCCGCCGAATCTCTTCTTGACCTGACCATGACTTCCAGCGAACGACAGATGATGCGGCCGTCCCTGGAAGATCAGCAGCACAACTACCAGGCCCTGCGCGCCATGGATTTGGACAACCATGAAAGACCAGCCCTCCGCTTTGACCCTGAAATTGCCAACTCTTCTCCATATTCGGAGGACAGAGGACCCCTGTTCTCCCCGGATCCGCTTGTCCGACGTCCCAATGACCTGAACGACCTGGCATTTTTTTCGGTCCGTGAACTGGGATACCTGATCCGCACCAGGCAGGTCAGTTGCACCGAGCTGACCCAACTCAGCCTGACCCGGCTGGAACGCTATGGGCCCCAGCTGGAATGTGTGGTCTCCTTGACCAAGGAAAGGGCCTTGATTCAGGCCCGAAAGCTGGATGAAATGCTGGACTCGGGCCAGTATCTCGGCCCGTTGCACGGCATTCCGTTTGGGGCCAAGGATCTTCTGGCAGTTGAGGGCACCCTGACCACTTGGGGTGCTACTCCCTACAAGGATCAGCGTCTTGACCAAACTGCCACGGTCATCGAAAAACTGGATGCTGCCGGTGCCGTGCTGGTGGCCAAGCTGACTCTTGGCGCCCTGGCCATGGATGATGTCTGGTTCGGTGGTCAGACACGCAACCCCTGGAACCTGGAGGAAGGCAGCAGCGGATCATCCGCCGGTCCGGGTTCGGCGGTGTCAGCAGGTCTGGTGCCTTTTGCACTGGGGACCGAAACTCTTGGCAGCATCGTTTCCCCCAGCACTCGTTGCGGGGTTACTGGCTTGCGGCCAAGTTTCGGCAGGGTCAGTCGCCACGGAGCCATGGCCCTGAGCTGGAGCATGGACAAAATCGGCCCCATGGCTCGCAGCGTTGAAGATTGCGCCCTGGTTTTTGAGGCCATCCGTGGCTTTGATCCCCAGGACCCGACCACGGTGGACCGGCCTTTCAATTTCTCGGCCAATGAAGGCCTTGATGGTCTGCGCATTGGCTACCTGAAAAGCATTTTTGAAACGGATCACCGTGGCAGCGAGCTGGATGATCAGGCTTTGGATGTCCTGCGCAAAACCGGGGCCCAGTTGGTGCCCCTCGAGTTTCCCCTGGATGATTTCGGAGTGCCCAATCCATGGGACCTGATCATCATCCTCACCGCCGAAGCAGGGGCGGCCTTTCAGGAACTGACCCTCGACAACAGGGATGATCTGCTGGTTCGCCAACGCCCCGGAGACTGGCCGGACATCTTCCGCAGCGCACAATTTATTCCGGCCGTGGAATACATCCAGGCCAACCGTGCGAGGGTCAGGCTGCAGGCCATGATGAAACAGGTTTTTGAGTCGGTGGATGTTTACGTGACGCCGTCGTTGGCCGGTCCCAGCCTGATGATCACCAACCTGACGGGCCATCCCCAGGTGGTATTGCCATCGGGTTTTCTGGAAGAGAACAAGCCTCATTCCATCAGTTTCGTGGGCGATCTATACGACGAGGCCACCGTTTTGCAGGTGGCCAAAGTCTATCAGGATGCCACGGTTTGGCATGATCGGCATCCGACTGGTTTCACAGAATAGGCCAAAAAAATCCAGGGTTGATGGAAGACTAGCGATAAATTGCCTTAAAAGTGCCCCAGGTGGCTGCACCGGTTCCAACGGAAGTACAATCGGTTTCATGGGCACCCAACCCATCAAAGGTATCGTTGGAAAATAAAACCCATTCCACACAAATATCGAAATCATCGGTTTCGTCGGTATCGCCACGGCAGACATCACTTCTGCGACGCAAGGTGTGGTTTTGGGTATTGCCCTCGGCACATGACCAGTAGGAGCCGGGATCCACGCCCAGGATTCCCATGCTGTCGATCACCTGGCCGTTCTTCTCAAGGATGACGACATCGTCACCGTTGAAGGCAACCAGACCGGAGATCTGGTTGGCCAGTTCCAGCAGCCCGGCTTCGGCACTGGAATGGGTCACCACAAAAGTTTCGCCCGCCTGCAGGGTAACCGAATCGAGGGCGAGATGGTCGCCGGAAGTATTGCCGTTGAAATAGAAAGAAAGGGTGTATTGGCCAAGATCCAGGGGATCGGCGGTTCCATTGTAAATTTCAATCGCTTTGTTGTAGCTGCTTCCTTCGACGTACTCGCTGATAAAAAGGTCCGTGGTTTGGGCCAGGGCGGAGCCCGTCAGCAGAACGAGGGCGGCCAGAATCAGTACCAATTTGCTCATGGGGGGCTCCTGAGGGGATATTTGGGCGTTCAGGTTGATTGCTGGGTTAATTGTATCAAAAAACAGAACGAAAAGTCAACCACTAAACGTCCTGAAATTATAAATTCTGACAAACTGTGCCATGAAAAGATTTTCTGGAGTATTCGGCATCCAGCAGGCGGTAAATCTGATATCGTTTTTCAAAAGCCTGCTAGCGGGATTCTTTCTCCATGGCAAAAGGAATCAAAAAATTGTGCATCAACCGCTCTCCAGCCGGTGTCCCGATAGACTCGGGATGGAACTGCACGCCCTGCATGGGCCATTGCTTATGCCGCACTCCCATAATCAAACCCTCAGCCGTACGCGCGGTAACTTCCAGCGCCGGTGGAAAACCATCATCAACCCCCACCAGGGAATGATACCGCATGGCCTCAAAAGGATCAGGCAACCCGGCAAAAACTCCAATCCCTTCATGGTAAACAGGGCTCGTTTTCCCGTGCCGTGGTTCAGGCGATCGGGCAATGGTCCCACCCAAGGCTTCTATCATGGCCAAGTGTCCCAGGCACACGCCCAAGATCGGAATTTCAGGCCCCAGGATCAAAATCACCTCCCGGCAAACACCCATGCAGCCATGATTGACCGGATTGCCCGGACCTGGGGAAATGATGATGCGACTCGGTTGAAGGGTCCGCAGCCCTGCCACGGAAATCGCATCATGCCGAAACACTTGCGGCTCTATTCCATCCTGTAATTCAGCCACCAGCTGAAAAAGGTTGTAGGTAAAGCTGTCATAATTATCCAAAATGATGGTCTTCAAGGTTTCACCCCCAAGGCCCGCATCAAGGCGCTGGCCTTGTGGAGGGTTTCCTGATATTCGGCAGCCGGGTCCGAGTCGGCCACGATGGCGCCACCCACACTGAAGGTGGCCTTTGCGCCTTGGCAAACAATGGTGCGAATCACGATGCTCAGATCCAGTGCTCCGCTGCGATCAAAATAACCGATGGCACCGGAATATATTCCCCGCTTCACCGGCTCGATCCGGTCAATGGTTTTCATGGCCTCGATTTTGGGCGCCCCGGTCATGGACCCTCCGGGGAAACATGATCGCACCAGGTCGAAACCATCGCTTTCGGGACGCAGGCGGCCGCAGATGGTGCTCACCAACTGGAAGACGGTGGCGTAGGGTTCGACCACCAGCAACTCGGGGACTTCCACCGAGCCGATCTCCGCCACCTTGCCCATATCGTTGCGTACCAGATCGACGACCATCACATTTTCGGCCCGGTCCTTTTCGCTGGTTTGCAGTTCGTCGCGCAGGCGCCGGTCGTCCCATGGGTTGTCGCCGCGGGGGCGCGTGCCCTTGATGGGGCGGCTTTCGGCCAGGCGGTCCCGGTCCAAACGTAAAAATCTTTCTGGAGATGCGCTCACCACCTGGAAATCGTCGAAGTGCAACCAGGAGGCGAAGGGGGCGGGGTTGATTTCGCGTAGGCGTCGATACAATTCCCAGGGTTCGCAGGTCAGGTCCGTTTCCAGGCGATGGGTCAGGCAGATTTCGAACAGGTCGCCCGCGAGGATGTGCTGTCGGCAGCGATCCACCGCTTGCATGTAGGTCTCGCGAGTGAAGTGGGCACGGATTGGGGAACCAGGCGAGGACTCCAGTGGTGGCTCAAAAGCTTGCAACGATGGGGTCGAGTTACTCAGCAATATCAGCAATTGCTGCGTTCGCATTTCCGCATCCAGCCTGGCGGATTCATCATCCGGACCTCGTCCGGTGACCAGCAAACGAGTTGTTTCGTTGGCGTGGTCATGCACAAAAACCTCATCCACCATCATAAAAGCCAGATCGGGCAAACCGAGATCATCAAGGCCTTCGTCGGGTAAAGTTTCTATGGCATGAGCGGTTTCATAACCCAGATAACCGATCAAGCCACCGGAGAAGGGAATATCCGAAACTCCGTCTTGGATCATTCCGTACTCTTGTTGCAGATGCCGGAGAACAGCGAAGGGTTGGCCTTGCCACTGGTCTGCAACAGGGTTTTCTTCACGGACGCCTACGGGGGATTGCCACCTGGTCAAATTCATCAAAAATTCCCGCTCTGAATTATCGCACCGAGGCAGGCGCTTGGCAGTCAACAAAGCCGTCGGCCGTCCGGTCAAAAATGAAAAACGCCCTAGATTTCGAGGATCCATTCCACTGTCCAGCAAAGCACAACAGGGTTGCTCGGCAAAGAGTTCCGCCAATTGCCAAAAAGGCCGGCCTGGCTTGATGGTGGATTTTTTCAGGTGCAGTTTCATGGGGATCCGATCCGGCCAATTGAAGGTTCCATTATGCGCGGCCAAAGGAAAATAGCAGGTTCGGACGTTAAAATCACATGATTTGTCCTGATCAGGGATCACCGAAACCTAGCCATGAAACCAATTTACAGCACCGGCACTGAAGGTGGGCGGCATTGCCTCTTGAATCTCATCTCTCATGGGGTATTTTTCATGGGGGGCCATAGTATAGGCCCTTTTTGCCTCGCGGCATCCAGAAGATTCAGGGCAGCACCCAGTTTGAAGGTAAGAGTGGCGTTTGAAAAAGTGGAAACCCAACCGAACAGCCCTTCTGTACGTGGTCACTTTGCTGGTTGCAACCTGGACCGGCCAGGCATTTGGTCAAGAAAATTGCGATCAACCTCCCGCTCGCACTGATGTTTATACCAATGTAGGTCTGCTCGGGTTGACCGTTACCAATCTTGGTTACTTTGGAAACTCTTTCGCCAATCGAAATCCCTCGGGGGAATATCCTCTGAACAGCAATGTCGAACATGTCTACAGTGGCGGCTTGTGGGTAGGGGCCGTGCTTCCCTCCGGAGAGGTTCGGGTCTCAACAGGCAGCCAGGATGCCAATGGTGTGGGCGAGGGAGATGAAATCAGGGAGTTTGACCTTATCGGCCTTTGCCCTGAAGATGGCCTAAACATCATTTCCAACAGCCAGAATGCTCCGAATTTCAGCCTCAATGCCCTGGCCACCCAGCATATCGAATGCAATTTCAACGACTATGCCGTTCCCGAAAGCGGCGGTCACGAAGCCTTGGGAATCAAGGTGAATATGCGGACCCTAGCCTGGAGCAATCCCTACGCCGATGATTTTGTCATTCTGAATTACCGCATCATCAACATCACTGAAACGGATGAGTACGCTGGAGATGAATTGCGGGATCTGTACCTGGGGCTTTGGGTGGATACCACTGTCGGCAACACCGAGCAGACGGATCCCTACGATTCCGGTGCACCTGTCCGCTGGATTTTTTCTGACGATTTCAACGGTGCCTGGGGAGCCCAGGGATTTGTGGATCCTTCCCATACTCCCGAGAACGACCCCGGAATTTGGATGGCCTACGAACACGATGACGACGGTGAAGAAGGTTTGGCCACCAGCTGGATCGGCTATCGGCTGTTGGGCACCAGCGAAGAGGCACAGCCGGATCCGGGTCAATCTCCGGTATCCTACAATTCCTGGCGTTTTCGCGGTGTACCCCAGGCCGACGACTGGTACTTCGACCCCGACAATCCGGACGAACCCGTGCCCGGCAAATACCAAATCATGGGCAACCGGGATTTCGATGTGGGAGAAACCCAGGAGAACAATTATTCCATCGCCTCGAACTGGGTGAGCATCATTTCCACCGGCCCTTTCCCGAGCCTGGCTCCAGGCGATACCATCAGCATCACCTTTGCCGTGGTAGCGGGTGCCGATTCCCTCAGCTTGCTGGACAACAGCAAAATCGCCCAAGTCGCGTTCGACGATGGCTTCTCCATTCCCGCCGGCCCGCCATCTCCCATTCTGGAATTTGGTTTCGCTGAAGACACCGTGATTTTGCATTGGGCTCCGGGCGACAGCCTGGATGCCGATGGGGTCGAATTGCCGGACGACAGCCCTTTGCGCTCTCCGGAACACCACCTGAGCAGCGCCACGGGCCGGGAAGATTTTCAGGGCTACCGAATATATCGGTTCCAAGGCAATTCCTTCACCGGCGATCCCTATGAAATCGCCGAAATGGTGGCCCAGTACGACATCGTGGACGGACGTGGTTTCGACACCGGATTGCCGCCACTGAATGAAGCCGGACACCGGGAATTTGTGGATACCAATCTGCTGGACGGTTTCCCCTACTGGTATTCCGTGGTGACTTTCACCGCCCCCAACGAGTTGGAGCAACTGCCGGAATTCCAGAGCGGCTTCAACGAGAACGGCATGCTGGTTTTCCCCGGGCCCGGTCCTTCTGCTTCTGGTTCAGAAAAGGGTGTGGGTGTTTTCCCCAACCCCTACCGCGCCGCCAGTCTCTTCGACTCCCATACGGGTGAACTGGAACTGGGCCGGAAAATCTGGTTCACCGGTTTGCCTGCCCGTTGCACCATCCAGGTTTTCAACTTGGTGGGCGAGGTGGTCAAGACTATTCAACACGACGACCCTGCCCTGGGTATGGCGTCCTGGAACACCCTGACTGATGCCGGTCGGGCCACGGCCTCGGGCCTTTACATCTTTGCGGTAACCAATCTGGACACCGATGAAGTGCAACGCGGAAAGCTGGTGATCATCAAATGAGATCCTGGAAGCGAAATTCGCTGATGACCGGGCTGCTGGCCCTGATGCTCTCGGTGGTTGTCTTCTCCATTTGGCTGGCCGGCTGCGCCGCCAACGAACCTTTTGATCCCGATTCACTGGAAAACGACTCTCCGGTGGCCCGCCTCTTTGTGACGCCCACCGCCGAAGGTGAAGAGTTGAATCCCACCAGTTATTTTCACCGCACCTTCAATTGGAGTGGAACCGATCGAGACGGCTGGGTGGAGAAATTCTATATTTCCATTCGCACCGATGGCGACAACCCCGCTCCCTGGGATACCACCACCGCCACCGATACCACCATGACCTTCTCCCCGGATCCCGACAGCGGCGAAGCCAGCGCCACTTTCCTTTTGGCCTGCATGGACAACCGTGGGGCCCTGAGCGATACCGTCATCCAGTTTATTCCCATGCGGAACCATACTCCGGTTGTGGATTTCCAGTCGGATTACGAGCCACGCCAGAATATGCAGCGGGATTTCATTTATGAAGGCCAGGCTGTGGTGGACACCGTCTACTGGAACTGGGGGGCCAACAACTTTCGGTTCTTTGCCTATGATCTCGATGGTATTGAAACCCTGGATGATTTTTTCCGCTACACCCTTGTTGATGGCGGCAATCCGGACCAAACCTGGGATTTTGACGACCCTGCCGCTGATCCCGAGCTCGGTTGGGTGAGGGTTCCTTTTGAACCCGCCACCGAATCCTATGAGTTCGATATATTTGTCACCAATGTCAATCCAGGGCAGCGAACACTCACTGTTTCGGTTCAGGATGAAGCCCAGGGCGACCCCAGATTCCAATACACCTGGGAAGTGCGGGCTCCCAAAAATTCAGTGCTGTATATTCCGGATAATTCGTCGTCAGTGGGTCGTGCCGTGTACAACGAACTTCTGGATGGCATGTTTGGCCAGGGCAACTGGGATCAATACGATTTTGTTTTCGGGTTTCCCGACAAGCCATTTGTCCTGCTGGAGAATATGCGCCAGTTCGATGTGGTCCTGTGGACTGATGGTGGCACCAAGAGCGCGATTTTGAGCACCGCCTCGGCCACCAATGGTGTTCTGCATCAATATGTTATTCCTTTGGATGACCGGGAACCGGGACGCCTTTTGCTGGTCTCGAAAATTGTCGCTGGTTATGGTACTGACGGATTGTCCATTGCCTTTGGCTCCAACGTACTGGGTATCAATGCTTCTGCAGGACTTCCGGTAGGGATTCTGCAGAATTTCGGGGGGCGCGCTACTGAATCCCAGGGTGGCGGCAGTTACTTGCCTGGTTTCACCGGTCTTTACAGTATTGGTCAGGGTACTGGCCTTGACATTCTCGAAAACCTCGATTCACCGTCTGAAGAGCTGTACCGCATGGAATATTGCGTCCGTTGTTACGGTCCCAGCGCACCGCCTTTTGATCCGGTCATTGCCCTGCGACGTCCGCATCGGGATGTGGATCCCCTGGCCCGGGTAGTCTGTTTTTCTTTGCAACTGGAGTATTTCAATAATGCCCAGGTGATCACCGCCTTGGAACAGGTTTTAACCGATGAAATGGGGGTCGTCGCCCAATGACCCATTTCATCACCAAAACCCTGTTCTGGATTCTTTTTGGCCTGCTGCTCGGGGCAGCTCTGCCGGCCCTGGCTCAGCGTTCCGGTGTGAACGCCACGGCGCCAGTGGCACCAGTGACCATCAAGGGCCGTATTTTCGACGATGAAACCGGCGAGACCATGCCCTACACCAACGTCTATATCAGCGGCACCAACATCGGCACCATGTCATTCACCGATGGATTTTTTATCATGCGTGGCCTGCCGCCGGGAACCTACACGGTGAAAGCCTCCTACATCTCCTACGGTCTTGGCACCGAGACGGTCACTCTTGGTCCCGGTGAAGTGGTCAACATTGATTTCCATCTTGAAGTGCAGGCCATCATGGCCGAGCCCTTTGATGTGGCGGCCGAACGCGCCCTGATCGAAGTGGAAAGAACCGGCAGCGCCCACTTCATCTCCAGCAAGCAGATGGAGGCCATGCCCCTGGATAATATGGTCGACATGGTGGCCATGGCCCCGGGCGTGACCATGCAGGACAACGAGATTCACATCCGGGGTGGCCGGGCCGACGATACCATGTTCGTGGTCGACGGCATGAATGTCAGCGATCCATTGGCCGGTGGTGGCTATGGTTATCAAATCGATCCTTCGATCATCAACGAGATCGAAGTGCTCACCGGTGGCTTCAACGCCGAGTACGGTCAGGCTGTCAGTGGTGTGGTGAAGGTCAGCACCAAAGAGGGCAGCGATCGAGTGGAGGGGCGTGTTTCCTTCAAACGTGACTATATCGGGAAAAAAGTCCCAAAAAACGACGCCCGGGATTGGCGCGATCTCACCAATTTCAGCGAAGCCCAAAACATCGACATCGTCAAAGGCAGCCTCAGCGGGCCGGATCCCATCAGCGCCGGTTTGCGGGCCCTCGGGTTGAATATTCCCGGCAACCAATATTTTCTGCTGAGCGGATCCATGGACATCCGGGATGGCTACCTGCCCATTTACAGTCGGCAGAACAGTTTGACCTCGCCGGTCTACGAAAACGACATCTGGTCCCCCCGTCAGAAAAACAACTGGAACGGCTTGGCCAAGTGGACCTGGCATATCACTCCCAGCCACAAGCTCAACATCAACCTGAGTCGGCAAATGGGCATCAGTCAGGGCTTCAATCTGCCGGGTGAGGGGTACCCAAGGCCTTTCATGGACAGCCTTGACAAGTACATGGTGTTCACCAACGAAAATATCCTGTCCCAGGTTTATTACCGTCAGGTGCTGGACAACAACTCGTGGTTCGAGCTCACCCTTGGCCGCAACTTCAACCGCATGCACGCCAACGTCAACGGCAACGACGACTTCACCACCTATGAGCCGATCAGCGGTTGGGATCCCTTCAACCCGGGTCTACCCGCAGAATTCATTTCCCAACCCGATGGCCAGGTGCCCGGTGGGGCCGACCGCTGGCACGATCACTACTCCGAAAGCTATACCCTCAAGGGGGCCTACTCTTTCATGGGGCTGGGCAACAACGAGTTCAAAACCGGGTTCGACCTGAGTTTCACCGAAATGCAACTGGTGGATTTGCAGACCAATCTGGGGGCACCGCCAAGCGGCAAGCTGGGCATCAAGGAAGATATTTTTCTGGCCCATCCAGTCACCGGTGCAGCCTACTTCCAGGATACCCTCAATTTCCGTGGCCTCATCGTCAACGCCGGTCTTCGGGCCGACTGGTGGGCGCCGGGCAAGGAAGTGGAAAAGGTGATGGCCAATTCGGATGATTATCTTTTCATCACCGATGACATGGCCGATGAATTTGCCGACGGCACCTACAGGGCTTTGGGCCGCAATTGGAAGATGCGCCTTTCCCCGCGTCTGGGCCTGAGCTTTCCCGTCACCGAACGAGACAAATTCTTCTTCAACTATGGACACTTTAGCCAATGGCCGCGGTTTGCCTACGTTTATCCGCAACTTGAAGCCAAGACGGCCACCGAAGTGCAGCTGCTAGGCAATCCCAACCTCGACCCCAAGGTCACCATCGAATACGAAACCGGACTTCAGCATGAGTTCGGCGGACTGTGGAGCCTGGGAGTGACCTTCTACAACCGTGACATCTACGATTACGCGAAAAGCGTTCGCTTGGGGGCCGTGGACATCGGTGCCGAAGAAACTCCCGATCCTAATGACAGCGGTACGGTGACCATTGAGCCGGTGCGTTACTTCAACGGCGACTCGGCCAGAAGTCTGGGCATTGAAATGACCGTGACCAAACGCACCACCCGTTGGTTGAGTGGTTCCGGAAGTGTGGAATTGCAACGGACTACCGGAACCAACAGCAACGCCGATGAAGCCTACCTGCAAGCAGCTTACGACGAGGCTTATACACCCACCGCCAGCATCGGTGGTTTGACCAGGACGCCGCTTCTGTGGGACAAACCCTGGACCCTCAGTCTCAATCTGGACTTTTCCGTTTTCGACGATGACCAACCCGAGATCTTCGGCTGGCGCATGCCCCGGAACTGGAGTTTCAACCTGTTGGCCCGGGCTGAAGCGGGTCAGCGTTACACGCCCTACACCTACGTTGGCGTACGGGATTACCTGCGCGGCGGTATCAACAGCGAGACCGGGCCCTACAAGGGCACCGTCAACATCCGCTTCAACAAATTCTGGAGGTTTGGCAGAAGGGAAAAGTTCACCATCTACCTGGAAGTTCGCAATCTCTTCAATCAACTCAATTATCGCCGGGTCAATCCCTTCACCGGCGATGGCTACAAGGTCGGCGACTACAATCCTCGTTGGGTGGAAACCTGGGATGATCGGGAAAATCAAGAGAATCCCTATTTTGCCTCCACCGACAGTGAGGATTATGCCAAGGGTGTTGTGGACCCCAGTTACATCGAAAATCCCTTCACCCTGTTGTGGGGGGTGAGCTATTCATGGTAAACCGACCCCTGAAATTCGTGGTGATGGCGCTGCTGCTGAGCTTCATATTGGGAGGGCCGGCTCTGGCTGGTGACATCCTGCGGCTCTACGGAGAGGATAATGTGGGCACCGCCTCGGGTCAGTTCCTGCGCATCCCGGTGGGCGCTCGGGGGGTGGCCATGGGCAAAGCCTATGTGGCCTGCGCAACCGACGGTGCTGCTGTATTCTGGAATCCGGCTGGCATCATGCGCACTCCCGGCCGGACCAACTATTTTGCCAGCCACAGTGTTTATGCCGCGGATATCGATCTGGATTATCTTAGCTGGCATCACCGAAAGCAGAGCTTCGGATTTGGCCTGACCATGGGCTCTTTGCGCTCGGGTGATATCCTGCGCACGGACGAGTTTCACCAGGAAGGCACCGGGCAGTATTTCAATGCCAATCAGTTCTTTGTGGGAGCGTCTTTGGCCCGGGCCATGACCGACCGTTTCTCTTTGGGCATCACCCTGAAATATTACCAGGAGAATCTGGATGAATTCCAGACGAAATCCATTTTGGCGGATCTAGGGATCCTTTATTTCGTGGGGCTGGGCGACATGCGCATCGGCTTCTCGATCCGCAATTTTGGTGGGGACATGAAGCCTGGTGGTACACCACCGACCTTGCCCGACGGGTTCACTCCCAGTGGTGAATTCCAGAGTTTCCCGGCACCCACGGTGGGGACCTTCGGAGCTGCCAGAACCTGGCAGATGAGCCGCAAGCTCACCGTGTTGACAACCGCCGACTTCAACCACCCGTCCGACTTCAAGGAGAGCTTCCGCTTCGGTAGCGAAGTGGGCGTCAACCAGATCCTGTTCCTGCGGGCCGGTTATGAGACAAGTCGCCAGGAAGGTGGTTTTGCCGCCGGTTTTGGTTTGCAGCTCAAACGAAAACAGTTCCTGGTCCGGGTCGATTACGCCTACAGCGATCAGGGCAGCTTTGGGACGATTCATCACATCTCGGTGGATCTGTCTCCCTTGTTCCAACGCAAACCCGATGATGCATGGCGAAGGGGACGCTGATGAAATACATACGCTATTGGCTGGCAGCCCTTCTGCTGCTTCTGTTGGTCGGCTCCCTTATTTCGGGGTGTGGCGAAAAAATTGCCATTCCCCAGCCCAAGGGACTGTTCTCGGTCAGAGCCTATCTGTCGGCAGGAGAGTTCCTGGTGGATGACCCTCGGCAGCTGGCCGTGATCCAGGGTGGGCTTTTCATTATCCATGGTGACAGTCTCTCCAGACGGTTCCAGAGTTTTGAACTGACCACTGGAGTTCCGCCGGTGGTCGGCACTGGAAACCTGATTTCCCTCTGTGGCGATGCCGATCTGGGTCTTGTCTTTGTGTACGATGAAACCACCTCCAGGGTGCTGTGGTACGATACTACGGACTTGACCCTCCTGGGCTCCACGGATGTGCCCGATGTTCAGACCGCGGTCTCCCTGGCCACTTGCCCTACCGGCATCGAACAGGTTCCTTCCGCCCAAACTTTCCTTTATCTGGCTGATCCCGATTCCGGTGTTGTTCATCGTTACGCCTTCGACGAGGTTGACGGTCTGTCTCCTTACGGGATTTTGACCAGCAGCAATGGTGATGGAGCTCGATTTACCCATATCCCGGCGGGAATGGCTCGGGATACCGAAGACAGTCTTTTGGTCTGTGATGTGGACCCCAATCGCAACTGGGTGATTCGCTTCTTCAGTGAGCCGGACTTGACCGATACCACCCCAGATCAAGACGACCAGGATCCCTGGCGTGGACGGGCGGCGCAGTTCCGAACTTTACCCTGTGAGCCTCAACCAGCGGCATCCTTTGTGTTGGGAGATGCTCCCGGTTGCGGCGAATCCGACTGGGTGGGCGGGGTCAGTGATGTCCTTGGTGAGTTTGCTCTTCCCCAGGCCGCGGCCGTGGACGGCAGTGGGCGCATCTACGTGAGTGATTCAGGCAACAACCGTATCCAGATTTTTCTGGATGGTGAGTTCGACCTGAGTTTCGTCATCAATGATGAAGGGATTTCCATTCCCGGCAGCCTGGCCGTGGTGGACCGGACCGTCACCCCCACACTCACCCACTTTGGCGCCTACATTTTCGTAGTTTTTCCCGAGGAAAACATGGTCCGCAAGTACATCTCTTTTGAAGAGTACCAGCAACGAAACCCCGGCACACCCCCTCCTCCCCAGTAGTGGGCATGAAGGTGCATGACCATGACCGTACAAAGTTATCTTGAATTTCGCTCGCGGGTCGACAAATGGATGATGGGGCTCATGGTGGGAGCCACTATTCTTTTATTTTTTTCATGCATTCTGGTTTTGCTGGATAATTCCGTGGGATCCGCTTCCCGGGTTGTCATTTGCCTCGTCATGTTGCTGCTCATCCTGCTCCTGGTCTGGATTCTCTTTGGAACACGCTACAGGCTGACCGAAACCCACTTGCTGACTCAAAGTGGACCATTCAGGAAAATGATCAAGCTGGATACCATCATCATGGTGGAACCCGTTTGCAATTCCATGACCGGGCTGGCGTTGTCCCGAGACCGTTTCCTGGTCCGATACGACAAATTTTCCACGGTAGAGATTTCCCCTGAAGACCGTGGTCGTTTTTTGAAGGAACTCGCTGACCGCGCTCCCCAACTGATATGGCAGGATGAAAAACTGGTGGTTCTTTGATAAGGACGACGCCCAGACCCCATGTCCTGAACCGGGTTCAGTCCATATCCCGCAACAGCGGCGGGGGATCCTGACAAGGGCTTGCCAACTGATGCCTGCTCTGCGGCTTGGCATTCAGCTGCCGATTCAAGATCTGCACCAAATCCAGGATGTAGCAGTAGGTGGTGGTTTCATAGGCGGTCAGGGCCGGTTGCAACGAATCCTTGGAACCAAGTTCCTTTGCCGAAACCCGCCGACTGTCGATAACCCCCTGCCAGACAATTCGCTGCTCCTGCACGTCGATAATGGCTGCGGAGGAAATCAAAGCCAGATCTTTGCCGGCATCGGTCAACTGGTATTCCAGGTGTTCGGGAACCACCAGATGGGTCCAGCCCCGGTGCCGGGCCACGTCCAGGGCGGAGCGTCCGTTGAGGCTGAACTTTACGGTGCCCAGAGTATCAGTTTCGGTAAGCGCCGGGCTGCTGACGGCGGCCAAAGGATCCCTACCGGCCCCGAGATAGAAGATTTCCGTTCCCGGAACCATGATCCTGACAAAATTACGAAGGCCTTCCTTCCAAGTGCAGTTCATCAGCAAACGACGCTGACCGGGACTTTCGTCCCAGTCAATCAATGCCTGGTGGCCGGCTGCATGGGAAAAGGGAACCAGTGGAGTGGCGATGGCCAAACGCAGGGGCAGCAGTCGGTCAGGTGGGAAAACCCGATTTTCATTGTCCAGTCCCACCTGTCCACCGGGAGCGCACGCCAGAATCGGCAGCAGCAGGAGCAGGACACCGACTGTGATTCGGATTACTCGGCAACAGGAGCAATTCGACATGACAAATCTCTTTCCTGGTTCCAGGGGTTGTGTTCTGCCCGACCATCGGGGAACAACCTGGCTCATTCCACCATTGCCGGGACGTCTGGTCAATGGGCCGTGTGACTTTATCTCATCAATGCAGAAATCGTGCCCGTGACCCAGCAGGGAAACCTTGTAGAAAAACTGGCAGCCCCGCCCTCAAACAAGTACAATTCACAGATAGCATTATTCGGAGTCGGCCTGGCGTTACCCTGGCGATAATCTGGGAAACGCCGGGCCGAATACATCAAAACCCTGGAGACGGATTTTGAGCATCGACTCCCTGAAAAAGAAATTCCCCCGCAAGGGTATTCCCGAGACGCCTTTCTATGTCTCCATCGCCGGCAACATCGGTGTTGGCAAGAGCATGATTACCACCATGGTCGGTGAGGTGTTCGGTTGGCGCATGTTCTACGAGCCGGTCATCAACAACCCCTACCTCGACGACTATTACCAGGACATGAAACGCTGGAGTTTTCATCTCCAGGTTTATTTTCTCAGCAAGCGTTTCGAAGTGCAAAAGAAAATCCTGGATCTGCCGGGATCCGCCATTCAGGATCGGACCATTTATGAGGATGTGGAAATTTTTGCTCCCACCCTCTACCGTCGCGGTTGCATGGACAACCGTGACTACGAAAACTACCGGGAAATCTTTCGGAACATGGCTGCTTTTTTGCAACCTCCCGACCTGATCATCTATTTGAAATGTCGGCCCCGGACGGCCCTTGATCGCATCCAGCAACGGGCCCGAAATTGCGAGTCCGATATTCCCCTGGATTTTCTTGAGGATCTGCACGCGGCCTACGGCGATTGGATCGACCGTGCCCCGGCCCTTTGCCCGGTGCGCACCATCGACACCGAAGCGATCAACCTGCGTGATGATACCCGGGCACAAATGGACCTATTGCAGATGATTCAGGATCTGCACCTTGAAAAACACAACCGGAAAAACCAGGCCTGAGGGTCGCCACGAAGAGGATACATATGAACACCGGACAATATCGGCCCAGCGATTTGTTGAGAGGCCCGGATATTCCCGATGCCCTGCTCAAGGCTTTGCCCAAAACCGATCTTCACACCCATTTGGATGGCTCCCTGCGTCTCGATACGTTCATGGAACTGGGCCGCGCCCGCAACATGGATATGCCGGACGATCCGGTGGCGGTGCGCGATAAATATTTTCCTTCTGACCGGGAGTCCAGTGCGGATGAGTTTCTCAGTTATTTTGACCACACCGTGGCCGTGCTGCAGGATGAAGCCAGCCTCGGCCGGGTGGCCTACGAACTGGCCGTGGATTTCGCCGCCGATGGGGTTTGGCGTCTGGAGGTTCGCTTCTGCCCCCTCAAACACACCACCACTGGATTGACACCCGATGGCGCCGTGGCTGCGGTACAATCCGGATTGAGTCGGGCCGAAAAAGAAACCGGAATCCGGACGGGAATTATTGCGACCGGTATTCGCACCATTGAACCATCCCGTTCCCTGGAGTTGGCAAGGTTGGCTGTGGCCTGGAAAAACCGGGGAGTGGTGGCTTTCGATTTGGCGGGAGCCGAGCAGGATCATCCGGCCAAGTACCACCTGGGAGCCTTCTACCACGCCATGAACAACAACCAGAACGTGACCATCCACGCGGGAGAGGGATTTGGTCCCGAATCCATTCATCAGGCCTTGCACCGCTGTGGGGCCAACCGTATCGGCCATGGCACGCGTCTGGAAGAGGATCCCGATCTGATGGCCTATGTGGCCAACAATCGGGTGCCTCTGGAAATTTGCCTGAGCAGCAATCTGCAGAGCTGTGTGGTGCCTGACCTGGCTCGCCATCCTTTCCGGTTTTATCTGAAGGAAGGGTTACGGGTCTGTTTGAATTGCGACAACACCCTCTTTGCCGATACCAGCCCCCTGAAGGAATTGCGTCTGGCCGTCGACACCTTCGATATGACTCTCCTGGAAACCGAGCATCTTCTTCTCAATGGCTTCAAGAGCGCTTTCCTTACCGAGAAGGACAAAGGCGCCATGGTTCAGGATGCCCTGAGCACCATGACCAGTCTGCGGGATAAATTTGATCTCGACAGTATCAAGGAAGGATCCTGATGGAGGTCCGGATGAACCAACGATTGAATTTGCTTTCGGACCGATGGCGAGACCGGGTGGGCCAAGCCGTCAATTGGCTGACCGACCGTGGGTATCAGGGCAGGGTGGGGTTGATTCTGGGCAGTGGACTGGGCAATTTTGTCGATAGGGTTCAAGATGCACAAACAGTGGATTATGGGTCTATCCCGGGCTACACCACCACTTCCGTGGCGGAGCACACCGGCCGTCTCGTGTGCGGAACCGCTGCCGGTGTGCCGGTCATCGTCATGCAGGGACGTTTGCATCCCTATGAAGGCATGCCGGCCGAGGAATTGTTGTTGCCCACTGCTGTTCTGGCTTGTTTGGGGATCGAGACCGCCGTGGTGACCAATGCCGCCGGAGGGTTGAACCGATATTATACGCCCGGAGATCTCATGGTCATCCGTGATCAGCTTGATTTTCATTTTCATGATCCCCTGCGGGGACTCCTGGCTCAGCCTTTTGCACCGGTTGCGGCTGATGGTGAGCCGCTTTTGCCGTCGGAAAAGAATCTGGATGCCTTGGCCTCCATTGGGCGAAGTGGGGGAGTTCCCCACCTTTTCAACCCCGAACTGGCCAAGTTGCTGGTCCAGGCCGCCGCCGAAACAGGTGTTCCCATGCACAGTGGTACCTATGTGAGCATGTACGGGCCTCCGTATGAAACCAAAGCCGAAATTGGCATGTTACGCCGAGTGGGTGCAGATGCCGTTGGCATGTCCACCGCTCCCGAGACGGTGCTTTTGAAACGAATGGGTGTCTCCCCGGTTGGGTTGTCGTGCATCACCAATCCAGCCAGGGAGACTGGCCAACCTGAACTTTCGCATGAGGATGTGGTTGAGGTGGGGAAGATGGTTAGGGTGCGAATGGCTAAATTGCTTTTGGCTTTTTTGCCGAAGGTCTAGTTTTGGTGTTTTTTCAGGGAATTGGCGGGATGGCATTTGGGTCGTTCCTTCTTTGTGCACCTGCAGGACAGTGGGCCCACAAGTGGACAACTCGCCTAAAAAATGCCATATTCCCTGTCGAAAACCAATGTTGCAACCTTGTCATGAACGGGAGCCATCATGCGACGATATCTTGTGGCCGGAAACTGGAAAATGAACATGGGGCCCGAATCGGGCCGTGAGTTGGCCGCAGGGTTGCAGGAACTTCTGCAGGGGCGTCAGCTGAAAGGCGATGTCCTGGTGTGCCCCCCCTATGTGACGATTCCGGCGGTGTCGGAAGTGGCCAAGGGTGAGCCTGTTTTGCTGGGCGCCCAAAACTGCTCCCATCAGGAGAAAGGCGCTTTTACTGGTCAGGTATCGGTGGATATGCTCCAAGAGGCGGGCGTCCAGTATGTGATCATCGCCCACAGTGAGCGTCGGGAATATCAGAAGGAAACCGATGAGCAGTTCGTTCAAAAGATCAATCGTGTTCACCAGGCCGGCCTGAAAGCCATCTTCTGCTTTGGTGAAGTGTTGGGCGAACGCAAGGATGGTCGGGCCGAAGAGGTGGTGCGAAAGCAACTTGAGGCCGTGTTGCCCAAGCTTGAGTTTGCCAATGCCTACAACACAGTGCTGGCCTATGAGCCGGTGTGGGCCATCGGCACCGGGGAGACGGCCACTCCAGAACAAGCCCAGCAAATACATGCCTTCACCCGTGGGGTGGTGGCGGAGTTGATGGGCCAGGAAGTGGCCGATTACATGCGCATCCTCTATGGAGGCAGTTGCAAACCCGGGAATGCCCGGGAACTGATTGGTTTGCCCGATGTTGACGGCGGTCTGATTGGCGGCGCGGCCCTGAAGGCTGAAGATTTTGTTGGTATCATTGATGGTGCAGAGGCTGCCCAGGCCTAACCAGTTTCTACTTTGTGGAGGAAGAACAACGTGCCGAAATTTATTTTATCTGTTGCCATGCTGGTGATGTGTTTTTCTGCGTTTGGGGTTGTGGCAGCTCCCGAGGATGGAAAGTACCTCGACCCGAATCTGGATCCGGTATTTTATCCCTTGCCGGAAAATGTGGAAGTGCTGCGCCTGGAAAATGGCCTGGAAGTTATCTTGATGTGCAATCCAGCCCAGCCCATGGCCGGCATCTTCACCCAGGTGAAGGTAGGGTCCGCCTGGGAAGACTTTCGCACCAGTGGCATGAGTCACATGTTGGAGCATCTGCTTTTCAATGGGTCCACCAAGTACACCCAGGAAGAGCAGTACGACATGGCCGACCGGGCCGGAGCCTACAACAACGCCAACACCACCGATTTTTTCACCAATTACATGATGGTGATTCCGGCCGCCGAATTGGCCACGGGCTTGGAGCTGCAATCGGAAATGCTGTTCCACTCCATCCTTCCCGAGGAGAAATTCACCAAGGAACAAGGCATCGTGCTGGGTGAAATAGTCCAGGGTCGCGACTGGCCCGGACACCAGACCCAAGTGGCCCTGCGGCAAGCTCTTTATGGGGGCACCAGCCTGGAATTGCCAACCCTGGGCACCAAGAGCACCATTGAGCACATGGTCCGCGACGATGTTTACGAGTTTTATCGGAAATGGTATGTGCCCAACAACATGATCCTGACCTTGGCCGGTAACTTTGAGCGTGAGGATGCCCTGGAGTTGCTGGAGAAATACTATGGCAGCATTGCTCCGGGCACTGCCGACCACACAGGTTTGCGCTCTGCCGGGTATATCAGCAGAACTTCTTCGATCACTCGTCGGGCAGGGGACGAACGTCTGCTGGCCCTGGCTTTTGAAGCACCCACCTATGGCATGGATGATTTCTTCCCCTTCCTGGTCATGGTCCAGTTGCTGGATCTCGAGGGCAGTGGCGTATTGACCGGTGCTCTTGAGGATCTGGACGAGAGCGTGCGCCCGGGATTGTCCCTGGGCTGGGAAAAGGCCGAAGGCTTTGGTCGTCTGACATTGCACTTTTCCCTGAAGAATGAAACCGATCCTTCCGCGCTGTATCGCCTGGTGCAGGACGCCCTGGTCGGCGCCATCGAAATGGGGATTTCCGAAGAAGATATTCTGGGTATCCAGCGCATGTCCGAAACCGAAACCCTTCTTGAGCGCGAACAATTGCGCATGACGGGGATTTACATTGCCGAACCGGTGGCCTTGGGTGGTGTGGACTTTTTTGTTTCCTACCTGGAACGCCTGCGCGAAGTGACTTCCGAAGATGTGACCAGGGCCATGACCAACTGGCTTGTTGACTCACCCTGTCTGGCGGTTCTCATTGAAAAAGAGGCGGGCGAATCCGAAGATCCCATGGCCGCCATGGGTATGCCCAAAGGCATGAAGATGTCGCCGGCGATGATGGCAGCCATGAAAAAACAGGGCATGGGGGGTATGCCGGATGATTCCGACGCTGGAGAAAAACCCACAGCCAAGGAAACCGTACAAGCCGTGTTGAAGGTAGATCGCAGCGAGTTGGCCAACGGCGCGGTGCTGATCAGCCAAACCAATGAAGACAGTCCGCTGATGGCCATCCACCTGACGGTTCGTGGTCGTGCCATTGTTGACCGTGATAACGCCCACGCCGGAGCCCTGGATCTGGTGCACCGAATGCTCACCGAAGGTTATTCAGGTTGTGATCGCAGCTGCCTGGCCCGCCGCTTGCGTGAACTCGGCGCGGTGGTCAAGCTCGTGGATGATGACCGCATCCCCATGGACAACTACTACACCAACGGACGCTTCAGTTTTATTCGCATCGAATTGGCCAGCCAATACGGCCCGGAAATGCTGGATATGCTGGTGCGTGAAATCCAGCACGCCTCTTTCGACGACGATGATTTCGAACGCCTGCGCAGCAAGCGTCTGAAAGCCCTGAACCGTGGTCAGGCCAGTGCCCGCACCGTTGCCAACGGCAAACTGGATGAGATTCTCTATGGTGACCATCCCATGGTTTTGCCTGCCGAAGGCGACGCCGAGAGTTTGGCCGCCCTGGATTTCAACCAGATGCGCCAGGTTTATCGCAAGGCGTTCTCACCGGAAAATCTGATTTTTTCCATTGTGGGACCGTATCCCCACCAGGAAATGCGTGAGCTCATCGAAGAAAAACTGCCCGGTCGGGGAAAACCCGTGGACGGTTTGCCACCTTTGCCCTTGACCACGGCAGCGGTCCAGGTTCGCGAGACCCTGGGTGGCGAATTGAGCGCCATTCGACTGGGCTCCATCATTGCGGTGGACACCGATGATGCCGATGCTCTCAAACTCGTCACCGCCATCATGAGCGACCGCATGGCCATGGACCTGCGTGAAACCCGGGGCCTCAGTTACAGCGTGGGCGCACGCTTCTCGGTCCTTGGCGGAATTGGTGAATTCGTGGCTTGGCTGAACCCGCCGGTGGAGCGCATGGACGAAGGCATGGAGGCCCTCAACAGTTTCATCGCCGATTTCGATGCTTCGTCCATCTCCCAGGATGAGCTGGACAAAATCCGCAGCGCTCGCACAGGTCGCATGATGATGCGTCGTCTGTCTTCCATGGGGCAGGCCTACTATTTGGCCATGGCCGAGTTGGCTGATGATATTCCCGGGTATCTCAATGCACTGACGGCCTACGACCAGGTTACCCTGGAGAGCATGCAGGCGGCGGCAGACAAGTACCTCAAGACCATGCCACTGGTGGAAGTGGTTGTTGACTGATCCAGAGGAGTTCAGGTGTTGTTCCTGCGGAGTCTGCTGTTTTATATCCTGTTGGGCGTGGCGGTTGTCCTTGTGGTGCCCATGCTCCTGCTGTGCCTGATTCTGCCGGGGACGCTGCGTAATCGTTTTATGGCCCGTTGGTCCGAAGGAGTCATTTCCATGCTGCGGATCGTTTGCGGTGTGCGGCATGAAGTGGTGGGGGCTGACAATATTCCCGCCGAGAACGGCATTATTCTTTGCAAACACCAGTCGGCCTGGGAAACGTTTGCTCTTCAATCGATTTTCCCGGCCCAGGTCTGGGTTTTGAAGCGGGAATTGTTGTGGGTGCCCATTTTTGGTTGGGGCCTGAAAGTGATGGGTGCCATTGCCATCGATCGCAAGGGTGGCAAGAAAGCCCTGGTGCAGGTGATCAAGCAAGGAACAGAACGTCTGCAGCGGGGCTTGTGGGTGGTCATCTTTCCCGAAGGAACCCGCACGCCGTCCGGCAGCCGCAGGCGATACAGCATCGGGGGAGCGATGCTGGCCGCTCGCAGTGGTTTTCCGGTGGTGCCGGTGGCCCACAATGCCGGGGATTTCTGGGGCAGCAAGGGTTTCATCATCAAACCGGGTACGGTGAAGGTTATCGTTGGACCCGCTCTGCAAGCCAAAGGTATGAAAGCCGGAGAAATCAACGAACATGTTGAAGAGTGGATTGAGGGACAAATGGAAACAATATCCCTTGAACCCCAACAAGTTGAGGAACAGGACACAAAAACAGCCGAAGCCTGAAAAGCACTAAAGATAAAAAAATAGTTGGAAAAAGAAAGAAAGCTCTGGTATAATTCAGGGATGACAACGTAAGATAAGGCTCTTTTCGTTCGGGCTTTTTCCTGATCATTGGTCTACGGAGGTAGTGAAATGAACGCTCGATACAAGGCATTGCTGGTTCTGGCCCTTTTGGCTGTGGTGGCTACCTATCCCCAGCTGGTATCCGCCCAAGCCATCCAGTGGGACGGCAACGGCCATTATTACGAATACCTCGAAGAGTTGGTCACCTGGGAAGAAGCACAAATCATCGCCGAAAACCGCACCATGTTCGGCAATCCCGGCTACCTCGTGACGCTGACCAGCCAGGATGAAAACGATTTCGTGTACTACTCCGTTCTCGGTGGGGACGCTCCCGCTCCCTATGGCGATCCCTGGATTGGCGGCTACCAAAACAGTGACCACAGCGAACCCGCCTTGAACTGGCATTGGGTCACCGAAGAAGATTTCGACTGGATCAACTGGGCTCCCGGCGAACCTAACGACTGGGATGAACTGTATGGCGAGATGTATCTGCAGTTCACCCCTGGTGGCGGTGGCATGTGGAACGATCATCACAGCTTGAATCCCAAGCCCATGATCGTCGAATATTCCAACGATGTGGTGAGCACAGAGGAATCCAGCTGGGGTGCTGTGAAGTCGCTCTACCGGTAGATTTCGGAAACAATATTTATAGGGCCCCAACAAGGGGCCCTATTTCATGCCTGAGAATCAATTTTCCGAGCCGTTGAGCCCTTCCATGATGTTGTCTTCCATACGGATCAGTTGTTTTGCATCGGCTTCATGGTTTTTGGAGGCCACACGGGCTTCCTTGCCCATGCTGATAATCTGCGAAAAATACCGCTGACAGTGGGAACACATCAGCAGATGGAGTTTGAATTCGGCTTTTTTCAGGAAGCCCAGTTCCATGTAGTCATCGGTGGCCGCCAGCCTGGTCACCTGTCTGCACTTCAGCATACCCCTACCCCTTGATGTTCCGATGTTCTAGGCATTCCCGCAGCTTGTTGCGTCCACGATAGAGCAATACGCCCAGGTTGGAACGGCTTACTTCCATGGCTTCGCAAATTTCGTCGCTGTTCATCTCTTCCACCTCACACATGATGAACGCCAGACGTTGGTCAATAGTGATACCGTCCAGGCATTCGTTCAAATGAGTACGAATATCCCGGTCGAAAACCGAACTGTCGGTATCCCGGGGCGGCTTGGCCCAGAAACCGTTGGTCTTGAATCGGTTTTCCATGACCTCTTCAATATCCTCGGTCTTCTCTTCTCGCTGGGCGCCGCGCCTCATTTCTGAAATCTTACGATAGAGTATGCCAAACAGCCAGGTGCGCACATGGGATCGGCCTTCGAAATCGTCCAATTTTTCCATGAAGGTAACAAAGGTGTTCTGAGCGGCATCTTCCGCGTTCTGCACACTGAGCCCGGCACTCCTGGCGGCGCGGTATATCTGCGGCAGATACTCGCGGGTCAGCTCGGCCAGAGTTTCTTCGTGGCGCTCCCGCAGCCGGGACAGGAAGGCAGCCCCGAGGTGGGATTCAAGGGTCATCATAAAGAACATTGGTAGGCGATCTCCCTTTGGTACCCCCAAAAGATGAACAAAAGTTGTAACAAATCCTGACGGGCCCGCACTCACTCCATGAAGCGACCGGCCAAACCGGACAACAATGCCACCATCAAGGTGGCCTCATAAAGAATAAGGAGGCAGAAAATGTTTGCAACAAGAATCAAGCTGGGAACTATGGGTGGGATCATGGGTGGATTGGTCTTCGGGATGATGATGGGTGCCATGGGCATGCTGCCGATGATTGGCCAAATGGTTGGCCAGCCCAACGCTGCGGTTGGGTTTCTCGTCCACATGTTGATTAGTGCAGGCATCGGGGCCGGGTTTGGAATCGTCCTCGGAGCCTTTGCCAGTACGACTCTCAAAGCCCTGATCAGTGGTTTCGCCTACGGTGTGGTGTGGTGGGTGCTCGGTCCTTTGACCATGATGCCCCTGATGATGGGCGCGGGCTTTGGCGTCAACTGGAATACTGTCGCGGCCCAGGGCATGATGCCATCGCTGATGGGGCACATCGTATTTGGACTGGTGCTCGGATTTGCCTACAGCAGGGGCGAGAACTGTTTTCTGGCGCGGCTCTTCAAACCTGGCGCCACCAAGAGGGTGGATGAGGAACGTCCCACTCCTCGGGCCATATAAAGACCCGGCGGATCGGTCGATTGGCCGGTTCCAGGCGAAACCGCGCTCCCCCTGCGCGGTTTCGCCTTTTTTTGCCAGAAGGCAATATTGGCTTGAGCTTGCCAAGCATGGGGCCGGTTTAGTATCCTCTGGGTTCACCCCATGCTCTCAATGATGAATTTTCAAGGAGTTCCCGATGAAGTTGCCAATCGCCTCGTTGTTTGTGGTGTGTGTATTTCTGTTTGCCGGAGTGGCCGCAGTGGCTTCGGCCCAGATCGATTCCAGTGAGGTCCTGTCCCACCAGGCCCAACTGATGTTCGATATTTCAGCCCACACCGCCATCATCAACGACCATCTGGTAGTTCCCGCCGGGGTGAATCAACTTCGTCTGGGTCAGGACCTGCAGATTTCGGGAATATCCCAACCCGGTGGCGATCCCATGGATATCTCACTGATGGTGAGCAAAACCGAAGATGAAGACGGCCCTTTCCAACTCATTGATCTGATTGCCTGCGGCATCGCTCCTGATGGTGGCGAACTGCTTCTGGAATATTCCGCGACCTTTTTCGAGTCAGTGAAGGAAATGACCTTTTCCCGGGAAAACATCGGCAACGAAATCACCGCCACCATCAGCGATGAAGGCATCTATCTTTCGGGCATGGCCGAATGGCTGGCCTGGACGGAAGATCTCATGGCCATCCACGACCTCAGTTTCGATACTCCAGTCGGGTATGAAACCGTCACCCAGGGCGAACGCACCGAGCATGAAATCAGGGGCGATCGTTTGCACACCCGCTGGGTTGCGAGATACCCTTCCGACGGCTTGAATCTCATCGCCAACCGTTACTTCGTGCACGAAGAACCCGTGCGCGAGGGCATCGTCAGCCAAACCTTCTTTCTGGAAGATGATTCCCGTCTGCGCGCCACATACATGGAACGCACCAAAGCCTACATCGCCATGTATGAAGAAATGATCGGACCCTATCCCTACAAGAAATTCGCCACCGTGGAGAATTGGTTTCCCACGGGTTACGGAATGCCTTCGTACACCCTGTTGGGTGGCCAGGTATTGCGCCTGCCGTTCATCCCCTACACCAGCTTTGGTCATGAGATTTGCCACAACTGGTGGGGCAATTCTGTTTTTGTCGATGTGGCCGAAGGAAACTGGTGTGAAGGCCTGACGGTTTATTGCGCCGACTATCACTACAAGGAACTCGAAGATGCGGAGCAGGCCCGGCAGTATCGTCGCACGGTCCTGAAGGATTACGCGGCATACACCAGAGACCAAACCAATGATTTTCCCCTGGTGGAATTCCTCAGTCGCCACAGCGGTGCCACCCGTGCCGTGGGGTACGGAAAAAGCATGATGGTTTTCCACATGGTGGACCGCATGATCGGCCGGGAGGCTTTCCTGAAGAGCCTGCAGGCCGTGGCTGCAGATCACAAATACGAAAAAACCAATTGGAGCGATTTCTTTGCCGCTTTTGCCGAGGCTTCGGGACAGGATCTGGGCGAATTCCAGGAACAGTGGCTGACCCGCACGGGTGCGCCGCTCCTGATTCTAAAGGACGTGGAGTTTGCCGAGAAAAAGGTCTCCTTCCGTTTGATTCAGGAGGCACCTCCGTACAACCTGCAGGTTCCTGTTTTGATCACCACCGCCGATGGAGAGCAGGAGCACGTGGTGCGCTTCAACCAGGCGAGCCAAAAGTTTGAAGTGGAGGTCAGCGGGGCCCGGCGTCTGGACGTGGATCCGGGCACGAATATGTTCCGCCAACTGCATCCGGAGGAAATCGAACCCACCGTCAGCCAGATTTTGGCCGAGCAAAGCCCCACCGTCATCCTGGACCATGCTCCGGAATTGATGGCCGACGCAGCCCGGAATTTTGCTGCCGACTTCATCCAACAAGATATGTACACCGTGGTCGAAGACGGAAAACTTCTCGCCGACATCCAACAGGGAACCGGTTCTTCGAGCATTCTGATCAACCCGGGGGCGGAGCTTCTGGGCCTGTACAAAAACCCCGAATTGATGATCAGCGGGAAAACTTTTTTCCTGGGGGGCAAGCGCTACGGCCTCGACAAATTCGACTTGGTTTTCACGGCAGCCAATCCTTTTGATTCGATGGTTACCGACCTGGTCATTCTCTGCAACAGCCCACACCGGTTGGAGGCTTTGGCCCGACGTCTCGGTCATTACGGAAAGTACAGTTACCTGATCTTTCCCACGGGCCAGGGTCGTCCAGAACGGGGCAACTGGGCACTCAGTGACTCGCCTCTTTCGATGAGTCGCCCTTGATGGGCCTTGGTCAAAGATGCCGCGGACAACAATTCCATGCAACCTTTGCCGGGGATTGTGTTACAATGTGATTCTGGTTTCCGGCACAGTTCCAGCACAGTATTGCCAACTTATCCAGTAGGTCAGGATCGCCCATACGATGAGTCGCCGCCTTGCTTCCCGCAAACATTACCCTTACCGCTTGCCCGGGACTTTTTTAGGTATGCTTCTGCTGTTGAGCCTGATCCCGGTATTGCCCGGATGTGGCGATGACGGCCCCGCCGACATCGTCGGCGACCCCAGCTGGTCGGTTATTCTCGAACCGGAATACACAGTGCGGGCTGTTTGGGGACTGACTTCATCCGACTATTTTACCGTGGGGGAGTTCGGCAGCATCCGTCATTTCGACCATGGAATCTGGACCACCTGGCAGTTTGACTACGCCAAGGATCTGCTTGGTGTTTGGGGTTCCGACCGTCAAAACGTCCTGGCTGTGGGCGAAAACGGGGTCTGCTACCAATACGATGGCCAGGAGTGGATCGGACGGTTCACTCATTCACCTACCAAACTGAATGGAATCTGGGGCAGCGACTGGACCAACGTCTATGCCGTGGGCGACAATGGTTCCCTGGTGTATTTCGACGGTGAAAACTGGAGTGCCCTGGACAGCGGTACAGACATGGACCTCTACAGCTGTTGGGGCACCGGGCCGGACAACATCTACGTTTGCGGCAGCGAAGGCACCATGCGGCATTTTGATGGCCAGCAGTGGGAAAGCCAGGAAACCAACATCGACCAGGTTCTGGACAGTGTCTGGGGTTTCGGGCCGGACGATATTTATGCGGTGGGTGGGGTGGGTAGCATCGTTCATTATGATGGGGTCTCTTGGACTCCCCAATACAGTGGAACCAACGAACGCCTTTGGTCGGTGCGGGGACTGCCGGGACACGAGCCCGTGGCCATCGGCAAGGGCGGTATCTTCCTGACCCGGGGCGAAGACGACTGGAATCCTCGGATCATCGCCGAGGGTCGTTACATGTACGGCATGTGGGATGATCACGACAGCACGATCCTGATGACCGGCTACAACGGTCTTCTGCAGCGGATGACCGACCCTGCCTGGCAAATCATCAACGTCGGCCATACCCATTGGATCAAGGGTGTCTACAGCCCCACCTGCGACCGGGTCTATGCCGTCGGTAAGCAGGGCGTGGTGTTGCAATCCCAGGGTGGTGGCTGGCAGAATATTGCCCCGCCCATTGAGGATGTTGATTATTCTGCCATCTGGGGCGAAGCTGAAGACGACTTCTTTGTGGTGGGCAGCGATGGCATTATCGCCCGCTACCGCGGGGGCCGTCCCTGGGAAACCTGGCGTTTGCAGAGCGAAGCCAACCTGGAAGCTATCTGGGGCAGGAATTCGGGCGATATTTACGCCGTCGGTGCCGAGGGTACCATTGTTCATTTTGACGGTGTCAGCTGGGAGACCATGAACAGCAACTCTGGTGAGGCTTTGCACTCCATCATGGGCCGAAGCCGCCACGAGGTTTATGCCGTGGGAGCCAATGGTACAATATTGTTCTTCAATGGCATCATCTGGCGAGAGATGGAAAATCCCGCAGACGATAACACAACCCTGACCGGAGTCTGGTGCCGCGAAGGCATGCAGACGGTGGTAGTAGGCACCAGTGGATTGGTTCTGAATCACAGTGGCGTTCTGGGCGAAGACACTCCATGGTTGGTTCAGGACAGCACAACACAGTTTTCCCTGTACAGCGTTTCCGGTGATGGCGAAGGCCATGTTTATGCGGTGGGTAACAATGGGGTCACCATTGCATACGATGGCGAGAGCTGGAGCCCCATGTCTCCCGGTCACCACGATCGGCTGAACGCCGCGGATTTGGACCCTTGCGGCAATCTGATAGCAGCCGGTCACTGGGGCACTATCCTGCGGCATGGATTCTAGAGATTTGCAGATATGAACCCGATCACCCCTGAACCCGAGTTTTGAGAAACAAGGAGCAGCCATGGCCAAACTGGATAAACTTCAGCCTGCCGCCGTCTGGCAAATTTTCGAAAAAATGTGCGACATTCCTCACGGATCCGGCAACGAAGCCGGTGTGATGAGAATGTTCAAAGGTTGGGCCGACGAGCGCGGACTGTCCTGGTCCGATGACAAGGTCGGCAACCTGTTGATTCGCATTCCTGCCACCAAGGGCCTGGAAAAAGCGGCTCCGATGCTCATTCAAGGTCATGTGGACATGGTCTGTGAAAAGAATTCGGCCACCAAGCATGATTTCGAAACCGATGGCCTGAAGCTGCAGGTCAACGGCGATTGGGTCACTGCCGAGGGTACCACCCTCGGTGCGGACAACGGCATCGGAGTGGCCATGGGCTTGGCTCTGGCCGACGACAGCAAAGTCGTCCACGGCCCGGTGGAAGTCTTGTTGACGGTTGATGAAGAGCGGGGCCTGACTGGCGCTGCCGGCGTGGAAGTGGGCTTCTTTGAGTCCCGCCGCATGATCAACCTGGATTCCGAAGAGGACGATGCCATTTTTGTCGGTTGCGCCGGTGGCCGCGATACGGTTTTCACCCTGAAAAACAAAGCCACGCGTGCACCCAAGGACAGCGGCGGCCGCAAGATCACCATCGGCGGTCTGCGCGGTGGACACTCGGGCCTTAACATCCACGAAAACCGCGGCAACGCCATCAAGATCCTCACTCGGGTGTTGCTGAGTGTCTCCGAAAAGATGGATCTGCGTCTGGTTGAGATCAATGGTGGCAGCATGCGCAACGCCATTCCCCGTGAATCCGAAGCCAAGGTGGTTATCGCCAAGGCCGACGGACGTCGCTTCAAAAAGCTGGTTGATACATTCCTGGCGCGCATCAAAACCGAAGAACTGGCCGGCATTGACGACCGCTTTGAATGGAAAACCAGCACGGTGAAAGCTCCTCGCTGCTTCAGCCTGAATTCCAGCAGCAATACTCTGCGCCTGTTGGCAGCCATTCCCAACGGGGTGACGGGCATGAGCCAGGACATCGCCGGTTTGGTGGAAAGCAGCACCAATCTGGGTGTGGTCGCCACCATTGGGTCCAAGGTGCGCATGGTTTGCTGCAGCCGCTCGTCAATAATGCCTGCTCTCGAAAGTCTCGTCTCACAGCACAAGTCCATCGGCCTGCTGGCAGATGCGGCAGTGGATCAGCCCGAGGGCTATCCCGGTTGGAAGCCCAACATGAAAAGCGAACTGCTGGCCGTCACCCGAAAAAAGTACAGATCCGCTTTTGGTGTGGATGCAGAGCTGTTGGCGATTCATGCTGGCCTGGAGTGTGGCTTGCTGACGGAGAAATATCCGGACCTGGACATCGTTTCCTTTGGGCCGAACATTCTGGGTGCCCATTCACCAGACGAAAAGGTTCAGATCACTTCTGTTCAGAAAATCTGGAAGCTTTTTGCGGCCACTCTGGCAGAGGTGGCAAAAACTTAAAAAATGCTGGATGATTTCATATTGGGGTCAAATTTTGATCATATGAAGAACAGAGGATCATCCAAGGTAAACAAGGTCGAAATTGACAGGGTTTCTGAAATTCAAAAAATCTTGTTGGAAGACCAACCGTGGGCGAAAAGAATCCGAACCTTTTCGCTCGCGGTTTTTCATTTGGAGTTTTCCACAAGTTATCCACAAGATTGGAAGGTTTTCCCCAAGGTGGTTCTTGACAGGCATATTGAGGGTAACATAGTGTAAAATAACGACTTGAGAAAATGAGAAAATACAGCGAAAATCCTCTCTGTATTTTTCCTGTACAGGTTATCCACAATACCTACCTGACTTGTAGGCTAAGTTAAATGCTAGCAATACTTTTAACAAACAATCCATCTTAAGCGAGGGAATTGTGTGAATGAAATAAAAGTTTGTCCGCAAGGCATGGGGGTATTTCTGTTTCAGGTTCAGGCTTGCAGCCACGGCCAGGTTCCGATGATTTGGGATTCCCCACTGGTGGAAACCATGACTGGTGGTCCCATTGATAATATCCTGGGGGAGCAACCGGCCCCAGGGAAACCGACCATATGTGACTTGCCCCATCAGCTCCGCATGACCATTTTAAATCATGGAAGAATTGGCCCGGGCGCGGCCTGAGCGCTCCACTTTTTTTCCCGAAAGGCTGTCCATGCCAACGATCGGTAAAGCCGGCAAAAAAGGTCCCAGGGTTCGTTCCGATTGCCATGTTGCCGTCGAGATGCAATCTTCCGGTGGCCTGCAAATCCATTTGAAATCCAAAGTAGCCGGAATGTTCGGCGAGCGCATCAGAACCTTGATGCAACAGGGGTGCGAGGTGCTGGGTGTGCAGCACGCCGTCGTCACCGTTGATGATATGGGTGCCCTTCCGTTTGCCCTGGCCGCTCGTCTGGAAACAGCCATTCGACGCACGGGTCATGAGCCCGAAGCGGAATTCCTGCTGCCCATGAGTGACAGGTGTTGCCGCGAGAGCCATCGCGATCGATTGCGCCGTAGCCGTCTTTATCTGCCGGGCAATGAACCAAAATTTTACGTGAATGCCGGCTTGCATGGGCCGGATGGCGTCATTCTCGACCTGGAAGATTCTGTTGCGCCCACAGAAAAAGATGCAGCCCGTTGCCTGGTGCGCAACGCTTTGCGTGCCGTCTGTTTTTATGGTGCAGAACGCATGGTGCGGATCAATCAGGGCGCCGGTGGGTTGACTGATCTGGATTGGGTCATCCCCCACAATGTGAACCTGGTGCTCATTCCCAAGGTTGAAGAGGCGAGTGAAGTCACGGCAGTGGCGCAACGCATTACTGAAATCCAGGAAAGAGTGGGACTTGAAACTTCGGTTTATCTCATGCCCATTGTTGAATCGGCCAAGGGTGCCTGGAATGCATTGGAAATAGGATCCGCCCACGCTAATGTCGTCGCACTGGCTATTGGTCTGGAAGACTACACTGCCGATATCGGCACCCAGCGCACGAAACTGGGTACGGAGAGCTTCTGGGCCCGGGCCCAGGTTGTCAACGGGGCCAAAGCCGCCGGAGTTCAACCCATCGACACCGTCTTCAGCGATGTCACCGATATTGTCGGTCTGCGCGATTCGGTGCTCGAAGCCAAAAGCCTTGGATTTGTGGGCAAGGGTTGCATACATCCCCGCCAGATCCAGGTCGTGCATCAGGCCTTTGCGCCGGACGAAACTGAAATTAAAAAGGCCCGGGAAATCGTGATTGCCTTTGAGGCGGCCGAAGCCCAGGGCCTTGGGGTGGTCAGCCTGGGCAGCAAAATGATCGACGCTCCAGTGGTCAAGCGTGCGCAAACCACGGTGGAGATTGCCATGATGGTTGGCCTGCTGGGGGCCGACTGGCGAGATGAGGCCGACAAACCCGGTGCCCGTTTGGATGGTAAACTAACGGAAAATGGAGGGGAAGAATGACCAAGTTGGTGAATAACGCCGTCGGGCGTCTGGTACCCACCGAGATCAATGGTCAGGAAGCCATTCCTTTTCAGGGGGTGGGCAAGTACCGGCCCGAGGGTCGCAAATACGGTGCTCCCATTCGCAGTTGCGCGGACTATCCTGCCGATGGCGACAAGACCGTGGCCACCATCAAGGAAGCCCTGGTCAACGCCGGCCTGTGCGATGGCATGACCATCAGCACGCACCATCACTTGCGCAACGGCGACTATGTGGCCAACGCCGTGTTTGCTGCTGCGGCCGAACTGGGCGTCAAGGATTTGCGTTGGTTCCCCAGCGCCAGTTTCCCCTGTCACACCGGCATGATCGACCTGATGGAAAGTGGTGTCATCCATCACATCGAGGGCAGCATGAACGGTCCATTGGGTGACTACTGCACCCGTGGCAAGATGAAAGGCATGGCCGTGCTGCGCAGTCACGGCGGACGCTATCAGGCCGTTCAGGATGGTGAAGTGAAAATCGACATTGCCGTCATTGCTGCTCCCTGCGCTGACTCCTTCGGCAACGCCACTGGGGATCGGGGGCCAACTGCCTGCGGTCTGCTGGGTTTCGCCCTGGCCGACAGCGAATACGCTGATCACGTCATTGCCGTGACTGACAATCTGGTTCCTTTCCCTTGTGTGCCCTGGCAGATCCAGGGCAACAACGTGGACCAGGTGGTGGTCATGGACAGCATCGGTGACGCTGGCAAGATCATCAGCGGAACCACCAAAATCACCAAATCGCCGGACCGTTTGCTCATCGCCGAAATGACGGCGCGTTTCTGCGACGAAGCCGGCATCGTTCGCGACGGATTCAGCTTTCAGGCCGGAGCAGGCGGCACCGCCCTGAGTTTTGCCCTCTTTCTGCGGGACATGATGCGCGAGCGCAACATCAAAGCCCGCTTCGTTCGCGGCGGTTCCACCCAATACCTGGTGGACATGCTGGAAGACGGCCTGACCGAATATATTCTGGATGGCCAGACCTTCGATCTCGAAGGTGTGCGTTCCATGAGGGAAAATTCCGGGCATTTGAACACCTCGCCATTCACCAGCTACAACTGGCATGGCAAAGGCAACTTCGCCTCCCTGCTCGATGTGGTGGTGCTGGGAGCCACCGAGGTGGACGTCAACTTCAACGCCAACGTGGTGACCCACAGCGATGGCCGTCTGCTGCACGGAATCGGTGGCTGGCAGAATTGTTTGGCCAGCAAGTGCACCATCCTGCCAATTCCCAGTTTCCGCGACCGCATTCCGGTGCTGGTTGATGAAGTGACTACCCTGTGCGGCCCGGGCGAATTGATCGATGTGATCGTCACCGAGCGTGGCATCGCCATCAATCCCCTGCGTCGGGATTTGCTCGAACAGTTGCGCTGCAGCAGTCTGCCCATTCGTCCCATCGCGGAGATCAAAGGTGAGGTGGAGGAAATTTGCGGCGGTGCGGCGGACAAACCCGAGCTGGGCGACAAGGTGGTTGCGGCCATCAAATGGATCGACGGCACAGTCATCGACTGCGTGCGGCAAGTTGGCAGTTGATGAACATGAGTCGGGAAAAAATCCTGGGCGTATTGTCCTGGCTGGGAGTTCTGCTTCTGGTTGCAGCCCTGCTGGGCCCGGTGTGGAAAGATTTCTCCGGCAGCGTGGTAGGCCCCTTCGGCGGCATTGATGCCATGCTTCAGATCGGCCTGTTGGAATGGAGCGCCCGCCATTGGGCTCATGTTTCCCACTGGATGAATCTCCCTGTTTTTTTCCCGATTCCCGGCGCCCTGGGCTTCATGGATTCCCTGCTTGGTCAAGCCTGGCTGATGCAACCGGTGCGTTGGTTATTTTCGCCCACGGTGGCCGCCCAATACAACATCGCCTACCTGGGCAGCCTGTTGCTGGCTGCGGCAGCCATGGCCACTCTCTGGTTGGCCTCCGGTGGTTCCCGCTGGGCCAGTGGGGTGGCGGCCCTGGCATTGATCGGGGCCCCCTACACCCTTGCCCAAATCGGGCACCTGAACCAACTGCCTCCACCTTTTGTCCTGTTCAGCCTGGCTGCCCTGACCGCGGCCCTGCGCAGGCAAAATGCCGGTCTTTCCACCAGGCAATTCTGGTGGATGCTGGGTGTGGGCCTGGTGCTGCAGGCTGCCTGGGGCTGGTACGGGTTTGCTTATGCGATTTTTGGTGTGGCAGTGCTGAAAATAGCCTGGCTGGTGCATCGTTTTAGGCGGCAAACAGCAAACGCCACCCTCTTCTTGACCATCTTCAAAAAAACCATTCTGCCTTTTGCCGTCACCGTCGTGGCCATCTGGCTTCTGGCCCAACCCCAAATCCAGCTTGGAAATCGGTACGAAGATTTCAAGCGCACGGACCGGGATGTTCAGCTGGGCAGCGCCGACATCCAGCATTTATTCAATCGTGGTGTGTACCGTAGCGCACCTTCCGACTGGATCGGCAAGGGCGCCATGGGTGAAGAGCGCTACCTGGATCGCCCTCGGCAGGTTTTGCATCCCGGTTGGCTGGCCCTGGTCCTGTTTGCGGTGGGATGGTTGCGACGGGGTTATCTGTCTTTTCAACGGCGTCGTTTTGGTCGGTCTCTTTTGGTTCTGGGTCTTGTAGGACTGATTCTGGCCTTCGGGGAATCTGTGGGTGTGCCAGGAACCGGGCACCGTCTATCCCTGCCCATGGGATGGCTCCGGGAGGCTGTTCCACCTTTCAAGGCCTATCGTGCCGCCTGGCGTTTTTCCTGGTTGATGGTGGTGGCTCTGTCCTGGTGGTCGGCCGTGGGCGTGGAGCAGCTGGTTCTGAAATACCAAACGGGGTATCGCCGCTGGGCAGCTCCCTTGTTGCCGGTGGTCCTGCTCTTTCTCTTTTCCCTGCCGGCAGCGATCCCGGCCATCCAGGTTCCACTTGATGGTTTCCCGGGTGCCGTGGTCGCCAACCCTGGCCCGGTGTTGACCTTGCCGGCACCGGCCCTGGAATACGATGAAGATCGCATCGAGGCCCTCTGGTTGACCCGCAGCTTGACCACTGGGCAACGTGTTACCGGTGGCGCCAGCGGGTGGGTCCCTCCGGAAGTCCGGGCCCTTCGAACCCGCATGCTGGATTGTGAAGAGGGGCGCGCCGAATCCTCGACCCTGATTGCCGAAATGCGTGCAGCAGGCATTGTTCGGGCGGAGATTGCCTTGCGTTCCCACGATGAGAAGCGTATCACATTCTGGCGTGACGCCCTACTCAAGGCAGGGGCGGTGAGGGAAGATCCCTGGCCCCAGGAGGGTTACGAAATGTATCTTTTCCAACAGGTTGCATCCCTCGGGCTGTCGCCTTCCCAATGAGTTGGGCCCTGGTGTAAACAAACCCATCAGTCACAGGAACGGATGCTCAGCACCGGGCAAGGGGCCTTGCCAATAATGCGTTGGGCCACCGAGCCGAACATGATTTTGCTCAGACCGGTTCGACCATGAGTGGCGATGAAAATGGCATCAATTTCTTCATCTTCAGCCACCTGAAGAATTTCCTTGGCCGGTTGCCCTATGTGAACCAGCATTTTTACGTTGGCATCTTCACCAAAAATGGTGTTCTTGAGTTCATCCAACGATTTTTGGGCCCCGGCGACAATAGCTTTTTCGTAGCTTGATACGTCGAAGGTGATGTCGGGGGCTTCCATGCGCGGAGACGGAAGGTGGGGAATTGGCTTGTGAACGTTCAACAAGATGACTTCCGAGTCAAACTTGGCCAACAATTCCCTGGCCATTTTTAGGCCGCAAAGGGACGCGTCGCTGAAATCAGTGGGACAGAGGATTTTTTTGAAGGGAAACATGGGTCGCACCCCCAGGGAAAATGGAATAAATTGAAGTTGCCCACAATATAACACACACCCGAAAGACTAACATGGCATTCTATGCGGATTTTTCAGGTTACTACGAGAAAATATTCCCCTTGCGGGAACCCACTCTCAAGTTCCTTGATCGCTGGCTGAACGAGGACCACCGGATTCTGGATCTGGGTTGCGGTACGGGACATTACAGTGGGCGTTTGGCAGAAACCGGGCGCGATTGCCTGGGTATTGATCTTGATCCCGGCATGATTGCCCAGGCCCAAAAAAACTATGCCGACCCGACTTTTCGGATTATGGACCTGCAATCCGTCAGTGGCCTGCCAAAAGATTCTTTTGGGGGAGTTTTTTGCATCGGAAATGTTCTTCCCCACTTGCCATCCCATCACCTGGCCGGGTTTCTTTCTTCGGTGCGAACCTTGTTGAAGCCTGGTGGCCACTGGATATTTCAAACCGTGAATTTCGACCCCATGCTGCACCTCGACGGATACGAATTCCCAACTCTGAACTTCCCCGAGGAGGGACTGACCTTCCATCGGAAATACACCAGTACCTCTGGCGGCCATCTGCTCTTCCAAACTCGCCTTCTGAAGGGCGAGAGCGAGCTTTTTGCCGGAGAAACAAATCTTTTTCCCCGGCTCAGCTCCGACTATCTTGCCATGAATCGGGCGGCCGGCTTTAATCTGCTGGGTCATTTTTCCGATTTCACGGGGCACCATTTCATTCCTGGAAAGTTTTCTGGCAGTATTTATGTGTTTGAGGTTCCTGGAGAGTTGAAATGAAACTTCATCCAGCCGCTTTGTTGCTCATGCTACTGTGCAGCGTGTCGGTCGCCCAAGAACCAACCGCATCCTTCCTACAGAAGGGTACGCGATTGGTTGGAGGTGGCTTCACCTTTTCCAGCGCAGGGGAAAAATATTTTGAGAACAATGAAGGAGACCGGACCCAGCAGTGGGCCGTGCAACCAGGGGGTGGATATTTTGTGGCCGACAATCTGGCCTTTGCCCTGACCATTGAAGGCCGCTGGTTCATCCAGGGCGATATCTGGAGCAGTCATTACAGCATGGGGCCCAGCCTGCAATACTATTTCGACGTCGTGGGTGAGGATGATCCGAAAGGCCACGCGGTCCCCTACCTGGAATTGGGATACCTTTGGGGCCAGGCCCGCGAAGATGGGACAGACTTCGAATCCAAATTCAACTCTGGGATGTGGTCCATGAGTGTCGGTTTGAGTTGGATGTTGTCCGATGTGGTGGCCACCGATCTGGAGCTCAACTACCAGGTAGGTGAATTCACGGAGAAAATTCCGGTGGATGGGGTTTCGCGCAATGCCAATCGGATCAGTTTTTTCCTGGGAATCAAGGCGTTTCTGCCCTGATGGGCCAACCATCCGGAAAATCCGGATTTTCAGGGTTGTCGCATCATGAAATTTCCCGTATGATAATGCAAGCGATCGAGACACCGTTCCAAGGGCGGAATCCCGGAACAGGTGCTCCGCTCTAACTGCACCGGAGAAAAACGCTCAATGCAGCTCGCCAACAGCATCTCTCTCAACCAAAATTGGTGGCGTTACCGCCGGACGGAGAGGTTTGCGCTGCTGTAGGGAAATGATCAGCACACATAACAAGCGCATCTTCGCTGCCGGCTTCTTCAGGAAGTCGGTGGTTTTTTATTGAGTGATGGAAAATGCAGCCGACAACAGGCACCAAGATCCGAACCAAGGAGAAAGCCATGGCCACCCCAGAAGAAAACCTGAACAAAATGCCGAATCTGACCAATACACCCGATGAAAACGGATTTTTTGGCCCCTATGGTGGCCGCTTTGTCCCTGAACCCCTGGTGAGGCCTTTGGAAGAGCTGACTGAAGCCTTCTTGAAATACCGAAACGATGACGTTTTTGAGGCCGAGCTGGCCCGCGAGTACCTGGAATATTCAGGCCGACCGACGCCCCTGTATCACGCCGAACGCCTGAGTGAATATCTGGGCGCAACGGTTCTGCTCAAGCGCGAAGACCTGAATCACCTCGGTGCCCACAAGCTGAACAACTGTCTAGGGCAGGCACTGTTGGCCCGCCGCATGGGCAAGAAAAAACTGATCGCCGAAACCGGTGCCGGCCAACATGGCGTGGCCACCGCCGCTGTGGCTGCCCGGTTGGGGTTGGAGTGCGACATTTACATGGGTGAAGAAGACATGCGCCGCCAACATCCCAATGTCGCCAGAATCCGTCTGATGGGCGCCCGGGTGGTTCCGGCTACCAGCGGAGACAAAACCCTCAGCGCAGCGGTGGACGAGGCCATTGCTGCCTGGGTTGGAGAGGCCGAAACGGCTTATTACCTGCTGGGCTCTGCCGTGGGCCCGCATCCCTACCCCCTGATGGTCAGACACTTCCAGTCCGTGGTGGGCAAGGAGGCGCGCCAGCAGGTCCTCGACCAATTTGGCCGTCTGCCTGATATGCTCACCGCCTGCGCCGGCGGCGGCAGCAACGCCATCGGATTGTTCTTTCCGTTCCTGCTGGATGAAGACGTAGCCATGGTTGGTGTGGAAGCGGCCGGTTCCGGAGTGGACAGCAACCGTCACGCCGCGACCCTGACCAAGGGAAAGCCCCAGGTGATTCACGGCATGAACACCTACTGCATCGCCGAGGGTGAAGTGACCAGCGAAGGAAATCATTGCATCGCCGCCGGCCTGGATTATCCGGGTATCGGGCCAGAACACAGTTACCTCAAGGATGCCGGTCGAGTGACCTACGAAGCGGTGACCGACGAAGAGGTCATGGACGCCTTTGAAACCCTGTGCCGTCTTGAAGGCATTATCCCCGCCCTGGAAAGCGCTCATGCCTTGGCCTATCTGGAGCGGCGCAGAGGCACTTATCCCAAGGAAACCCTGATCCTGGTGAACCTGTCCGGTCGCGGTGACAAGGATCTGGATGAGTTTCTTCGTCGCCGGGGCCAAAAACTAGCTCCTGCTGGTGGGCTGTTCTGCTGATTTGAGCCCGAACAACAAGATCAGGAATATGGTTGGGAAACAGACCGGGGTTGCTTCTGCGGTCTGTGTCTAGTTATCTTGGAACTATCGGTTCCCGTGGCGTTACAACGATGGTATTTTGACACGGACCGATCCCGATAATATCCCGGCCGTGACCACAATATCTTCCAGGATGGAAAATTGATGAAGAAGGAACTCCTGCCTCGCAAGCCCGCCCAGTTCGTTCTTTTGTTGTTGACCATGACTGCCCTGTTGTCCCCGGACAATGGCCAGGCCGGCGATCCAGCCGGCGGTGGTCCAACTCCTGGGCAAATTCAGGTGCGTTCATTTGAACCCGCTACCATGACGGGTGACTTCAAGTCCGCCATCGTCATCGATGCCGAGACTGGTTCGGTTCTGGTCGCCAACAATGCCCAGGTTCGCAGACAACCTGCCTCCATGCTGAAAATGATGACCGAGCTGATTGTTCTCGAACACATCGCCGAAGGTGATCTGAGGATGGATGAAGTGGTCACTATTTCGGCTCGCAGCAGCAAGATGGGTGGATCCCAGGTTTACCTCACACACGGTGAAACCTTTAAAGTGGAAGAGTTGCTTCAAGCTCTGGCAATTCATTCGGCCAACGATGCGGCAGTGGCCCTGGCTGAGCATCTGGCAGGTAGCGTCGAGGCTTTTGTGGATCTCATGAATATGCGGGCAGCGGATCTGGGCATGAAGAACAGTGAGTTCCATTCGGTGCATGGTCTTCCGGCTGGCTACAAGCAGAGTCCGGATCTGACGACTGCCGAAGATCTGGCC
>JAJRZA010000048.1 GCA_024275485.1 Candidatus Krumholzibacteriota bacterium | reverse complement strand
GGTAGCGTCGAGGCTTTTGTGGATCTCATGAATATGCGGGCAGCGGATCTGGGCATGAAGAACAGTGAGTTCCATTCGGTGCATGGTCTTCCGGCTGGCTACAAGCAGAGTCCGGATCTGACGACTGCCGAAGATCTGGCCATTCTGGGCCGGGAAATGATCAAGCATCCCGAGGCCCTGGTTTGGGCCTCCACCAAAACCGCTCCTTTCCGGGACGGGAAATTCACCCTTTACAACCCCAACAGGCTGGTGGGAACATTCCGTGGACTCGATGGTATCAAGACCGGTTTCACCTCGGCGGCCGGTTTCTGCGTAACGGCCTCGGCGGTGCAGAAAGGTAAACGCCTGATTTCCGTGGTAATGGGGTGCAGTTCGAACAAAGCACGGGCTACCGAGACCACCCGCCTTTTAACCTACGGCTTCAATGCCTACAAGCAAGTCAAGGCGATTCCCGCAGCCGGTGTCGTCCTGCCTGGCCCAGTTGGGGTCAAGGGCGGGAAGGTTTCCAATACCACCGTCAAATACGGTGCGGCCCTGACTGTGATGATTCCCCGGAACCGGGAGGGTGATTTGGTTGTTCAAAATATCCTGCCGGAAAAGGTGGAAGCTCCCCTGCCGGCAGGGGCGGAAGTTGGACAAACAGTGGTGTTGCTCGATGGGGTGGAATTGGGCCGTGTCCCCCTCATTTTGGTCGAAGAACTGCCCAAAGGCAATTGGTGGAATCGTCTGATGAATAAATAGTGACAAGTTGGTGACAAATGCAGGTTCGATGGCTATAATTAGTTGGTCCTTGAGAACTTTGAAATCGAAACTGTCCCAGGGTGATTAGGCCTGGAGACGGACCAGGAGGCGTTATGAAACGGCATCTGATGTTAGCAGTGGGCATGGTTGTGCTGGGTGGATTGTTGGGAATGGCTTCGAACGCGATGGCTGAACACGAATTGGTTGGTGCCAGCAAGTGCAAGAGCTGCCACAAGAAAATTGGAGATCCTTACAAAATCTGGCAGGGTACCGGGCACGCCAAGGCTTTTGAAGCCTTGGCTTCTCCCGAAGCTAAAAAAATTGCTGCGGATAAAGGACTGGGCGATCCTCAAAAAGAAGAAGCCTGCCTGAAGTGCCATGTGACCCGTATCTTCATTGGAAACCCTGCGGTCAACGAAAAAGGCAAGTACCTCGACACCGAGGGCGTTGGCTGTGAAGCCTGCCATGGAGCCGGTTCCGACTACAAAAAGAAATCAATCATGAAGGACCACGACGCCTCGGTGGCCAATGGAATGACGCGTGAAAAAAGCGAGGCCTTCTGCACGAAATGTCACAACAGCGAAAGTCCCACCTTCAAGGAATTTGACTTGGAAAAATACTGGGCCAAGATCGATCATCCGATCACGGAGAAAAAGTAGTTTTTCCGACTGGGTTCGAGTTGGAGGTTTGCATTTGCCTAATTTCAAGCCGAATCCACTGTTGAGTAAAAGAATCCCCACCGCCTTCTGGCGGTGGGGTATTTTTTTGCACCTCATGTTTTTTTTGATTTTGGTTTCCGGTTGCTCTACTGGCCCTACCGCAAAACACTGCACGGACAATGTTCTGGTGGCCTACTCTGCCCAGGAGGATTCCCTGGGGATCAATGAATTCCTGGCCCTTTCCTCCGCCAAACAGGAATCTCGCCGGGTTCAATCCAGTATTTGGATGGACCGTTTTTCCGATTCTGCCACGTCCAGTTCCAGAATCCAGGCTCTGGGTAACGCAGCCGGATTGGCTCCCGACAACCCGCGTGTTTGGTTGCAGCTGGCGCATCATTGGCGCTGGCTGGGAGATTACCTGAAAACCGTAAGTAGCCTTGATGCTGCAGCTGAGGCGATTCGCAACCATAACTCCGAAGTCCATTCCTGGGGTAAAAAGGAAATGCGGCGTCGCATGGCCCTGGCCCGGGCCTGGATGCATTACGATCGTGGCGAATGGCGGCAGGGTCTCGATTGGGCCAGGGCAGCCCGCCGGATCGCGCCCGGAGATGCGGCCATGCGCCTAATCTATGGACTCCTGGCAGGGCATTCCTCCATGCGAAGCGAGGCCCGGCAAATGGCCGATGATTTTCATCGATTGGATGTCGGTGATTCGGACGTGAATTGGATCCTGGCTTCCTACCGGATCTCCACCAAACAATATCGCCAGGCATTCAATCTGGTTATGGATTTGAATCCCAACAAGGAGCACCAGGCGGAGTGTTGGCGGGAGATGGGAGAAATCGCCGAGTATTTGGGGGAATGGTCCCGGGCTGGTCGCTGGTATGAGGAATCTGCACATGCCTTGCCGTTCCGGGAAACATCCTGCATAACCATGGTGCGCAGTTCCCGCATGAAACCCGGTTCCAAAAAAACCCGTCAAAAAGTCTGGCTGGCCTTCGACAAATATTACGTAACCGGATCCTATTCTGCATACACGAGTTTGGCTTTCAAGCATTTTCAAATGGCCAAGGATTCTCAAACCCGGGACTTCTGGGCAGGCCAGGTGGTCAACGCCGCAGGAACTCTTTTGCGCAAGGGTGTGGACAAGCCCTGGACCTACCGGGCACGAGGACTTGTTTTTGCCTACGGAGGGAAAACCGATCGCAGCATCCGCGATTTGCGACGGGCATCGGAGCTGTTGGCCGAGGTAGGGCGCCGGGACATGAAGATCGAAAGCACTTTGGGCCATCTTCTTTTGAAAAAAAAGAATCACACCGCTGCTTTGAAGCATCTACAGTTGGCGGTGGAAATTGACCCCGACAAGGCGGCGATCTGGCAGGATCTGGGCTTGGCCCATGTCATGTCCGAACGGCCAGCCGAGGCGGAGAAATCTTTCTCCAGGGCTCTGGAGTTGAATCCGAATTTGGTCACCTCCTGGTACAATCGGGGGTTGCTGCATCTGCATCGCAAGCAATACAGTCTTGCGGTGGCCGATTTGCAGGAGGCTGCCCGTTTGGCCCCTGATAACCAGGAGGTGATTGATCTTTATCAAAAAACAAAGGTTCTGGCCCGATAAAACAAATCTGATATGGGTTGTTTTTTTGTGCAAAATTGGCGTATTGTTCCCTCGGTCTTCTTAATCTTTGACAACTCCCTGGAGGTAGGGCAATGGGCAGGATCTTTGGAATTGGTTTGGTTATAGTGGTGTGCAGCGTCTTGATGGCTGGCCCAGCCACAGCCCTGGTTGGATTTGGGATCAAAGGCGGGTTGAATGTTGCCGACCTCAATGATCTGAAAACCATTGATACTATCGAACAATTGGAACAGGAATCGAAAACAGGTTTTGTGGGGGGGGCCTATCTCAAGTTTCCTTTCGGCCCATTCAAGCTTCAGGTTGAAGGTCTTTATTCTCTCAAGGGTGCCAAAGGCTCATCACACAACGGCCTCAGCAGTGAGCCCTGGGAAACCAAGTTGACCTACTTTGAAGTTCCCCTGTTGCTCAAATATGAACTACCTACACCGGCCTTGAAGCCATTTTTCTATGGCGGTGCCTCGGTGGCTTTCCTTATGAAAGCTGAAAAACGCAATGAGCGAATTGACAGTGACTGGGTTGACATCACGGACAACCTCAAGTCCACGGATTATGGTTTGGTTGTGGGTGCCGGCATCGGGGTGTTCGGAATCACCCTGGAGGGACGTTACACCCACGGGTTGTCTGAAATGGGGGACACCAAGACCGGCGATATTCTGGTTGATGAAGCAAAAAACAAAACCTGGTCGGTTATGGCCGGATTCGATTTCAACTAGGACCGGGATCAATGTGAGTTGGGGCGGTTGCGTACGGAGCCGCCCTCCAAAAAATCCGGCTGGTGAGACTTTGGGAGAATGTTGGAAATGCGGATGAAATATTTGAGTGAACCCCTGACTCGTATCCTGTCACATTGGCTATTTGTTTTAACCCTGTTGTTGCTGGTTGGCCCAGGGCCAGCGCAAGCTGAGGAGACAGTGGGTCAGCGCCCCCGGATCGGCCTGGTGCTGGGTGGTGGTGGAGCTCGCGGTGCCGCCCACGTGGGAGTGTTGCGGGCGTTGAAGGAAATGAATATCCCGGTGGATTATATCACCGGGACGAGTATGGGTTCGGTGGTGGGGTCGTTGTATGCCATTGGCCTGCAACCCGATGAGATCGAAGATATTCTTTTGGGGGTGGACTGGGATGACCTGTTTTCCGACCGCCCCTTTCGTCCTGACCGAAAATTTCGCCGCAAGGAAGATGACTCGGTGGCTTTCATTCCTGTGGAGTGGGGTTGGAAAGGGCGCATAGTTTTGTCCAGTGGAGTTATCGCCGGCCAGAAACTCAGTTTTGCATTTAGGGACAATCACCTGTACCTGTCCGGGTACAATGGTTTCGACAATCTGGCTTACCCTTTCCGGGCTGTGGCCACTGATTTGCAAACGGGTCTGATGTTCGTGCCGGACAAGGGTAACCTGATGAAGATAGTGCGGGCGAGCATGAGTATTCCTGGTGTTTTCCCTCCTGTGAACTGGGAGGGCCGTACCCTGGTTGACGGCTATCTGGCCCGCAACCTGCCGGTGGATGTGTGCAAGGATTTGGGGGCCGATATCATTATCGCCGTGGACGTGGGGTCCCTGCCCGAAGAGACGGATCCCAATTATTTCAAAACCCTCGGTGGTATCAACATGCAGAAGGGAATCATCAACTCCCGGCAGAATGTTGATCCCCAACTGGAGCTGGCGGATATTGTAATTCAACCCATCCTTTTCGGCATCACAAGCAGGGATTTCAAGGATGTGGGCAAAGCCATTGCGCCCGGTTACCTGGCAGCCATGGCGGTGGAAAAGAAGTTGCGCAGCCTTTCGGTATCCCCCGGGGAGTATGCGAACCACTTGGCAAAGCACGCTTACCCTGGTGAGGTTGAACTGGTCATCAGCAATATTGAAATCCACAACAATACTCGGGTTCACAAGCGGGCTATTCGGGAAAATATCAACCAGCGTCCGGGTGAGGTTCTGGACCTGGACCAGTTGAAGGATGACTTGGCTGAAATCTATGATTTCGGCATCTTCAGTTTGATTGATTTCAGCCTGGAGGAACAAGATGGGGAAATCACCCTTATTATTTCTGCGGAAGAAAAATATTACGCACCGGATATCCTCAATTTCGGGATTTCATATTACGGGGGCGTAGGACACGAAAGTGCCCTTAACGCCAGGGTTCGCTGGACCCATTTGGAAATGAACGGTTTCGGAGCCGAGCTGCGGACGGACTTTCAGCTTGGAGAAACCAATTTGGTTCGTACTGAATTCTACCAGCCCATGACCTGGAATCGGGTTCCGTTTGTTGCTTTGGCTGCCCAATTCAAGGGAGCCATCTACCCCTGGTACTATGAAATGAAACACTGGGGCGATTACAAAACACAATCCTGGCATATTCAGCCCGATGTGGGGTCCCGCCTGGGTCACTGGGGAGAGATTCGTTTGGGTGTGGACTTCGGCCATCTGGAGGCTTCAGACAAAACCGGTTTGAGTTTGGCTGAATTCAACGGATTGCGTGGTGGCTACAGGTTTGTCCTGAAATTTGACAAAGTCGATTTTCCAATCCTTCCCCGCCATGGCTATGAAGGTTATCTACGCTTTTTCGCTGGGCGACCTGAATTCGGGTCGGACTTGAATTTTGACCGTTTGAATGGAGGGTTGTCCGGTGCCGAAACCTGGGGTGGCAATACCTTTCACTTGAGCCTCGAAGGTGGTACCAACCTCGATTCCGAATTGCCGGAGTTTGAAATGTTTACCCTCGGGGGATTTGGTCGTCTGACCGGGTATCAGCAAGACCAGATCCGTGGTCAGCGTTACTTTTTGGGACAACTGCGCTGGTATCACCAAATTTTAGGTCATCCCAGTCCTTTCTCCACCTCATGGTACCTGGTGATTCAGGCGGAGGGCGGCAATGCCTGGTACAATCCTGAAGATGCCGGTTTTGATGATCTGCTTTTCACCGGTTCCATCGGTGTGGTGGCAACAACCATGTTGGGTCCTCTGACCATTGGCTACGGCAGGGCCGCTGATGGAAATGACGCGGTCTACATAACACTGGGTCGGGTGCGCACCTCCAATGCCGGGTTTTAAACATGAACCTGTTTGATATTATCTCACTGTTGATGGTGCTGGCAGCCACCTTTGGTTACATCAACCATCGCTGGCTCAAGTTGGAGCCTACCGTCGGTTTGCTGATGATCAGTCTGGCCAGCTCATTGGGTATCATGCTGCTGCACTGGATCTTCCCTGGTTGGGCCATTGTCCATCAATTGCAGACCACTCTCAGCAATATTGATTTCAACCGCACCCTGATGCACGGCATGCTGGGTTTTCTTCTTTTTGCCGGCGCTTTGCATGTGGATCTGGAATACTTTATCAAACGCAAACTGACCATCGCCACTCTGGCCACTGTTGGATTGCTCATGTCTACCTTCATGGTGGCTTACCTGAGCTGGTGGTTGTTCCGGTTACTCGGTTTTGAAGTGAACTTTCTGATCTGCCTGATTTTTGGCTCGCTGATTTCCCCCACCGACCCCATCGCCGTGATGGGAACCCTGAAAACCCTGGACGCGCCTCAGGATCTGGAAGCAAACATTGCCGGGGAGAGTTTGTTCAATGATGGTGTTGCGGTGGTGGTTTTCACCGCGTTGGTGGCTATGCTTGACGCCCAAACCGGTCCCGGTGGAGGACATGGCGCGCATGAAGGAGGAATGGGTGGCCTGGATGTTCTGCTTTTCTTCCTGCGCGAGGCGGGGGGAGGAGCGGTGTTGGGTCTGGCTTCCGGGTACCTGGCGTATCGCATGATGCTCAGCATCGATGACTACAAGGTTGAAGTCCTGATCACTTTGGCCCTGGTCATGGGCGCGTACAGTCTGGCCTGGACCCTGCATGTATCCGGACCCATCGCCATGGTGGTGGCCGGTATATTGATCGGCAACCGAGGAAAGGCCCTGGCCATGAGCGAAGAGGTGGCCGACTATCTGGAAAAATTCTGGGAGTTGCTGGACGAAATTCTCAACGCGTTGCTGTTCATGTTGATTGGGGTCGAGGTGCTGGTGATCTCATTCAGTGGCAAGGGCGTGTTTGCCGGGCTGATCGTCATCGTCATCGTACTGCTGGCCCGGTTTATCAGTGTTTGGCTGCCCATCAGCCTAATTGGCATGCGCAACAGCTTTCCACGGGGAGTTACCAGGATTTTGACCTGGGCCGGATTGCGGGGAGGGATTTCCGTGGCCCTGGCGCTCTCCTTGCCGCCGAGTCCCGAAAAGAGCCTGATTCTTACTTGCACCTACATGGTGGTTTTGTTCAGCATCGTGGTGCAGGGAATGACCATCAAGAAGGTTTTGCGACGGTATTTGTGATTGGCAATTGACCTTGTCTGAAGCCATTGAAACCAACAGCGCCACCCCATCACAGGGTGGCGCTGCTGGCTGGCTGGAGACCAAAAGGACTAGTTCTTGTTTCGAGGGAATCCACGAATCGAAGGCACTTCAACCGGTTCTTCCTTAATCTTCAACAACAAGACCTCCACAGCTTTTTCCAGCTGCGGATCCCGTCCGGAAATCATTTCATGGGGGAGATTGTCCAGGGGAATTGTCGGATCAACACCGTAATTTTCCACGGCCCAGTTTCCACTGGTATCAAAGAGCCCGAACTCGGGGAAGGTGACGCTGCCGCCATCCATCAGCCCAAGACCACGACTGATGCCAACCAGTCCGCCCCAGGTGCGTGTGCCGATAACCGGTCCCAAATCGTAGAATTTGAAGTAGTAAGGCAGAGCGTCGCCCCCACTGCCGGCGTATCCGTTGCTGATCATGGCCAGATGTCCCAGGAAGGCCGTTCCCGGAGTGCGCCAATCCTGTCCATAACGGGGTTTCCAGAGGTTGACCATCTTCTGGCGCAGAATGTTCATGAAGAAATCGGGAATAAACCCGCCACTGTTGAAGCGCTCGTCGATGACCAGGCCTTCCTTGCGCAGGTTCGGGTAATATCCCTTGGCAAATCCTTTTTGTCCGCCGACGGCGGTGTTGGGCAAATGCAAATAACCAATGCGCCCGTCGGACAATTCGTCCACCAGACGACGGTTCTTTTGCACCCAGGCCTCATATCGCAAATCGGCTTCACTGGCGATGGGAGTGATGGTTATTTCACGGCTGTCCTTGCCGCTTGGTTCAGGGCCGATTTCCAGCACCACCTGTTTGCCGACCTTGTTCTCCAAAAGGCTGTAGGGGTTGGTTACGAGCTGCAACTCCACGCCATCAATCTTGATGATATAATCGTCGCTGCCGACATTCAGCCCGGGCCCGTGCAGGGGTGTCGGCACACTGGAATCCCAGTTGCGGTCGCGGAAAATGCGGCCGAAGCGGTATCGATTGCTCTCGCGTTCCACGGTGAAATTGCATCCCAGCAAGCCGGTGCCCACTTTTGGACCGTGCGGCATGTCGCCAGGCCGAACATAACTGTGGGAGCTGTTCAACTCGCCGATCAACTCACCCAGGATGAAGGAAAAATCGGCACCGTGGGCCACATATGGCACCAACTGGCCGTAGCGATCGTACATGCGCTCCCAGTTGGCGCCGTGCATGCCGGGATCATAGAAGAAATCCCTTTCCTGCCGCCAGGCATCACGGAACATCTGTCGCCATTCGGCCCGTGGGTCAATGCGGGCTTCCAGCTCGGCGGTGCGCAGGGGCTTTTCGGCCGGTTTCTGGTCCGCTTCAGCGCTGACAATGCCGAAGCCTGACATATTACGATAAAACAGGCTTTCACCATCGGCGGACAATTCAAAGCCGAAGGCTCCGGCCAGAACAGTCTTCTGTTCCCGTTCTTCCAGGTCGAAAAGTTTGATGAAACTGCGTCCGCCGGGCTTGACCTGGCTGCCGCCCGGTTGGAAAGGACTGCTTATGTAGAACAATTTGCCCGCTGTGAAGTGCAGGCTGTGGTATTGACCGGGCTCAATACCTAGATCGACCATGCGCTCACTGATGCCTTCAAGGTCGATGACTATGGGCTCGGTTTTTTCCTCGTCCTCAGTGTCTTCTTTGTCATCGTCCTCTTTGTCTTCATCAGCATCCTCTTCACCATCTTTTTCGGAATCAGACTTCACTTCAACCTCATCGCTCTCGGGCGGGAACGGATGTTCCACATCCACGCGCAGGGTGACTAGGTACAATCCATCCATGTTGCCCCAAATGGGCTTGAGGTCGAATCCCCCCAGGGTCGGATTGAAATGCTGGCCTGAAGTGAAGAAAAGGTAGTCGCCCTCGTCGTCAAAGCATGGCTGTCCGTCATCGGTGAAATCAGTGGTCACCCTGTGGGTTTTGCCACTGTCCATATTGTAAAGGAAGATGGAGCGGAAGCCATTGTCTTCACCTTTGGCGTAGGCAACCCAACCGGAGTTCGGGCTCCAGTCGAAATCATGGATTTCGCCGCTGACGCTCTGGTCGATTTTCTTGATGTTGCCGCTTTCGGCATCCACCACGAACAGCGACATGTCCGCATCGTTGAGGAGCAAAAATTTGCTATCGGGCGACCACGCTAGACGCATCTTGTAGGTTTTGCTGCCTCTGGTCAGTTGCTTCTCTTCACCTTTGCCGTCGGCCGAATTCAGCCAGATTTCATATTCACCGGTGCGATCGCTGAGGTAGGCCACCTTCTTGCCGTCGGGAGACCAAACCGGGTTGCGCTCCCTGATTCCAGGGGTTGCGGTAAGGTTGCGAATGTTACCTTTTTCAGCGGGTACGGTGAAGATGTCTCCACGGGCACCGAATACGACACGTTTGGCGTCCGGGGCAATACTCCCGCCGCGAACCCGCTTGCCGACATTCTTGACCGTCGCCCGGGTCAACGGGTTGTCGCTGTGTAGGGAAACGACAATCCGTACGCTCTTCTCTGTTTTCAGATTCAAAACCCACAGCCAACCACCGTTTTCATAAACGATAGCCCCAGGACCCTGACTTGGATTCTTGACATCGTAGTCCTTGTGTTTGGTGATCTGTCTGCGCTCACCACTGACCGTATCGTAGGCCCAGATCTGCAAACTACCGGATTTGTCGGAGGTGTAATAAACGGTGTTACCCTGCCACATGGGGAAGTTGTCGCTGCCGATCCAGTCGGTCACTTTTTGGGTATCGTTTTTATCGAAATCGTATATCCAGATGTCCTGGGCCATGCCGCCTTTGTAACGTTTCCAGGTTCGATGTTCCCTGGAGATACGGTTGTAGGCAATTTTATTACCCTCGGGGGAGTAGCTGCTCAGTCCACCGGTGGGCAGGGGAATACGAATGGGCAATCCACCGGCAATATCCACGGTGAAGAGTTGCAGGTCCCGGCCGGTGCGGCTTTCGCGACGGGACTGGAAGCGCACGGCCTTGCCGTCCGGTTGCCAATCCATGACCCGGTCCTGGCCGGGATGCCAGGTCAGGCGAACGGGCTCCCCGCCCTGGGCGTCCACCAGATAGACGTCGTTGTTGCCGTCGTAGTTTCCACTGAAGGCAATGGTTTTACCATCAGGGCTGAACTTGGCCTGATTTTGATAGCCGACGGAGCCGGTCAGGCGACGGGCCCGGCCACCGGTGCTGCCGACGGTCCAAAGATCACCCGCGTAGCTGAAGACGATGGTTTGTTCGTGAATATCAGGGAAACGCAACAGACGCATGTCGTCATAATTGGGTTTTTCCTGGACCACATCTCCTGCCAAAGCAGGGATGGTCCAAATAAGAAGTGCGCCCAGCACCAGGGCTGCGGTTTGGGGGGATCGGAACAAACGCATCAATGACCTCCGTCAACTGTTGAGTCGGCAATTTCTGAACTTATTGATCGCAAAGAAACAGGATCATCGGCAACGGAAAAAGCCAACCCTGCGATGACGGCCACATTGCGCGCCAAAATGTCGGGGTCGATTTTTTCAAAGGTGTCGGCAAGACTGTGGTGAACGTCAAAATAGTGAGTGGTATCGACACGGTGACCGACTCCGGGTACACCGGCGCGTACTATTGGGCCAACATCCACGCCACTGCCGCCCTTGTGGATTTTCCACTCACCTGGAGCGACTCGTCCGAGAGGCATGGCCAAACGACTGAGATGCTCGATCATCAGACTGTCCGCGTCCACGGTGAAACCCAAGGGAGCAAAGGATCCGGAATCGCTTTCCAAAGCCAGGATGTGCTGGTCCAACTCGAAACGGTGGGCCTCCAGATAGGCCCGTCCACCAAAGCCGCCCATTTCCTCACAGGTAAAATGAACAACCCGCACAGTACGGCGTGGGTGCAGATCTTGTTGCAAAATCAGTTGGGCAGCACCCAGGCTGAGCGCCACACCGGCGCCATCGTCCTGGGCGCAGGTGCCGACGTCCCAGGAGTCGAGGTGACCGCTGAGCAGAACAATTTCTTCAGGATGTTCCCGACCACGGATGTCGCCAATAACATTGTAGCTGGTTGTTTCACCGTGGTTGGTGGCCTCCATGTAGAGCTTGACCACCGGCTTGAGGCCCCTTTGGGCCAGGCGATACAAGCGTCCGGCGTCTTCCACGGTCAGGGCGGCTATGGGGATGCGTGGGGTATCGTCGTCGTATCTCATCATGCCGGTATGAGGGGCGCCGAGGCTGCGTCCGGTGACCGAACGGATGAGCACGGCCACCGCTCCGTGGCGGGCTGCGGCGCTGGCTCCACCAACCCTGTAACGAACCGTTTTGCCGTAACCTTCCCAGGGTTGATTGAAGAGTACAATTTTTCCTTCGGCTTCGTCGGCGCGAGCTTCCAGTTCGTCGAAAGTGCGCACCGCGAGGATCTCGGCTTCAATGCCGTCGGGGCCGGTGCCATCGCTCAGTCCCATGCCGCTGAGGTGGAGATCGAATTCCAGGGGTGACGTGCAGCGGGCCCATTCATTCCCACGGGTCCAGTAGGGGACGGTGACCGGTTCGGTCCAGACACTGTCGAATCCGGCTTCCTTCATGGAGCGGACGGACCACTCGATGGCCTTCTTCATTCCGGGAGAACCTGTCAGGCGGGGACCCACGGTGTCACAAAGTTCACCCAGCTTGTCGTAGGTGTAATCGCCTTCAAGGGCGGCCTGGAGCAGGGAATGGATTTCGGCGGAGGGTTAATAAACAACTTCGACGGTGGAATCGGCAGCTGGGGTGATGCTGACCGGGACGGGAGCTTGTGAACAGGCCATCAGACCAAACATGAGACAAACACCAAGGCACAGGGCCGGTAGACGGCGGGGCATGGATTCTCCTTAGATGGACAAGGGGGTAAGGCAAAATTTCCTACCCAAGGTAGCACAAAAAAGCCCGGGGTCGAAACCCCGGACTTTTGCAGCAGTCTTCAACAGCCATTCTGAATGATCTAGCCTTCGAGCTTTTTGAACACCTTTTTGACTCGTCGCAGAGCCATGGTCAGCTCTTTCCTGGTAATGGTCAGCGGGGGTGCAAAGCGGATGACGTTTTCGTGGGTCTCTTTGCAGAGCATACCCTCGGCCATCAGGGCCTCGCAGTAGGGACGCGCAGGACGGTCCAGCACCAGTCCGATGAACAAACCCTGTCCACGAACCTTCTTGATGCTCTTGAACTTCATGGCCTGCAACTGTCCCATGAACCAGGGGCCGAGTTTGGCGCTGTTCTCAACCAGTTTTTCTTCAGTGAGGACCTTCAGGGCCTCACGAGCCACGGCCATGCCCAGGGGGTTGCCGCCAAAGGTGGAGCCGTGGTCACCGGGATTGAAGACTCCCATGATTTCTTCACTGCTCAGGAAGGCCGATACGGGATAGAAGCCGCCGCTGAGGGCCTTGCCGATAATTACCGCATCGGGAGTGACGCCAGCGTGCTGGAAAGCAAACATCTTGCCGGTGCGGCCGAGACCCGACTGGATCTCGTCGGCGATGAAAAGGACATTTTTGGCCTGGCAGAGTTTCTCGGCTTTTTTCATGAAAGCCTTGGGTGGAATATTGATGCCGGCTTCACCTTGAACGGGCTCCACCAAAAAGGCACAGGTGTTCTTGGTGATGGCCGCTTCTAGAGCCTTGGCGTCGCCAAAGGGGATGATCTTGAAACCGGGGGTGAACGGACCAAAGCCATCCTTGTACTGTTCTTCGGTGCTGAAGCCCACAATGGTAGTGGTTCGGCCGTGGAAGTTGTCGGAACAGACGATAATTTCGGCCTTGTTCTTCTTGATGCCTTTGACTGTTTCGCCCCACTTGCGGGCAGCCTTGATGGCTGTTTCCACAGCTTCTGCGCCGGAGTTCATGGGCAGAACCTTGGGATAACCCGTCAGCTCAGCCACTTCCTGGCAGAACAACGGCAGTTGGTCATTGCGGAAAGCCCGGCTGGTCAGGGTGACCCTGGCAGCCTGCTTGCGCAGGACCTTCAACAGTCGAGGATGACAATGTCCCTGGTTCACGGCGCTGTAGGCAGCCAGAAAATCCATGTAGCGGTTGCCTTCAACATCTTCAACCCAGACGCCTTCAGCCTTCTTGATAACGATGTCCAGCGGGTGGTAATTGTTGGCACCAAACCTGTCTTCCAACTCGATGAGATTTTTTGTCTTCATAAGCAACCTCCTCTTAAGGGATGGGGGGGGAATATTGATAGCTTGGGAAAGATAGTCTTGGGGGGGGGGAAGTCCAATCCAGAAGGTGTTTGGGGTGTTGGTGATGGTCCTCGGCATGTTGCGACGGTGGGAAAGAGGGAGTGATAACGTGCCTGTGGAGCATTACCAACACCCCAAACACCTTCTGGATTGGACCCCTCACCGCGCAAAGACCATCAATCCAAAAATAAATCCCCCCCC
>JAJRZA010000047.1 GCA_024275485.1 Candidatus Krumholzibacteriota bacterium | reverse complement strand
GTTTTCCAAACCTTTGAGGGCGTTCTGCAAAACACCCGGCACCTTGGCTTCCATCATCACAAGGTGACGACGTTGGTCTACGATGTTGGGAATGTGGTCGATCATCACCGGGCAGTGGGTCTGGCAATATCCGCAGGTGGTACAGGCCCAGATGGCCTCTTCATCGTTGACTTCGCCGATCAGGGAGGGCCGCTGCTGGGCCTCGATCAGGGCCGTGGCGGCAGCTGTTTTCCCGGCACTTTTCAATTTGCCCACAGCAGTCAAATGCTTGGCCAGGTCATAAGCCTGATCCCGTTCGTTGACGATGATCGCCCGGGGGCTCAGGGGTTTGCCGGTGAGATCGGCTGGACACATTTCATCACAGCGGCCACACTCGGTGCAGGTGTACATATCCAGAAAACGGCGCCAGTTGAAATCTTCCAGTTTGCCTACGCCGAAGGTTTCCCTGCCTTCGAATTCCATCTTCTGCAGAGCCGCACCGGGAGTCAATCGACGCAGAAAAACCGCCGGCAACGCCGTCAGCACGTGGAAGTGTTTGCCGAAGGGAAGGAAATTCAGGAAGGCCAGCACGGCGATGCTGTGAAACCAGAACATGAAGTTGAACCAGGTTTGCACCGCAGAAGTCTCGCTGCCGGCAAACAATCCGCTCAGGGCAGTGGAAACCCAGGCGTAACCATGCTCATGGTTGCCCGGATCCAGCCGCAGGGCCGCCGCGTCACCAAACAGATCACTGGCGATCAGGGAGGCAATCCACAACAGGATGAGGTTGGCTTCCGCACTCAGGTGCAGGCGTTTGGGCCTGACCACCAAACGACGGAAAAACGCATAAGCCAGGGCCAGAAGAATGATCAGGGCAAAGGTGTCTTTCAAGGCGGCATAAGCCAGGCCGAGGGGACCATCAAAAAACGGCAGATTGAAATCAGGATCGAATCCGCGACCGATCAAAGTAACCGTGCGCAGGGAAACAACCAGGAACCCGGCAAAAATTCCCACATGCATCCAACCGGCACCGGTTTTGTAAAGTAGCCTTTTCTGGCCGAATCCGATGCTCAACAGGGCCCGCAGACGGTCGCCGAGGCGGTCGTTTCGAATCTCTTTTTCACCGGCCCGCAGCAACCAATAACGATCGGCCATGGTCCCGACAAAGAGTGACATGGAACAGAACAGCAGGATGGACATGAATAGGGGACTCACGTAGACACCTTCCGGCTTGAGATTCAACAAGAGGCCGAACCGGGGCCTCGCTGAATGACTATTCATTAATAGTAAAGCATGAGCCCCGTCGGGTGAAGAAAAATCCGAAAAATATCCCGAAAAAAATGGCTCAGGCCATTTTGCCTGAGCCTGTGTAGCATTTCCCGTGCCTGGGCGCGTGTCGGAAATTCAGCGATAAATCGCCTTCAAGGCAGCAAATACCAATGGATCAGTTTCCACAACCTGGTCCAGAACGATCAACCCGTTGTCCAAGGCAAAAGAGAGCGGATCATTGTTCAAATCACGGACATCTGCATCTGTGAATATCAGGTCACAGAAGCCAAAATCCACAAATGAGAAATGGCAAATGGCAATGGCTCCATCGGCGTTGCTGGTGCCCTCGAGCATGGCCGAGGCGAAATGAATAGTCACGGAAGAAGGGGTGGTGTAATCCCAGAAAAAGTATTCCCGCCCACTGTCGGTATACCAAGGCCCCGCAGCGATGCTTTCCAAAGCAACCAGGTATGGATCGAAAGTGATGTTGCACTCCACACCTTTGACATCCAGTCCGGCGGCTTCCAGCAAAAGGGGCAAGGTGAACTGCTGATCCACGGGAAAGTAGGGATCAGGGTCAAAGCGAAGGGTTTGTGCAGAGGAAGAAGAAACAAGGACAAGGCACGACATCATCACAAACAAGACGAAAGCCCGATTGACCAGCATAAGCGACCCTCCATTTATTCCAGAACGGAATTGAACCCCTCCAGGAGCATGGTCTATTGATTATTGTGTAAGCGGGCGAGGCTTGGTTTTTTTGATACTACTCTATTTTTTTCACAAATAAAAGCAAAAAATGCCAATTGGTGGCTTATTTAAGTGCCCTTCATTTTAAGGCTCCTTCTATCTTGTCTTGTGCGGTTTGGAGGCCGGGATTAAGTTTAAGGTCAACTTTTGCCTTGAACCAGACAAAGATTGAAAGGAACAGAACATGTCCGACGCCTTGAATTCCGGCAATACCACTTTTTCCAATCCTGCCGACGAGCGCGTAAAAACCATCCTGGCGGAAATGAAACGCATCGCCGTGGTGGGTATCAGCGCCAAGGAAGACAGGGCCAGCCACGGCATCGCTCTCTTTTTGGTGGGCCAGGGTTTTGACGTAGTCGGGGTCAATCCGGTTCTGAAGGATCCCGTGCTGGGTCTGGAAATCTTCCCATCGCTGAAGGATGTGCCCGGCCCAGTTGATGTGGTCAATATTTTCCGCCGCAGTGATCAGGTGGGCCCCATTGTCGAGGCTGCCATCAGCCGGGGCGACAAATGCATTTGGATGCAGGAGCAGGTGATCAACCCCGAGGCGGCAGCCGCAGCCAGCGACGCGGGCCTGGATGTCCTGATGGATGTCTGCCTGTACAAGGAGTGGCTCCGATTGATGAATGGTTAGGACATAGTGGAATTCAACAAGGAACGCCCCATCAGCCTGGTCACCGGAGCCCTTGGTTTTGTGGGCTTGCACCTGACCCGCAGCCTATTGCTGGCCGGATTCGATGTTGTCGGCTTGGGCAAGCATGATCAGGACATCGCTCTGCCCCGGGACATTGGCGAGTTCCAGCAAATTGACGGTGATCCGGATCTGTCCGGATCCGTTCGATACCTGGGCCCGGCCGGTGCATTTACTTATTTGTCCCTGGACCTGGCACAGACGGCTCCCATCCTCGAGTTGGTGACCCAGACCAAACCCACGGCGATCCACCACCTGGCAGCCCAGAGTTCGGCAGCCTACAGCTTTGACCATCCGGGAGAAACTTTCCTCAGCAATGTGCTCGGTACCGTGAATCTGCTGGAAGCCGTGCGTGCATTGCCGGTTGCTTCGCGACCGGTGATCCTGTCGGTGGGCTCGTGTGAAGAGTACGGCCCCCAGGAAACATCGGCCTACCCTCTGACCGAGGACACGCCCCTGAATCCCCTGAGCCCCTATGCCGTCAGCAAAGTCAGCCAAACCCTGCTGTGCAAGCAGTACGTGCGGGCCTGGAATTTGCCCATCATCATGGTACGCTCTTTCAGCCACACCGGGCCAGGTCAGGATCCTCGCTTTGTTTTCCCCTCTTTTGCCCGGCAAATTGCCGCCGCCGAAGCGGGAAAAGGGTCCTCGGAAGTATTAACTGGTGATCTTTCTGTGGTACGGGATTTCCTGCACGTGCAGGATGTGGTGGACGCCTACCGCCTGCTGATGGAAAAAGGCAAACCCGGTGAAATATATAATGTAAGTTCCGGGAAATCGGTGACGATACAAGATGGACTCGAAACAATGATCAGCTTGGCCCATTGTTCCATAACCGTTCGAATGGATCCCGCTTTGGTGCGGCCGGCTGATACTCCGATCATGATCGGGGACAACTCAAAACTTCGCAGGGATACAGGTTGGCACCCCCAATGGGACCTGACCACCACACTCGGCAGCCTCTTAGAAGAGGCCCGGAGGGAGCATTCATGATTCGGATTTGCATGATCGGCACAGGATATGTAGGCTTGGTTTCAGGTGCCTGCATGGCTGATTTTGGTCACCACGTCACCTGCGTGGATATCAACCAGGAACGGATCAAAGGCTTGATTCAGGGGGAAATTCCCTTCTACGAGCCTAACCTCGATCGTTTGGTCTTGAAAAATGTGGAGGAAGGGCGCCTGTCCTTCACCACCAAACTTGCCGAGGGCATGAAGGATGCCCAGATCATTCTGATCGCCGTACAAACCCCCATGTCTGAATCAGGCGAGGCCGACTTGCAATACGTCATGAACGTGGGCCGGGAAATTGGTGAACTGATGACCGAATACAAAGTCATCGTCACCAAGAGCACTGTGCCGGTGGGCAGCGCCCGCAAGCTGGAAAAGGTTATCCGGGAAGCTCAAAAGCAACCCGTGCCCTTCGACATGGCCAGCAACCCCGAATTCCTACGGGAGGGCTCCAGCATTGAGGATTTCATGCGTCCGGACCGGGTGGTTATCGGGGTGGAGACCGATCGCAGTGAAGAGATCCTGCGCGAAATCTATCGTCCCCTGTTTCTGCTTGATACACCCATTGTACGCACCGGTATCGAAACTGCCGAGCTGATCAAATACGCCAGCAACAGTTTCCTGGCCGTAAAGATCAGTTTCATCAACGAAATGGCCAAGCTTGCCGAGAAAGTGGGCGCGGATATTTTTGATGTGGCCAAAAGCATGGGACTGGACAAACGCATCGGTCCGAAATTTCTGCACGCGGGCCTTGGATTTGGCGGCAGTTGTCTGCCCAAGGATACCAACGCCATCGTTCACATCGCCGAGGAAGCGGGCACCGAAATGACCATCGTCAGGGCGGCCATCGGCGTGAATGCGGGCTTGCCCCAGCGCGCCCTGGCCAAGGCCGAAGCCCTGGTTGGCGACCTGTCCGGAAAAACCGTTGCCCTGTTGGGGCTGGCCTTCAAACCCAATACCGACGACATCCGCAGTGCTCCCGCCCTGGAAATAGTCCGTCTGCTCCATGAAAAGGGCTGCACAGTGCGGGGACACGACCCTGCCGCCATGTAAAATTTCAAAATGTTCAACGATGATCTAACTTATTGCAAATCTCCATACGAGACTTGTGAAAAAGCGGATCTTTGTATTTTAGTGACAGAATGGAATCAATACCGTATGCTGGATTTCGCTTGGCTCAAGGAAACCATGGTAGGAAATGCTTTCCTTGACTGTCGAAACGTGTATGATCGCGAACATCTGGAAAAATCCGGATTCAAGTACGATTGTTTCGGGCGAGCCGACCAGACCACAACCTAGGCTGTATCCTTTGGGATCCCCCGGGACGGCGGCTCTGTCGCAAACTTTTGGTTGAAGACATTTGTGGGGGAACCGTTGTTCGGTTCCCCCATGGAATTGAAAAAGAGGATGGAATGGCCCCCTCCAGCAACAATCGCATCGGTCGCTATGATTTGATTACGCCCATGATTCCCTGCAAAGACGAGATCATGGAGAAGTTTGAAAAATTCCTTATGTCCGGACACTACATCCTGGGCAAGGAAGTGGATGCCCTGGAAAAAGATCTGGCCCAGCAGTGTGGCGTTGCCGAAGCGGTTGGGGTGGCCTCTGGTTCGAGCGCACTGTTTCTGGCTCTGGCCATGGCCGGAGTTCGGCCTGGTGATGAAGTCATCACCACCCCCTATACATTTGACGCCACCATCGAAGCGATCATCCTGCTGGATGCCATGCCGGTGCTGGTGGATATCCGCAGCGAGGACCTGAACATTGACCCGGCGGCTATCGAAGCAGCCATCACCGACAAGACCCGGGCCCTTATGCCCGTGCCCATCTTTGGCGCCCCTTGCGATATGGACCAAATCAACGCCATCGCCGAAAAACACAACTTGCAGGTGGTGGTGGATATGGCCCAGGGTTTCGGCACTCTTTATCAGGGCCGGCCCATGGGTTCCTTCGGGCGCATGAGCACTCTCAGCTTCTATCCCACCAAAAACCTTCCCGGCATTGGTGATGGCGGCATGGTCCTTTGCAGCAACACCGAAGACGCCCAGCGCATCCGTAAAATCCGCGGCCACCAGCCCGTGCGCATGAACAACCATCTTTACACCGGCTGGAACAGTCGGCTGGATGAAATCCAGGCCATGGTGTTGAACGTACGTCTGGCGCGCTTTGCCGGGGAACAACACGACCGCATCCAGGTTGCTGCCATTTACGACTCATGCATCCCTCAAGCCAACCGGCTGCAGGACCCCAACCCCGGCAGCGGCAATCATGTCACCTATCACCAGTACTGGGTGCGAACCAATCGCCGGAATGAATTGCAAAAATTGCTTGATGACAGTGGAGTTGATACGGCCGTGTACTACAACCCGCCCCTGAATCATCACGAATTGAGCGAGTACTGCCGCGTCAGTGGTGAATTGGCTGAAGCCGAACGCGCCGGCCGGGAAGTTTTGATTCTTCCCATCCATGCGGCCCTGCCATTCGACGATGCCCGAAAAGTCGGTAATATCGTGGGTAATTTCCTGGCTGCGGATGCCGCTGCCGCCGGATCCTAAGAAAGGGTTGATCGTGAAAACACGGGTTTTGAGTTTCGGCAGTTTGCCTTCGTCCCTGGCCAAGAGTCAGACGCAGTCCTTCATCGATCTGGTACACCAGGGGATTCCCCGGGTAACCTGCCAACTGACGGTGCTACCCTCTCTTGCGGCCGACGAAGAAAGTGAAGATCAAGTTTTCACCGCCACCAGCCCGGCCGAATTCTTGCACCTGACCAAATTGCTTCTGAGCAACCAGATCGATGCGGTAGTGCTGGAAGCCGCGGATTTGCCTTTGGGTGCTCCCGAAGGCATTGACCTCATCTGCACTCCCCCTCGTTGCACTCCTTTTGACGCCTTTCTGAACCGCCAGGGAAACATCATGGATGAGATGGACCCCGGCAGCCATGTCGGTGTGCTGTCCATGCGTTCCAAGGCCCAGTTGAAACATCTGTGGCCGGATATTGATTTCCAGATCATGCGCGGTGGCATTGACAGGGCCATGGAAACCCACATGCGCCACAGTGAAATTGATGGATTGGTCTTGCCGGCAGCCGCCACCGAACACCTGGGAATCCAGGGCATCGTGGTAGAGATTTTTGCTCCGGAATTTATCCTGCCCGGTCCCGGACAGGGCTCCCTGGTTGTGGTCGGCAGGGCCAACGACGAAGAAACCCGCAAGGACCTGGCCTCCTTGCATTGCCCGGCCACCAAGTTGGAAATCGAAGCGGAAATGGCCTTCCGTCGGCACATGATTTCCGATTCGGATCTGCCGGTAGGTGTGCTGGCCCGGGTCACCGGCAAGGAAATTGTGATCGAAGGTTCAACCGGGCCCTGCATCAACCGGGTTTCGGTCAACGGTCCGCTGAATCAGGCTGAAGAAGTAGGTGCCGGATTGGCCATGCAAATCCTGCGCAGCGGTGATGCCCTGGCTGATCTTCTGGAAGCGGAATTCCCAGATGGCCTGCCTCCCGAAGACGATGAAGCCGAATTGTCGTCCCTGGCCCAGGAGGAAGCCGAAGAAGCCCAGGCTATGGATCAAGAAATCGCCGCCCTGGACAAGGACGACGATTTCCTGGATCCTGATGAGTATCGGGCCTAGCCTCTTCAATCAGCCATGCTCAGCGTCTTGTTTATTGACCTGAAAGCTCCTTGACCAACTCTGCAGCCGCAAACGGATCACGCATCTGGGCCGTCCCCACCTGCACGGCCACGGCACCGAGAGCGAAAAATTTCAAGGCGTCTTCCGCCGTGCTGATACCGCCAACGCCCACCACCGGAATCTGAGCCTTGTTGATGATTTCGTCCACCTTGGCCAGGGCAATGGGAAGAACACCCGGCCCGGAATAACCGCCAAATCTGCGGGGTAAGACCGGACGCCCGGTTTTCAGGTCAACATCAAGTCCCACCACAGTGTTGATGGCACTGATGGCATCGGCACCGGCATGTCCTGCTGCTGCGGCAAGTGAGGCGATATCCGCCACATTGGGGGTGAGCTTGACCAGAAGGGCCCGGTCCGGCAATCGGGGACGGGAAGCCGCCACGCACTTGGCCACGGTATCCGGATCCCCACCAAAATCGTGGCCACCTTCAGCCACATTGGGACAACTGAGGTTCAGTTCCACCCCGTGCCAATGTTCATATCCGGCAGCACTTCCATACAATCGCTGCACCATCTCACCAAATTCATCGGGTCGGGAGGCCGCCAGACTGACCACCGTGGGCACGGCCATCTTTTCCAACTGCGGCAAAATATCCTGCAGGAAAGCATCGAAACCTACATTTTCCAGACCGATACTGTTGATGGCACCAGTGGGCAACTCACAAAGCCGGGGCATGGGGTTGCCGGTCCGAGGAGCCGGAGTGACGGTTTTGGTGACCACCGCCCCGAGTCCCACATAGGGCGAAGCAAGGTCCGAAGCGGTCATGTCATGACCACTCAGACCATAGGCAAAACAACCACTTGCGGTCCAGATTCGACCGGGAAAAAGGCGGGGACCCAGTTCAAAACTGTCATCGGCGCGCAGGGTAAACCAATTGGGCAGTGACACCGTGTCATCCTTTGTTCAGTCGATCACATCAAAATCATGCCGGCTATAGCTGGACCAATCGATGGACTCGGCGGAAAAAACCGGCCCATCCTGGCAGCAGGTTGCGTTACGCCAACTGTCTTGCGTGTTGTTCAGGTCGATCACCGGGACCACACAGCCCTTGCAGGCTCCGTAACCGCAGCCCATGTGCTCCTCCAGGGAAACCTGGCATGGCCAATGGCGATCCCTGGCCAAATCTGCTGCCGCTTTCAACAGTGGAATGGGACCGCAGGCCATGACCAGGCGGGACTGGTGGTCATCCGGAGAAATTTCCTTGGCCACCAGATCCGGCACCAGCCCCTGCCACGCCGCTCGATCGGCCGGGACCTGGCGGTGGTTGTCGACACTGATGCGCCATCGATCATCCAGCAAGTCCCAGGGCACATCGGCACCATCGCGGGCGCCAAAAAAGCCGATGTCATCAGGGCGGCCGTATTGTTTCAGCCAAGCCCACACCGGTGGCAGGCCCACTCCCCCACCAATCAGCACCACCGGTAATTTTTCGGCGGGTGTGGAGAAAGGGCGCCCCAGCGGGCCCAGAACCGTCAAATTGTCGTCAGGCCGCAATTGCTGCATAGCCCGGGTGCCGCGCCCCACGACCCGGTACAGCAGACTGAGCACGCGATCCTGCACTGCGAGAATGGAAAAAGGGCGGCTGAAGACCAATTCCATTGCCCCGGTCAGGTTGATCATGGCGAACTGGCCAGGTTCGAAACCAGGGCATAGGTCCAGCTGCATGTCCAGTCGAATCAGGCCCGATGAGACCTGCTCGTTGGCCAGGACACGGCCGGTGCTGCGCATGGCGGCATTAGTCGGTCTGGTTATCATGGTTTTCATCCCGGGATAAATCAGGGTGAGCGCAGATCGTACCCACCGTCGTCATCTTCCTTTTTCTTTTCTTCGGTTTCTTCATCAGCATTTTCTTCCAGGGCCTGGCCTTCGGATTCACCTTCGCCAGCCCCGGCATCCTTGAGAGGCACCGTTTCGTCTGGAACCGCCTCCAACAGGAACTCCGAATTTCCACCGGAAGTGGTGTCCGCTCGATCAATCCGCAAGATCCCTTCGGCCTCCAGCTTCTCATCCATGGACTGGATCTCGGCGGTTTCCTCGGCACGTTTTTGGCGAGCGGCCTGAAAACGGGCTTCGGCCGCTTCGGCAGCCCCTTCGGGTGGATCATACAACAAATTGTCCCGCCGGGAAAGATACACCATGCGACGGCGCACCCCTACTAGTTTGCGGGCACTACCGAGTCGGTTGCCGCCGGAAGAAAGAGCCGAATTTTGCAGGTCCGCCAATTCTTCCGGAGTAAGGCTGGCCAAATAGACGGCCTGGGCACTATCCTGCTGGGCCAACAGGAATCCAAGCAAGTCTCCTTCAATTCCCATTCTCAATTCGAACGCCTGGGGGCTGTTTGGGTATTGATCCTGGAGAAGATCATTGAAGATGGCAGCTGAATCGGGGTTATCCAGGTAGTCTCGAAAAACAATAGTGGCACCGTAAAGCCCCCTGGGAGCCAACAGACTATCGGCAGCCGAGTCCAAGCCTACTTCCCGGAACAGCAACCCGGCTGCGGCAGGACGCTCAAATCCAAAGAGCAGGGCGTTGGCCTGCAGGAGTTTCAGGCGGGGAATCCTTTCGGGACGGGCATCCGGCAAAGCCTGTTCGGCGGACAAATAGTCCTTTAGGTTTTGATCGAGAATTCGGGTTTGGTTGAAATCGTCCAGTTCGTCTCTTCCACGAATCGCCTGGGCGAACTGCTCCCCGGCCTCTTCCAGGTCACCGCGTTGCAGGTAGAGGTAACCGAGAATGTCGGCAGCTTTGGCCTTGATCACCGGCGTATGCCAGTCAAGGGGCATGCCCTCAATCAACGGAGCCGCCTCATCACCCCGCCCCTGGGCCACCAGGTTTTCCGCCTGAATCAGGAGAACCTCGCCCTGGGAGTTGTAGATCTCAGCCTCCGCTTCCACTTCCCGCAACAACAAATCCGCAACTTCAAAATCCCCCAGGCGCACATGGACCCTGGCCCTCAACAAACGCGATTTGAAACCGATCTCAGCGCTGCTGGTATTTTGGCTGACCGTCTGCAGAACCTCACTGGCCAGCAGAAACTCATTCAGTTCCCAGTAACACTCGGCCAATTTCAAGCTGATGCGATCGAATTCCTCATCATCGGGAAAATCATCCAGATATTGCTGATAACTGGACGCCGCGTCCTGCCAGTCTTCCAGGACATAAGAGTTATCCCCACTTACTTTCAGGGTCTCACTCTGGAACTTACTGTTGGGAAACTGGGTTGACAGCTTGTCGAGATACTCCTGACTGCGGTCCACCGCACCGACCATCAGGTAATTGAGACCCTGCAAATACAAAGCCTCTTCCTGGTACTCGGTGGCCGGGTAGTTCAGAAAGAGGAGTTCCAGTTTCTTGATCGATTGCCGGTAGGAAGACAGACGACTGTGGGCCTTCGCCTGCAGGAACAAGGCATCATCCGTCAGGCTGTGGCCGGGGTATTCGTCGAGGACTTTTTGCGCCTTTTTTATAGCTTCGAGATAATTACTCTTTTGGGCACCGCTTGGCTCCGGAGGATCCTGATGTTTGCGCAACGCTTCATCCCGCACATGCTCGGCTTCATCAAAGGCCTTTTTGGCGTTGTAGTAGGTGTTGTATTTAGCGCAGCCAGCCACCAGCAAAAGAGCCACCATCAGAACCAACCAGACGAACACCGGCTTGCGGGATCGTCTGGTGGGCTGGATGCCCCGGCATTTTAATTCCGAAATGCGCAAAAAACTACCTGACTTGTAAAAACAAGTGAGCAAGGACCAATGTTAATTAAGCAATAACTGTTCCCGGTCGCTGCTAACTATTCAAAGTCCTGGGATTCGTCCAAGCGCCAGGTCAGGCGCCCTCGCAAGAAAGTGGCGACCACCTTTCCGGTCAGTTTCTCCCCGATGTAGGACGAGTTGCGGCTACGGGACTGGAATCCAGAGGCTTCAACCGTCCATTCCCGGTCGGGATCAAAAATGACGAAATCCGCAACTACACCATCTTCCAGATGACCACCAGGCAGGTTGAGAGCCGCCGCCGGCTTGCTGGTCAGGCAATCGACCAGTTGTCCCAGATCGAGCACCCCGGTCTTGACCAGATAGGTGATTCCCACCCCCAAGGCGGTTTCCAGACCGATGACACCAAAAGGTGCCTGGTCGAACTGGTGTTCCTTTTCCGTCAATGTGTGCGGAGCATGGTCCGTGGCGATGCAGTCGATGGTGCCGTCGGCCAGGCCTTCGGCGATGGCATTGATATCATCCTGCTCCCGCAAAGGGGGCTTCATTTTGAACAAGGGCGAAAAATCCCGGCACTTGCCGTGATCAAGGCTGAAATGATGCGGAGTGGCCTCAGCCGTCAAATGCACACCTTCGCCCTTGGCCCGTCGAATCAATTCCACGGCACCTTTTGTCGATACATGGCAAATGTGAAGGTGACCTTTGCTGCTGCGGGCCAACTCGATATCACGGAAAATCGCCGAGTCCTCACCAGCCCGGGCCATGCCGGCCAAACCGAGACGGGATGACCAATAGCCACCATGCATGACACCTTTGCCCACGATGGTTTTGTCTTAGGCGTGAGTCATGATGGGCACCCCGAGCACCCGGGCGTATTTCAGGGCATTGCTCATCAAACCGCCGCTGGCCACTGGAGATCCATCATCGGTGAATCCCACGGCCCCGGCGGAGATCATGTCGGCAAATTCGGTCATGGCTTCGCCCTGAAGCTGAGGGCTGATGGCACCGGCCGGATAAACCCGGCACAACCCAGTTTCCCTGGCCCGGTCAACGAGGTATCGAACCATACCAGCGTGGTCGATGGCAGGAAATGTATTGGGCATGGTCACCACACCGGTGAATCCTCCGGCGGCAGCGGCTCGACAACCACTGGCCACGGTTTCTTTTTCCTCGTGGCCCGGCTCACGAAAATGCACATGGGTGTCGATGAAGCCAGGGGCGCAGACCAGGCCCTGGCCATCCAGAACCGGTAGTTCTTCCAAAGAAGGGGTGCCCACACCGAGGCCTTTGATACGGCCCTTGCGCACGTGCAGGAAACCCACACGCTTGCCCACCTTGCCGTTGCGGCACAGCTTGATGTTGTTGACCACATATTCGGCGGGAATGCGCTGCCAGCTCCACTCCATTGTCCAGCCTCTTTCTGGTAGCCGGGACCCTCAATATGGCCACCGGGGTTATTTTGAATGTCTGTCGGATGTTCGAACAATCGCGCAATGACCTCAAAAGAATCAGCCCCCGAGCGCCCCGGGGTCCCCACCTGAGAGCAAGTAAATCAAAGCCATGCGCACCGCCACACCGTTGGCCACCTGGTCGAGGATCACCTGGCGGGGACCGTCGGCCACCTCGCTGGAAATCTCCACATCCCGGTTCAT
>JAJRZA010000046.1 GCA_024275485.1 Candidatus Krumholzibacteriota bacterium | reverse complement strand
AACAGTTTCCTGCCAATCCACCTCCCCGTTCAGACAATGCACCAGCGTAAAATTATTTATAAAATAGAAATCAGCCAGGGACCGACCAGCCATTTCGGAACTGCCGTAAATCATGCTCTCGACTTCCGCAGAAAGACCCGGAACTTTCTCCACACCACCGCTGGTGATTTCCATCAACCCGTAGTCGATGGGAGAAATCACGGTACCATTGTCCAGGCGAATCAATTTATTCAGCGGGAGAATGCCGGCCGGATCGCCTTCCCCCCGGATGGTTTGGTCTTCCTGGAGCAGGTGCCAGCTGAAACCGCCTTCCTGCGAAAGCACCAGGACCTGGCCATCAGGACCAGGAGTTCCTTCAGTTGTTGTACCGCTGAAATTGGAATAACGGGTGGGATATTCGTAGCTGGAAAGGTCAAAACGCCTATAGCTGCTGGTTGCATACCACAGATACCCATCACGATATTTCAGCCGACCACGAGGAGCGGTGTTGAAATATGGACCGTAGGAAGTTGCCCAGCCACTGAGCTCCCGAAAGCGGAGACTGTCCGCCCAAACCACCAGGCGTCCATCAGGGAAACGAACCATTGACGATACATCCGCTTGGCCCCACCTGGCTGGAGCAACATTGTGCCACTGGTTGTCCACCAATACGGACAGCAACCCCCCGCGTCCGCCTACGAAAACTGAATCTTCGAAAGCGCACACAGTCAGCAGATCCGTGGAGTCGGGAAAATCGACCGTGCGCCAGGATTGACCGGGGATTCCCACCGCCAGGGCACCACCATCGCCCACCAGCCAGATTTCCTGGCCGTTGGCCCGAACATCGTGCCAGGTTGTAGTTTCCAGTGAAGTTTCGATTTGCCATTGCCCATGGGATCGAACCACCAAGGAACCGTTCTTTCCGGCAGCAACCAGGTCGCCCTGGGCATTGGCTGAAACAATGGTCAGGTCTTCGGACAATCCCAGATTCTGCACCATCCAGTGGCCAGGCCCCTCACCCTCCAGAACAAGACCATTCTCACCCACCACCACCGGATTCAGGCCCTCATGCCAAACCACATCCCTTGGGCTGCGGCCATCGCAAATATTATTCAGGGCGTACCAGCCAGAATCCAGGGGCCGCTCACAAAGAACCGACGGCGGTGAAAGAGGAATTCTTTCGCCTTCGCTGCAACCGGTCATGGCAACCAGCAGCAAGATGCCCCCAAAAAGAAGCCGGGCGGTCATCATTGGCCTCCCTCCAGCTCCACCATAAAAACCATGTTCCAGATTTGCATTAGGATAGTACCGTCCCGGACATCCGTAAAATGAGGCCTGATGAACCACCCCTCGATCCATAACAGCTCTTCATCCTCCTGGCCCCACCACTGAACCCCATCGAACAACAACAGGGAACTTTTTTGGCTATCAAAGGCCAACCACCGACCCTGCCCATCAGGAATCAGGGAACGGATGGTCGTGACTCTCCAATCCGAACCATCTGCCCAACCGGGAGTCAGGTTGTGCACTTTGCTTCCATCAACCGCCACCAGATGTCCCGACCCGCTGCACACCAAGCCCCATTCCTCGGCCAGAATCGCGGCGTTACATACCCAACCCTGAAAGGTAAGGGTAATGGCGGATTGTTCCGGTTCAACCCATCGCAAATGGCTATGGGCAACCACCCAAACGCCATCATCGTCTTCCAACAGACAGGATTGGATTTCGCTGGAGTTTTCATGATGTTCACCCAGCCAGCGAAAGCCACCCTCCGCCCAAAGGCCCAGCATGTAGTTGCTCGCCACCACCACCCGGCCATCGGATTGGGGATAGATTCCCTTCAAACGAGGTTCCACTGGGATTTCCTGATAGGAGGAATTTCCATTCCAGACCTTGATCACATATTGACCGAAAAAAACCAACTGATCCCGGTCGTCGATCACCATGATATTGTGGTCATCAACAAAACGGCCATCAGCGAGAGGCGCCCCAACCTCTTGCCAGATGCCATCACCCCCGCCATCTCGATAATGATATCCATTGGACAGGATCAAATGATTGGAGTTTTCAAAAGAAACCAACCCGTACAAGTCTCCCAGGCCGGGCGTTTCCAGAGCCAGGGAACTGCCATCGAAATAAAGAGAAGCTCCATTGTGGAAAAACAGCTGTCGACCTGTTCCCGATGACTGAGAATTGAAACAATTGGCGAGGTTGGTCCCGGCAAAGGAAAGAAAGGGTTCCCAGTCGGCACCCGACCAGTGTAAAAGATCATCGCTTCCTGAATAGGTAGCGTAAAGATCATCTCCCAACCAGAACACATGATTCACATATCTCGTGTAGGGAATCTCCTGCCAACCATCGCCATGGTTCAGAAAAATAATCTGGTCATCGAACGATGGCACCGCCAACCAACCCTGGGGATTGCCTTGAATCTCGGCTCGATAAAGCTGGAGGTCCTCCCCAAGAGAATCACTCAACTGCCAGCCATCGGCACCCTCGGTGAACAACCGCAATTGGCTGTCAACAAAGATGGGATCCTGGCCAAAATCAGACCAACCATCTTGCAAAGAAGTGTTTTCAGGCAGAATATTCAGGTTCCATTCACCCGATGATTCACGGCACCACAGCCCGTTATCATCTCCATAGGCAAAAAGGCGACCCTGATTGTCCGACAGCAATCCATTTAGGTGACCTGAGATATTCAAATCCACCTCGAAGACCCATTGCCCGTCCTGAAAGCTGTACATCTGGGCAAATGGATCGGTCACCCACAATTGCCCATCCGGGTCGGCCACCATATGATTGACAAATAAATCCGGGATTATCGGCAGGGTTTCGTAGCCTTCATCAGTCACTCTATATACTATCTGCGACCCGGAGCTGAAATAAACAACCCCGTCCACTTCGGCAGTGGAATAACTGGTTCCTCTATTGTGTAGGGACGGAACCCGGGAAATTGTCGCAAAACGACCTTCCTGGATTTCCATATAGGGAGAAGGCTCCATCACCTGATACCTATCCTGACTCCCACAGCCGGAGAGCATCAACGGGACAAGACCAAACAACACCAAGGTGATCGATTTCATGATACTTTTGTCATTTTCCGATTGTCCTGGAAATAAGCCTGTCGGTGCAGGAACACCGCGGCTGCGATACCGGCCAACGACAGGCTCGCCATCAGGGCGAAAGGCCAAAAATAGCCACCACTGTTATCACGCACCAAACCCGCAAGGGGCGGCACAACGAAAATGCCGGCGTTGGCACAGGTGCTCAGTATACCAAATCCCCGCCCATGGTGGGAAGGGGGAAGCAACTCGCCAGGCAAAGAGAGCAGTGGGGTAACCACCAAAGCCATGGCTGCGCCCAGGCCGAAACCAACCACCAGGGGAGTGATGCCATCGGCCGCCACCAGGGCCAGACACAAGGTCAGCAACCCCATGCCCGAGGCGATGAACAAGGGTTTGCGGTCAAAGCGATCGGCCAACAGCCCGGTCAACGGGCCCAGCAGGGCCGAGCACCACATGGGGATGCTGGTGAAAAGACCCCGATCCCGGGAGCCGAACCCCAATTCCAGATAATGATCGGGTGCGAAAGTCAAGAAGGCGGTCATGGCCCCGTTGATGCAGAACCATATCAGGCCGGTAATCCAGATCAGGCGCAGGCCTTCCGAAGAATCCATGGTTGAATTGGTCGAATCGCTGGTGTTGATGTTGGTCGAGGGTTTGAACAGCGTGCGGCCGGCCAGGAAAAAAACCACTGCCACCACGATGCAAACCACCCCTGCCCGCAAGGGAACCGCTCGCCAGCCCAGGCTGTCGGCCAAAGGGCCCGCCACCGTGTAGATAACAATGATGCCAAGGGGAACGGCGCTGCCACTGACTCCGGTGGGCAGCCCCAGAGGGCGGCCCTGGAAGAGTCGAGTCACCATGCGCTGCATGGCCACCACTGCGATCACCGCTCCCACCCCAGTGACCAGCCTGGCCATCAATATCAAGGGATAGGTATCACCCCGGGACATGGCCACGGTGGCTGCTCCCATCACCAGGATGCCCAGGGCGCTCATGAGGCGAGCGCCAAAACGGTCCACCAGCCAGCCGCCGGTCAAGGAAAGCACGATGCCCGGAAGGGCAAACAGCGACATCAGCATGCCGCCTTGGCTGTGACTCAACCCCAGATCCAGAATGACCCAGGGAAGAATGGGGGGAATCAAATGGAACATGGCCCCCATGGCCATGAGCCCAAGGTAGAGCACAATGAGACCGGACCAGGCAATTCCTGCCGTATAAAGTGGTGTTCTATTTGTGTTAATCGTTGTTTTCAAAGCAGTTACCGATTTTAGTTTTCATTTCCAATGGCTTTTGGCCGGCTTGCAAGTTGCATACAAAAGGTGTTTTTGGTGCAGAATGCAGTGCAATGGCGATGGAATTATCAGGCATTGGCCCCCCGGGTTCCAGCTCCCATTGGGCCCTAATATCCACTCTACCACCGGCTTTATCCAGCTCTAGTACGGTTCGGTGGATCTGGCACCGGGTTTGCAATCCCCCAAACAAGAAAAGTTCCCTCAACCATTGACCGGCCATCTTCCCTGAAATGAGAAAGCCAAATGAAAAGAATCAACAAATCACTTCTGATCCTGACGATGGGACTGCTTTGCCTGATCTTGGGCGAGGGAGCGGCCCTGGCCCAAACAGAAGTTTCCGTCAACTACACCTGGACAGCCCCCACCACCGGATCACCTGTGAACCACTATGTTATCCAACATTCGGTCAACAACGGAACCTGGACCCAGATCGCCACTTCATCCGGCAACACCTACACCCTGATAGCCAGCATTGGCGACAGTCACCAAATCCGCGTGGCTGGGGTCGATGATCAGGCTCGCCAAGGTCCTTATTCCGTGGCCAGTGATCCTTACACTCCTGAGCTGGGACCTCCAGGACAACCGGGTAAACCGATTCTTTTCTAGACTGGGTTCAACAGGAATCCCTGGCTCAAAAAACCGTCGGCTGCTCTTTAGCGGCCGGCGGTTTGATTTTGTCAGCAGGGAAATTTAATCGCCGAAGGGAATCAACCAACCGGCCCGGAAGCTGATGTTGTCCCAATTGTATCGTTCTGAATAATCGGATTGGTGAAACTGCCAGGTGTTGAATCGATTGATATTGTAGATGACGCTGAATTCCAGGCCGATGATCTGCACCCCTGCGCGCAATGAATAACCCATGGTGTTGACCGATTGGTCCACGGCCTTGAAGAAGTCCTGAATGAAGCCTGTGACGCGGTTTCGATACAATCCGGCTCCAATTCCCAGAAAGGGGCGGGGCATATTGAAGGTGCCGGGCTTCATCACCATCAACTCCACACCATAGCGATAAGATGAGGACTCAATGCGAAAATCGGTCACCGTCTCATCAAAACCTTCATAATTTCCATAATCCAGAAAGAGGAAGGTCGGTGCAATGGTCACCGTTTCCGAGAGTGGAATCCGGTAACCAAAACCGATTTCCAGACCATTGGTGGCACTCAAACCAAGGCGAGTGCGTTCAAAGTCGGCACCCAGATTTCCGTACGGAACAGCCACTCCCACCTCGATAATAACCTGGCTGGACGGTTTCTCCCCCGCCAAAGCCAAGCCATTGGCCAGAATCAGGGCCAAGGCTCCCAAAAGATGAATTTTTGATTTCAGCAATATTTGCTCCTGTGAGGAATAGTCGAAAACCTACCATTGATCATAGTACCGGTTGGCCCGCAAATCAATTCAATCCAAGACTGTCGGTTTATATCCTAGGAAATCACTAAAGGTTATCCATTTATCCCCGAAGAACTGGCTAGTCGGGTGTGTCAATGGATCATACTACGGTCAAATCACCCAATAACTAGGTGTACAAGGGAGAAGAAGTAATGAGAAAATTCACAATCACACTGTTGTTGGTGGCCTTGGTTGCCATGATAATTCCACACAGCGCCTTTGCCGAGGTAAAAGTCGGCGTCCTGGCCAAACGAGGTGCCCCAAAATGCATGCAAAAATGGGGACCCCTGGGTAAATACCTGACTGACCAAATGGGCACTAAAGTGACCATTATACCCCTGAAGTTTGAAGCTGTTGAACCTGCGGTCACCGGCGGCAAGGTTGATTTCGTGCTGGCCAACAGCGCCTTCTATGTTGTGCTGGAGAAAAAATACGGCGTCAAGGCCGTCTCCACTTTGATCAACAGCCGCAAAGGTCATGCTCTCAGTACATTTGGTGGCGTGGTGCTGGTTCGCAACGACAGCCCCATTCAGACCATCGCCGACATCGCCGGCAAAAAATTCATGGCTGTGAAAAAATCTTCCTTTGGATGGGCCCACATGGCCTGGCGGCTGCTGTTGGACCATGGCATCGATCCTGAAAAAGATTGCTCGGAATTCCTATTCGGCAACAAGCACGACAACGTCGTCCTGGCCGTGAAAAACGGTGCCTGTGATGTCGGGACTGTGCGCAGCGATACACTTGAGCGCATGGCCGATGAAGGAACAATCAACCTGTCCGATTTCCGCATCATCAATCAGGTGCAGGATGATTTCCCGTTTATTCACTCCACACAATTGTATCCAGAATGGCCCATGGCCGCTTGCAGCCAGACTGATGCCGCCACGGCCCAGAAGATGGCCTCGGCTCTGAAGGCCCTGGACAAGAACAGTCCTGCAGCCACCAAGGCGAAAATCGTTGGCTGGGAAGCTCCCGCCGACTATGCCCCGGTGCGGGAATGCCTGACCACCATCAAGTACGGTGCCTTCGCTGTAGTTCAGTAATCGAAAAAGGGGTCCAAAATGTTAAGCAAGTCGGGTGTTACAGCAAAATTTCTGGTGGCCACTACTTTGGCGATAATGGTTATCCAGACCGGGTCGGGAGCTTTCTCCCTCATTCAAAGTCGGAATAGTCAGACCACTCAGGCTGATGGTTTCGTCAAGCTGATGAGGAAAATCCAGGAAGAAGAAAAACAAGTCCTGGAGAATGAACTCCTGAGCAAAGAAGCTGGCACGGCAGCCTTGCTGACCGAAGTCGCGGCTTCCTATATCGTGGGTTATGATTTCGAAGCCCTGGTCACCCTGGCTGAGATCATCATGAAAGACACCGATTTTGTATTCGTCAATTTTTATGGTTCTGATGGCAGTGCCTTGACTGAGGAATACTCTTCGGAGCAATCAAGTGTGGAGTCTATCTCCCACCCAATCACCTTTGATGGTGAAGACATCGGGTCCTTGGTAGTTGGTTTGTCCCACGAGCGTTCGGCCCGAATCTATGACGGGGTTAAATCGAACATCGACGCCATGCTCATCGATGCCGCTATGGAACAAGAGAAAGCTTCCCGGGCAATGGTTCTCTGGTCCGCCATCATCAGCATTTCCGGTTTGGTTCTGCTGGCCGGGTTGACTTGGCTTCTGTTGAGGCGAATCATCACCAAGCCCATTGGCGATGTGATGACTGGACTGAGCTCAAGCAGTTCCGATGTCTCGCGTGCCTCGAAACAGGTTTCCACCTCGAGTGAGACCCTCAGCCAAGGCACGGCCGATCAGGCTTCGGCACTGGAGCAGACCTCCGCTTCCCTTGAAGAGCTGGCTGCACAAACCAAACAAAACAGCGAGAACGCCGAAGAGGCCTGCCGTGAGACCAACACGGCCCAGGAAGCTGCTGAAAAAGGCAAGGACGCCATGGGACGCATGACCCAGGCCATTGAAAAAATCAAGGCCAGCAGCGATGAAACCTCCAAGATCATCAAAACCATCGATGAAATCGCATTCCAGACCAACCTGCTGGCCCTGAACGCCGCCGTCGAGGCGGCCCGTGCAGGGGATGCGGGCAAGGGATTTGCCGTGGTGGCCGAAGAGGTCCGCAACCTGGCCCAGCGCAGTGCCGAGGCGGCTCAAAACACCAGCAACCTGATTGACCAAAGTCAGACCAACGCCGACAACGGCGTGAACATGGCCAAGGAAGTCAGCGACATCCTGGGTGAAATCAGCACCCGGGTGCAGAGTGCGGCCAGCCTGGTGGGGGAAATGACCTCCGCCGCTGCGGAGCAGTCACTGGGAATTTCCCAAATCAACTCCGCCATCACGCAGATCGACACCGTAACGCAGACCAACAGCGCAAGCGCCGAGCAGTCGGCCTCTGCCAGTCGGGAAATGTTCTCGTTGTCAGGCGATTTGAACCGAATAGTTTCACAGTTGCAGGTCATCATCAACGGTGGATCCCTTAACGTTCAATCCGAATATTATTCCTTGCAGGATGAGGTGCAGGTGGCGAATATCGTTCCACCGGTAGTAAACTACTCCATGCAAACAGATACCTATTCACCGCCAATGGCGGCCAAAGTTCCGGTTGGTGGGCCCGAGCAGGTGATTCCACTCACGGAGGACGATTTCTAGGATAGTCGAATTTTCCCCTGGGCGTTATGCTGTACGCCCGACTTGCCAAACCCCAGAAGAGGCCGGATGCCAAACCGGCCTCTTCGTTTGTCCTTGGTGATGGGCCGTAGCCCTTGAACTTGTGGAGTCGGGTTCAATCCCGGACCCGACCACAGGTCTTGCCCGCCCGGTGAGGCCGGGGTATACTCTCTGAACAATATCTCCGGCCTTCTCCCCCTTCCTTTTTTTGAGGTGCCGCATGGTTCTCCGGAAATTCCCGGTTTTGTATGTTCTTCTGATGCTCATGATTTCACCCCTGACCGCTCAAGCAGACACCGGCTACCGGTGGCACTCGGCCAAGGATGTTGAACAACGTCTCAAGGGCTTTAGCAAGAACAAGCGCACCGCCCTGGAAAGCATTGGCCAATCTCCCTCCGGAACCAAACTTCAAATGCTGACCATTCATCCGGTAGAATCCCACGACCGGCCCGCCGTTTTGGTCATTGGCAACCTGAGCGGAATGGCTCCGTTGGGGACCGAAGCAGCCCTGAAACTGATTGGTGAGATTCTCAATGCCGAAGGTTCCAGCCCGGCGGAAACCGTGCGCTGGCATATCATCCCCATGGCCAATCCCGATGGAGTGGCGTCCTTTTTTGGCAAAGTGCAGCAATCGGGTGGCCTCAACGGAACCGCGGTGGATGAAGATCGGGACGGATCTTTTTCGGAGGACCCGACTGAAGATTTGAATGGAGACGGCCTGATCACCACCATGCTGGTGCCCGATCCGGCCGGCCAATGGATCATCAGTGAAGAACACCCCCTGCTGGCCGTTAAAGCAGAAACGGCCCGGGGCCAACGAGGTCTTTACAGCAGGAAAACCGAAGGCCACGACAACGACCGCGACGGCCTGTTCAACGAAGACGGTCCAGGCGGCGTGAATCCCGGCCGCAACTTTCCCCACCGATTTGAACACTGGACCAACGAAGGAGGCCACTGGGCCGCCGACCAGCCCGAGACCAGGGACATTTTGGAATTTGCCTTCAGCCATCCGCAAATTGCCATGGTCCTGGTTCTGGACCAGGTCAACAACCTGCGCCAGATGCCCGATGTGGAAGAGAGGGGGAAAGACGGAAAATACACCGTCCCCGACAGCCGGGCTGAAGAATGGAATATCAAGGCTGGACAGAGCCTGACTTTGGATCAACTCAAAACGGTGCTCCGCGAGAACTACGGGTTTTACAAGCTCACCTACGGTCAAGTCCTGGGCCTTCTGGAAGAAGACCCGGCCACCAAAATGGATCCCGCCGATCACGCCTGGTGGTCAGCCATCAGCAAACAATACCTGGAACTCCTCGAAGAAAGCGGCTTGACCGGCGAGCGCCTGCCTTCGCCAAAATCATCCGTCGGGTCGGCTGAAGAATGGGGATATTTTCAATTCGGCGTACCTTCTTTTGCCTTGGATTTTTGGTCCCTACCCAAGGTGGCTGACGAGGACTCAACCACATCGGATGAAAACCCTGAGAACAATCCTGACCAATCAAGTGATCCGGAATCCAACGCTGACGACGAGGGCCAAGACGCCATCTCCGACAAACAAGAAGCCCTGTTGCAGTACACGGAACAAACGAGCAACAACCATCAGCTCGGTGATTGGGCCGGACTGCTCACCTGGCAAAAGACCCAGCTCCCGTCCGGAGAAACGGTTCTGGTTGGCGGAGAAGCCCCTTTCGCCGCTACAACTCCTCCGGCAGCCCTGGTGGACTCGCTTCTGGCCACCCCGGTTCAATTTCTTTCGACCTTGCCCTCCTGGTTGCCGGTGATGCATTTTGGCCAGGTCAATTTAGCTTCCCGGGGCACCGATGTGTATGAATTGACGGTTTGGTTGAACAACGATGGCCCGATTCCCTACCCCATTGGCCAAGGATTGCGCACCTCGAGGGTTCCCCCCCTGGTGGTGAATATCGAGGGCGCGGAAATTCTTGAAGGCCGTGCCCGCACCATTGTGGATCAGCTGCCTGCCCACGGCAGCGTTAAAGTTCGCTGGTTGGTACGAGTTGCCGTCGGCAATGAAATCAACATTACCGCCGAAGCACCCTCGCTGGGTAAAATCACCAAACAATTGACGGTCGCCGCCAAGGAAGGTCGATAATGAAAAACCTGGGTGTGTTGATTGTCGTTTTGACCCTGTTGAGTTGTCTTTCGAGCCACAGTCTGGCCGACCAGCCGGACCTGACCTGGGACCATTATTATGACCAGGACATGGTCACCAAGGCCCTGAAAGAAATGCACAAAGCCTGGCCCGATCTTACCGAATTGGAGTCTCTGGGAAAAAGCGCCGAAGGCCGAGACATCTGGTGCTTGACCGTGACCAACGAAATAACCGGGAAAGCCGAAACCAAACCTGCCATGTACGTGGACGGCGCCATCCACGGCAACGAAATCCAGGCTACGGAGGTTTGCCTGTATACGGCCTGGACCCTGCTGACCAAATACGGCCAATGGGATCGCATCACGGAGTTGCTGGATCTCGCCTCCTTCTACATCATCCCCACCGTGAATGTGGACAGCCGTGCCCGTTTCTTCACCGATCCAAACAGCTACAACCTCGGGCGTTCAGCCCGCATACCCTACGACGACGACGGGGACGGTCTGTTCGATGAAGACCCTCCCAACGACCTGGACGGCGATGGACGCATCCTGCAAATGCGCATTCGCGATCCTCACGGCCGATGGAAATCCCATCCCGACGATCCCCGGGTGATGGTGCGCATCAAACCGGGTGAAAAGGGTGAATGGACCCGCCTGTATCTGGAAGGTATTGATGACGATGGCGATGGCAGAATCAATGAAGACGGGGCCGGCTATCTGGACATGAACCGCAACTGGGGATACCAGTGGCAGCCGCGGTTTGTGCAGGGCGGCAGTGGTGATTTCCCCTTTAGCGCCACCAATACGCGAGCCGTGGGCGACTTCCTTTTGCAGCACCAGAATATTGCCTTCGGATTCGCTTTTCACAACTACGGCGGCATGTTCCTGAGGGGTCCGGGCAGCAAACTATCGCCGCCCCTGCCGGATGCCGACCTGGCCGTCTTCGACTACCTCGGACGCGAAGGCGAACGCACGGTTCCCGGCTATCGTTACCTCGTCAGCATGAGCGACCTTTACACCACCTATGGTGATTTCGATGAGTTCCTGTACCAGATCTTCGGCTCCTACGCCTACGTGGGTGAGCTGTACATGAGCGCCCAGGCGGCCTACCGCGGCTATCGCGAAGAGACCAACGGCAAGGACGGGAATCTGTGGTCGCGTCGGCCCAAATTAGTGGAACGACAAAAATTCAACGATCACCTCATGATGGGAGAAATGTTCACCGAGTGGCATCCCTTCGATCATCCCACTTATGGTGAGATTGAGATTGGCGGCTGGCGGGAATTCAGCGTGCGCAGCAGCCCCGGTTGGATGCTGCCGGATATGCTGCACCGCAACGCCATGTTTGTGATTTGGACGGCCAGCCAGTTGCCCAGGGTTGAAGTTGAAATCATCGAGGTAAAGGGTCTGGGCGGGAATGTTTTCAGGGTGCGCGCCAGGGCCATCAACAGCGGAGCGCTGCCAACCTTATCGACCAGAGCCAGGGAGAAAAAATTGGTTCGGGAGGATTTGTTCACCCTTGAAGGGGACAATCTCACCGTGCTGTCCGGCGGTGTGCTGAAGAATGAATTTTTTGATGAAGTTGATGCCGTGGAACATCGACCCTGGCGAATCGGTACTTACATCAGCGCCTTCGGAATCCGCGAAGTTCAGTGGTTTGTGCAGGGAAAAGGCGACTTTATGGTGGAGTTTGAGGGAATCAGATGTGGTAAATCCGTCATCACCGGGAAATTGAATTAACCAGTTGCAGGGTGGGAGAACAGCACAACCAATCAGATCCTCTTACTCTGCACCAAAAAATCTTCTCTTGCGTTTTTTGTTTCGTGGTTTCATAATGCGGACAAGGTGAGTTTAGACTCTTCCTGGAACGAGCGGTCCTGGGTGGAGCTTGGGTTTTGCATGACGGAGCGGCAGCGGAGAACCACCGAACTGAGTACTGGCCTGGGTCCCGACGGTCTGTCCTGAAATACAAGGCAGCGCAAAGTCGTGTCGGGCGCAGGCTCCAGACTGGACCTGCGACTCACAGCCGAAAGGTTGGGTCCGGTCCGGATAGGAAGGAACCGGGTCTGAGATTGTTCGGTCACTAGCGGAGAAAGGCGGAGTCCTCAGGGACTCCGCCTTGTTTTTTGAAGAATACAAAAAAGTCCTAACTCACCTCAACAAGGACTCCACTGTTTAGATTGACGATCCAGGTTGGAACGTCGTCCAGGGAGATGGTGGCGGTTTCGTCACCGTCGAAGGTTACAACCAGCACATGTCCGCTACTGATGAAAGTGATGATTCCAGCCGAAGGATAGCCTTCCCCAGCGGTGATGACCACACCATCGAAAGAAAAGACCGCCAAATAGTCACCCCCCACAAAAGTTCCGGCACTTCCCTCCAGTAAGGTGGCGGTTTGGGTTGCCTGGACGATATCGGCAAGGATGCTGAATTTCAATTCCACATTGCCACCGGCGCCAACGGCAAAAGAAAGAGGAGAATCGATGCCGGTGTACATGTGGCCCCAGTCGGCTGCGTCAAAATCGGCGCTGCTACCGTCGGCTCCACCAAGGCGGAAATCGAAATGAACGGTTCCCGTTACATCGCTACCCTGGGCGGGAAACGTGTAGGTATACTCGGTTTTATCGGTACCCGAGAACTCCACCAGTTGGGGCAGGAAACGACCGGAGGCCGTTGCCAGGGCTCCTGCCTGATAGGCCACATCCTCGGGCGTCAGCTCCGGCAAATTATCGTGGGGGGCCACCGTATCACTTTCGCAACCGGTCAGCCACAGGCCTGCTCCCAGCATCAAGGTCAATGCTGTCAGCAAGTAGATTGTTTTGTTGATCTTCATGACGTAATCCTTTCGTTTTTTCCGATTTACTAGAAGCCGAGCATCAGACCAGCACTGTAAGTGGTCATATCGCCCATGTTTATTTCTGCATTCAGGCCCAGAAGGAAGTTCAGGGCTACACCAATGGTCATGTGTTGTTTCTGCCGGCCATCAATGGAAAAAGTGACATCTGGCCCGTCGCCTTCGATCTGGTAGGCAACTTTCATGTCCGACTTGTCCTTGGCCAAACCACCATAAATACGCAAGAGGCTGAAGTCATGGCTGGCACCCACGAAGTAGGTATCGGCGCTGGTCTCCAGCAAGCTTCCAACCTTCAATTCCTGGGTAAAGAAACCGACCATCACATCAAAAGGAATGCCGGGCAGAACCCCATTGGGACTCCACTGCAAACCGTAACCCAGATACTCGGTTTTGCCATAGTCGCTCATATCAATTTCGGGAAAATAGCGAAGGGTTGCCTTCAAACCAAAAATTCCGCCGATGTAGGCTTCCGGAGTGGCCAGGGGAACAAAGTTGGTCTCGATCAAACCGGGGATTGTTTCCTGTTGGAAGACGGGAATGCCATGCAGATAGCCGGTCACCGTACCATTGGTTTCGGTATCGCCAAAAATAGTGGGCCCACTCATGACAATATTGCCGACTTCACCCGCGTAGTTGGGGTCGTAGTCTCCCAAATCCACGTTTTCGATATTTTTCGAGAAGGTCTGGTCCGACGAGTTCAGGTGAGTCGCCATGACCTTGATGCCGAGCCCTAAGGTGATTCCACCCCAGGGGATGTGGGCCGTCTGGTACATGCCGGCGTTCTGGTTCGGCCCGAAGGCATACAGAAATGGTGATGAATAGCTGATGGCGTAATCTTCGCCAACCTGCTCCAGCAGCTCTTCCAGGCTTTGGGCCATGACTGGTTGCACCATGATTACCATGGCCACCAGAGACACCAAGCCTGCTGTCATCAGGCCTTTAAAACCAGCCTTTCCGACGAGATTGTTTTTCATTTTCCACTCCCTCTGTTTGTGAATCCCAGAAAATCGGGTATAATTTCACTGCGATTGGTTCCGCCTCCCCCAGTGTTGGCGGCTAAACCGGTTAATCCGTTAACATCAAACTCCGATTTCGTCCCGGATGCAAGTGAGAACTGCAGCCCGGCCTTGTCAGGAGTTTTCCTGAAAGCCAACATCATGCCAGATACCAAGTATAGCACAAATAACCCCTGCAATAGCTCCGGTGTGCTGCTATGGGACATGGCGGGCACACTCATCCCGTTCGACTCCCTGACCGGCCGGGTAAGCACTTTGCCAGGCAGCGAGGAGTTTTTGCCGGAGATGGGTAAGGATTTCCGCCTGGTAGTGACCACTGGAGACGAAACCCAAAACGCCCGCAATCTATTGTCCGGCTTTGGACTATTGCCTTTTTTTGAAGATGTTTTTGGCGATTTGTATACCCCTTTGGGTAAACCCTACGGAACAATCCTGAAGAAAATTGGCGGTCAGGCCGAATGCAGCATTGCCATCGGCGACCGGCTTCGCGCGGATCTGCCTTCGGATACCGACCTGATTGTCACCATCCTGTTCAACCAAAACGGCGAAGTGGTCAACGCGGGCATGATCAGCTTTTTGCTCAAAATCCTGCGCAAACAGGGTGGTACCTTCCCTGAGGCCTTCCATCGCCTCGCCGAAAATTCCGATCCGGCGCCCGAGTTGATGGGGGATTTGCAAGGAGGCCGGGTGATCAAGGCCTGGAACTGCCACACCGGCTTTGATTTTAGTTTGATGGTCTACCAACATGCTTTGCTGGATGGGGACCGATTGGTGATCCTTATCTAGTGTCACAGGTTTCGGCAGGATTAATTCAGGAGTTGATCATGAACCAGCCCATTCGCCTCTTCATCACCGGCGGTACTTTCGACAAGGAATACAACGAGCGCAACGGGACTCTCTACTTCAAAGACACTCACCTGCGCGACATGCTCCATCTGGGTCGCAGCCTGCTCGACGTGGAAGTGCGCACCTTGATGATGATCGACAGCCTTGAAATGGATGACGAAGACCGCCAGGCCATCCTCACCCAATGCCGCAAATGCCCGCGTGAGGCCATCGTGATAACTCATGGCACCGATACCATGGAAGAAACGGCTCGGATGTTGGGCGAAAATATTACCGACAAGACGATTGTTCTTACCGGAGCGATGATTCCCTATGCATTTGGCAGCAGTGATGGGTTGTTCAATTTGGGCAGCTCCTTGGCGTTTGCCCAGAGTTTGCCGGCCGGGGTCTATATAGCCATGAATGGGCGGTATTTTGACTGGGACAATGTGCGGAAGAATCGGGATGCCGGGATTTTTGAAGAGATCAAGGAGACCCCATGAAAATTGCCCTCATCCAACAGCACGCCACCTGGGACCGGGAAGCCAACCGGGCCCGCGGATTATCTGCGGCCCGCAAGGCGGCAGCCGACGGCGCCCAGGTCATCGCCTTCGCCGAGTTGGCTTTCGACCGTTTTTACCCTCAGGTTCCAGCCACCTTGGAGAACCTGCAGCGGGCCGAATCGATTCCCGGCCCTACGACTGAAGCCTTCTGCGCCTTGGCCGCTGAATTGGGCGTGGTCATCGTGCTGAATGTCTTTGAACAGGGCCCCGGTAATCCGGATAATCCGGATAATCCCGGCCCAACCTTCGACTCATCCCCCGTCATCGATGCTGACGGAAAACTGCTTGGCATCACCCGCATGGTTCATATTACCGAGTATGAATTCTTTCATGAACAGGGCTATTACACTCCGGGTGACAAAGGAGTTCCGGTGTATGATACCCGCTTCGGACGCCTCGGGGTGGCCATCTGCTACGATCGGCATTATCCGGAATACATGCGGGCACTGGCGGTCCAGGGAGCCGAGGTGGTTTTCATACCCCAGGCCGGATCCGTGGGTGAATGGCCAGAAGGGCTGTACGAAGCCGAAATGCAGGTAACCGCCTTCCACAACGGATATTTCACCGCCCTTTGCAACCGGGTTGGGGAGGAAGAGAATCTGGTTTTTGCAGGGGAGTCGTTCGTGTGTGCGCCCAATGGGGAAGTTTTGGCCAGGGCGCACGAAGGCACTGATGAGATTTTGCATTGCCAGTTGGATTTGGAGCAGGTTGCCCAATCCAATGCCCGGCGGCTTTTTCTCAGGGATCGCAGGCCGGAGCTTTATGGGGATTGGATTGACCCCTCCTGCTAGGAGTGTGGCGGGAGATCCAATGTTCCCGGAGCGTGTATTTCTAACTGTGTTAGCAGTCAGGGTGTAAAATCCCCAAAGAGGAGTGAGATGGTCCCAAAAATTTGGTTCATGTGTTAAGGTGGCTCCCTTCCATTTTTTGAAGGAAAGAAACTTCAGGGTCCCCGACGAACGGCTCGAAGAGAACGATGGATGCATTTTCAGGATCGTTTGTGCCATGGTAGAGATCACAGTTTGAGACGGTTGAGGAATCTGTTCCCGCCGGCGGGAACTTTCGCCGGAGGACAAACCACCAGTTCCCATTCACTCACCCACCAAAATCAACCGATACTTCACCGCCCCAGGCAACAACGGCGTAGCCGCCCCATCTTCCCAATCTTCATGCCCAGCCAAAAAGAACGGCGACAAGGGATGCCCACTCTGCCCACCCGGCATGTGAAAAATCCCCAACTCCTCCTTACCCGGCGAGACAACCATTCGCTGGCTCGCTCCACTGCGACGATGCTGCACCCTGGGCATGAAAGAAGCACCCGGCAAGGCCTTCGGTGGTGCCGACAACCACCGAGACAATTGAGGAACAAACCGCGTAAACGGGTGCGCCACCACCACGGTATTTATGGCACCCCAGGTGCAGTCGTTCAAATCCACTTCGGGTAGGCCAAGGTTGTCCATGGTTCGATCCACCGCCTGCAGCAACAACTCATCCCAGTCCTTGTTCCAGGGCGGCAGCAAGTGGGCCGGGCGGGTGGCCAGAACTTCCCAGGTCACGGCGTGACGATAGGGCAACCAACTGGAGCGGAAATCAGGATGCCCCCGAGTCAACCGCCTCAGCAGCAACCCATGAACGCGATCCACACAAACGTAACTGAAAGTACTGACCAAACGGTAGGCCACCGAAGAGGGTTCGGCGCGGCCGGTCCAATCATCCCGCACAACCTTTAGAAAATCGGCCCTGGCGGTTCCACTTTCAGGTGGATGGCGCCTCATGACCTCCAGGATCATGTCTCGCCATTCACCCATCATCAGGGCCCGGTCATCCAGTTGAACCGCCAGCATATCTTTTTCAAGGGGACGATCGAGGGCGCGCAGATCGTCGCGAATTTGCCGGGCTCGGGCGCCCAGTCCATATCCACCATCACCTATCACAGCCAGGTCGTAACCGGCGGTCACGCGGTTGTTAGCTGTCCACAACCGGCCTTCTTCCGGATCCACGATGCGTGGCTGGTCGGCAGGATCGCGATAACCATCCCAGCGACAGGTTCCGTCCGCCCAGGACACCGGCAGGCGGCCATCCCAGCCCACCCGGTTGGGAATGGGACCGGCGATGGTCCAGGCAATGCGGCCCTGATCGTCGGCGCAAACCAGGTTTTGCTGGGACATACCCACGGCTGCGGCCACGGCCATGGCCTCGTCAACATTACCGGCCGACTCGAGGTCGAGCAGGTTGATGTTGGCCGCTTCGATATCGTGCGCGGTCCACCGCAGGGCCAATTGTCGGCCTTTGGTATCGGTGGTCCAAATCGGTCCCCAGATGGTTTCAGCAAACAACAGGGTATCGGGTTTTGCATCCGATACCTCGATGATTTCCACCCGGTGATCGAGATTCTTCCAACCATCGGGTGTGCGGTAGCGAGAGGGGTTTTCCGGATCAAATTCCAGAATCACCAGATCGGCCCAATCGCCATAACTGTTGGTAAAACCCCAGGCGATCTGGCCATTGCTGCCGGCGATCAACGAGGGGGTTCCGGGCAGGGTGACGCCCACCACGCTGCGTGCATGCCCCTCTTCGGGCCAACTCATGCGCGCCCGATACCAGATATTGGGCAGACCAAGACCCAGGTGCATGTCGTTGGCCAGGATGGCGCCGCCGTGGCCGGTCAACGCACCGGCCACCGCCCAGTTGTTGCTGCCGGCCAGATCCTGGCGGGGGATATTCAGGTTGCTGCTGTGTTCATCTTCGGGGCGAGTATCGTATTCCCATTGGCGGATATCGAAACCAGTTGAGTCTGGCAAGACAACCCCGGTTACCGGTTCGGATTGCAAAGGTGCTTCCCAGCGATTGCCCCTGGGCAGAAAAAACTCGGTCATGGTGGGCGACATATTGTCTCGCACCGTAGCCCATATTTCTTCGGTTTTGGCTATATCCAGACTCAGGTCCAGGAACATGGCGTACAAGGTGAGGATGGAATCGGTGGGTTGCCAGGGCTCTGGCTTTTGGCGTAAAAAAATGTATTCAAAAGGACGGACTTTCAGGTCGGAAAGGCCGCTGTTCACACCAACGGTGTAGGCGTCTAGTATTTCCAGGTCCTGTTTTTTTGCTGCCCCCACAACGGCTTCGGCGCGATCCCGAAAACGATGACGGCGCACATCGCGGTCCATCACAAGCAAGGCGGAGCCCAACAAGGCGGACAATTCCCCGGCGGCACCACGACGTTGCAGATCCATCTGAAAAAATCGCTCCTGGGCGTGGAGATAGCCCAGAGCCCGGGCCGCGTCCAGACGACTTTGGGCCTTGATGTCCGGCACTCCCAACGCATCACGATTGACTATGACCTGTTGGGTCAGGCCTTTCAGCAGAACGGTCCCCTTGAGCTTGGCCTGGCTGCCACGCAGGGCACAACTGCCCACTAGAAAAATCACCAGGACAATGGTCAACAAGGGTCTTAAGATTATCCAGAGAATACGAGGCAACTTTTTGAACACATTTGTCTCCCAGGGAAAGAAACAGAAAAATTCTTATGGCGGGGCATGAAATCAGTCTGCTGATTTGGTGAATCTTCTAGTTTTGGACAAACTACCATACCTGTTATTTGTCGTAAACAGAATGGCTCTCTGGTGAATTCTAATTGACGGATGGCCGTCTGAAGTTGAATTCTAAGTTGTTTCCCCTGGGTGGAACAACCTCGAATTCCTCAATCAATGCCCAAATAAAAAGCCAGGACAGGTGTCTCCGTGTTGAAATTTGCCATCCCAAGACTTCGAACCGTTCTGATCGCTGGTTGCCTTTGCCTTTTGCAACCAAGTAGCGGGCTAACTCAGAATGCCGCCAAAAAAGAACGCCTGGACAACGCCCTGACAGCCACCGCGGCTTCCGACAGTTTGGCCCATTCCGGCAACACGGTCCTGCTGCCCATTCTTGGCTACACCCCGGACACCGGCCTGATGCTCGGCGGAACAGTTCTGCGTTTTTTCTATCTGGAACCCGAGTATGCCGATTCCCGACCGTCGGTTTTCAGCCCCGTTTTCATCTACACCCTGAAGAACCAGATCCTGGTCTACCTTGGCTTGAGTTTGAATTGGGACCAGGACCGCAATGCCTTGAATCTGGTGCCTCATTTCTTCAAATTTCCCGACCAGTTTTACGGCATTGGGCGCGCGGTCAGCCTTGACCAGGAAGAGAGTTTCACTTCCGAGAATTTGGGGCTGGACCTCTATTACAACCGCCGGATATGGCATAACTGGCGACTGGGCGGGAGTTATCAAGTAGTTAAACATGGTTTGAGTGAAACCGACCCCGACGGACAACTCGGCCAAGGCAACATTCTCGGCAGCGAAACCTCCTGGCTTTCAGGATTGGGACCCTCTTTACTGATGGACTCCCGGGACAACACCTGGGCCCCTGATCAAGGTTGGCTGTTGTGGGCGGGCGCCCGCTTCGGCGGCACTGATTTGGGCAGCGACTACACCTACCAGGAATACACCTTGGACCTGCGGGGGTATTGGCCCTTGGGGGAATACACAGTTCTCGCCGGTCAATACCTGACAACCCGTCTTGAAGGAGAGGCCCCATTTTTTGCCATGCCGAGGCTTGGTGGCAATGATGGCTTGCGGGGGTACCGGGGCAGTTTGTTTATGGATAAGACCAGGGCTCTCGGGCGACTGGAAATGAGACGCAGTCGATTGTGGGGCCCCTTGGGAGCAGTGGTTTTTGCCGGAATTGGAGATGTCGCCCCTTCCCCCGGGAAACTGACTCTCGGTGGAGAACTTTGGTCTGCAGGTTTTGGGCTCAGGTATATGCTTGATCCCAACGAACGGGTCAATATCAGGATTGATTTCGGATTTGGAAATGGGGATTCTGGTTTCTATTTGTCACTTGGAGAGGCGTTCTAACTCCAATTGGTCGTAGACTCTCAGGAAAAAGATGATATTTTTATATCAGGATCGAGTAAGTATCTGTTCCCTTCCCTTGGAGTCTGACCATGACATCGGAACTGGGCCTCCTCGCCGCCACAGCCGCATCCATTGGTTTCGTGCACACCATCGCCGGCCCTGATCATTATCTGCCCTTTGTTGTCATTGGCCGCGCCCGTAACTGGAAGTTGCGACGCACTTTACTGACCACAGCCGTTTGTGGAGTTGGCCATGTGCTCAGCTCCGTTGCCTTGGGTCTGCTGGGTATTACCCTGGGCCTCGCCGTGGGAAAACTGGAAATTCTTGAAGGAATGCGCGGTGAACTCGCAGCCTGGTTGCTTATCTCATTTGGACTGGTTTATGCTGCCTGGGGCGCCCGGCAAGCCTTTCGGAACCGCCCCCATACCCACAGCCATACCCATGCCGACGGTACCATTCACGACCACCGGCACCATCACCACCATTCACACACCCATGTTCACGATCAAAAAACCCGGGGACTGACTCCCTGGGCCCTGTTTGTAATTTTCGTGCTGGGGCCATGCGAACCGTTGATCCCGATTCTGATGTATCCAGCGGCCAGGGCCAACACCGGTGGACTGGTTCTGGTGACGGCTGTTTTTTCCATCGTCACGGTGGGCACCATGGTGGCCATGGTCTTCCTGGCCGAGCGCGGTATGGCCTTGTTGCCCCTGAAAAAAATGGAACGGTTCGCCCACACCCTGGCCGGAATGGCAATTTTGTCCTGCGGACTGGCCATTCGCTTTCTGGGCTTGTAGAATGGGCTTGGGTGGTTCCTCCACCTGAATGAAACAACTTGATCGAAAGAGGCGAACATGTGCGATTCCTGTGGGTGCGGCCAACCGTCCGATGCGGTTACTTTTCGGAAGCCCGGCGAGATGGAGCATCATCATCACGATCACACACATGACCACGACCATGGCTCCGGTCGAACCATAGATATTAAGCAGGATGTCCTTCAGCAAAACAATATGCTTGCCCAGCGCAACCGGGGGTGGTTCGAGGCCAAAAACATCCTGGCTTTGAACCTTGTATCTTCGCCGGGATCGGGCAAAACCACACTGCTGGTACGCACCATCACCCATTTGAAAACCGATATTCCAATCAGCGTCATCGAAGGCGATCAACAAACGTTGACAGACGCCAACCGCATTGCCGCCACTGGTGCCGAAGTGGTGCAGGTCAACACTGGCCACGGGTGCCACCTGGATGCCGAAATGGTCCGCAAGGCCCTGCAGAAGCTGGCTCCGGCCGAGAACTCCATCGTGATGGTGGAAAACGTCGGCAACCTGGTTTGCCCCGCCCTGTTCGACCTTGGGGAAGCTAGCAAGGTTGTCATCATCAGCGTCACCGAAGGCGACGACAAGCCTCTCAAGTATCCCACCATGTTCGCTGCATCGGACCTTTGCATCATCAACAAAATCGACTTGTTGCCCTATGTTGACTTTGATGTGGACAAGTGCGAAAAGGCGGCCGTCCAGGTAAATCCCGAACTTGAATTCCTGCGTGTTTCAGCCACCACCGGCGAAGGCATGGACCAGTGGTACGACTGGTTGCGGGCCAGGCGTGTCTGATTTCAGGAATGAACGTCGGCGGATGCTGGTGGGCGGCATCGTCCAGGGAGTCGGTTTTCGACCTTATGTTTTCAAACTCGCGGAATCAGAGAACCTCGGTGGCATGGTGAGCAATACCAGCGGCGGGGTTCTAATCGAAGTTCAGGGTCCGGCCAAGGCGGTGGAGAGTTTTTGCAACCGACTGCGCAGCGAAACCCCACCCCTTTCACGCATCGATTCGCTGGTTACCGAAGACATCCCTGCTGTCCCCGAATGTGTCCATTTCACCATCGAAATATCGCGCAATACTACCGGCACCAACACCATCATTCCAGCCGACATCGCCACCTGCGCCGACTGCCTGGCCGACATTCGCGAGCCAGGAAACCGGCGCTTCGGTTATCCCTTCACCAACTGCACCAACTGCGGTCCGCGCTGGACAATCATCGACCGTATTCCCTACGACCGCGCCTTCACTTCCATGGCCCCGTTTGCAATGTGCCCGGCCTGCCGACAGGAATACGACGACCCCCGCCATCGACGTTTTCACGCCCAGCCCAATGCCTGCCCCACCTGTGGGCCACGCATCCGGCTGGAATACGATGGTCGGCTATTTGATGAAGACACCGCTTTACAGGAAACAGCCCGGTTGCTGGCTGCGGGAAAAATCGTGGCCATCAAGGGATTGGGCGGATTTCACCTGGCGGTGGATGCTTTCAATCAGGATGCCGTGGTGCGCCTGAGACGCCGCAAAAACCGGGAAGCCAAACCCCTGGCCGTGATGACCGCCTCACTGGAAAGCGCCTGTTCCCTGGTCCATATTTCTAACGACGAAAGTTCCCAGCTGCAATCGTCCCAGGCACCCATCGTGCTGTTGGAAGAACGAATACCAGGTGAGCCAAACAAGATGGCCTCGGCCGTCGCCCGAAACCATCGACGTCTTGGGGTGATGCTCCCGTACACCCCTCTGCATCACCTTCTTTTTGATCATCTTCAGAACCACGGATTGAACACCCTGGTCATGACCAGCGGTAACAGCAGTGACGAACCAATTTGCCTGGACAACGACGACGCCAGGGAAAAGCTGAACCGGATCGCCGACGCTTTTCTGCTGCACGACCGGGCCATCGTCCGGCGGGCTGATGATTCGGTTTTGCAAGTGCTGGACAACCGGCCACTTTTTCTCCGACGCAGCCGGGGGTTCGCTCCGATTCCCATTTTTGTCGGGGGAAGCGGACCCGACATCCTGGCGGTTGGGCCTGAGCTTAAGAACACCATCTGTCTTTTGAAAAGCGACCGCGCTTTTCTCAGTCCCCATATCGGCGACCTTGAAAATCTGCCGGCGTACGATTTTTTCCTGGAGACCATCACTACCCTTCAGGGTGTTTTGGAATGCGAACCGGAAATCATCGCCTACGATCGTCATCCTGGTTACCTCAGCTCACAGTGGGCGCTAAAGCAAAAGGTTGCCGGCAAGAGGTTGGTTCCTGTGCAGCATCACCACGCGCATCTGGTCGCGGTGATGGCGGAACATCAAATGAAACGGCCTGCCATAGGGTTGATCATGGACGGCACCGGATACGGTGACGACGGGACAATTTGGGGCGGAGAAATCATTGCCGGCGATGCTGACAGCTTCACTCGCCTCGGGCATTTTGAACCGGTGCCCCTGCCTGGAGCAGATGCTGCCATCAAGGCTCCCTGGCGCACCGCCGTCGGTTATTTGCGGCAGGCAGTTGGAGAGGAAGCCGTTGTCGATCTACTCCCCGAATCCTTTGGCGACAAGGCCGTGTCGGCCGTTTTGGAAATGCTGCAAAAGGAAATCAACTCCCCTCTTACCAGCAGTTGCGGACGCCTCTTCGATGCCGTCGCCGCCCTGACCGGGCGTTGGTCTGAAGCCCATTACGAAGCCCAGGCTGCCATGGAATTGATGGCTTTAACTTCTCTGGATGAAGTCCGGAAGGCCCAGGCACTGGTAGAAATCACGTTGGACCCATCTCTGGTCTTGCCCACCGCGCCCCTGGTGACCGCCGTGGCCACGCTGGTCAGCCAAGGGGCCGACCCTCAGGAAATAAGCGCCCGATTCCATCGCTCCCTGATCGATCTTTTGACACAGGCAGCCACTGTTGCTGCTCAAAATTCCGGTTTATCGGATGTGGTTCTCGCCGGTGGCGTGTTTCAAAATGAAATCCTGTTGACCGGATTGTCCGACTCCCTCAACAGGGTTGGCCTGAACCCCCGGCGCCCCGAACAAGCACCCGCCAACGACGGCTCCGTTGCCCTGGGCCAGGCTCTGATCGCCCGAGCCCAGGCTGAAAACTGACGCTGCCAGCGTGCGGTTGAACAAATCCTTGAGTATTACTGAAAAGGAATATCAACAACTGTTCCCTTGTTTGGCAGGAGAGTTCCATGAGAAAATTCGGCGCCCCTTTTCGCAAAGCCATCTTCATTTGCACCCAAAAGCGCCCCGATGGTCACCCCGTTCCCTGTTGCGCCAATCGCGACGGCATGGCCCTACGCCAGGAACTGCGGGAAATGGTCAAAGCCAAGGGCCTGGATCATGAACTGAAGGTATTCACCAGTGGCTGTCTGGGTGCCTGCGAGCACGGTCCGGCTGCCGTTCGGTATCCTGATGGAGAATATCTTTTGGGCATCACCCAAGAAGACCTGCCCGAAATCATGAATGAACTTTTGGAAGACTGATTTCTCCTGAATTGTTCGATGATTCCAGGCCAGCCATCCTGCACCTTACCCGAGGCGTGCACTTCGCTCTTTTTTAGACATTAAACATTCCTTTCCTATCTTTGGAGCATGTCATCCTGTACCATTGATGGCTCCTGACCTATCCCGAAAGGACCACATCATGTGCCTGGCCATCCCCGGCAAAATCGTGCAAAAATTTGTGGAAAACGGTTTACCCATGGGCTTGATCGACTTCAGTGGGGCACGCAACAATGCCTGCCTATCCTACACCCCGGAAGCGGAAGTGGGCCATTACGTCATCGTGCACGCGGGGTTTGCCCTTCAGGTTCTCAACGAAGATGAGGCCATGGCATCCTTGCGGGAGCTGACCAGGCTTTCGGCATTGATGGAGGCCGATGCCTCGACAGGTCCAAGCGGTGAAGAATGAAATACCTTGCCGAATTCCGCGACCCTGAACTGGCCCGGGGCTTGGTTGAAAAAATCCACCGCACCGTGACCAGGCCTTGGGTGATCATGGAAATCTGTGGCGGCCAAACCCACAGCATCATGCGCCACGGCATCGACCAGCTTCTGCCTGATAAAATTACTTTGGTGCATGGCCCCGGCTGCCCGGTGTGTGTCACACCCCTGGAAACCATTGACCGGGCGTTGGCCATTGCCGTCCGCGAAAAAGTAATATTCACTTCCTTTGGCGACATGTTGCGGGTGCCGGGAAGTTCGGATGATTTGTTTCGAGTCAAGAGCCGCGGCGGTGATGTGCGCATGGTTTATTCACCCCTTGAGGCCTTGAGAATCGCCCGCGAAAATCCTGATCATGAAGTGGTTTTCCTGGCAGTGGGTTTTGAAACCACCGCCCCGGGCAACGCCCTGGCCCTGAAGCAGGCCGCGGGCGAAGGTCTGACCAATTTCAGCCAAATCGTCAGCCACGTTCTGGTTCCGCCCGCCATGGAAGCCATCCTTTCGGCCCCCGATAATCGAGTGCAGGGATTTTTGGCCGCCGGTCATGTTTGCGCCATCACCGGTTGGGAGGAATACGAACCCCTGGCCGAAACCTATGGTGTTCCCATCGTGCCCACCGGTTTTGAACCCGTGGATATTCTCGACGGCATCCTCAAAACCGTTGAGCTTTTGGAAGACGGTAACCCCGGTGTGGCCAACCAGTACCTGCGTGCTGTGCGCAAGCAGGGCAACCCGGCGGCGCGAGCGGTGGTGGATGAAGTTTATGAAGTATGCCACCGCAAGTGGCGTGGCATCGGTACCATCCCCCTGAGCGGTTTGCGCATTCGCGATGACCTGGCCGCCTTTGATGCGGAACGAAAATTCGATGTGACAGGAATATCCACGGAAGAGCCGACCCAGTGCATCGCCGGTGAAATTTTGCAGGGATTGAAAAAGCCCGACGAGTGTCCCGCCTTCGGCAAGGAATGCACTCCCATGAACCCCCTCGGGGCTACCATGGTGTCCAGTGAGGGAGCCTGCGCCGCTTATCACAAATACAGTCGAAAGGGAGCGCTGTGAGCCGGAAACCGGATTTCGACGGCATGGCCTGCCCTCTGCCCTTGATGGATCACGACACCATACAACTGGCCCACGGAGCTGGTGGACGAATGTCTGCCGACCTGCTCGAGAAACTTATTTTACCTCGTTTCAGCTGCGAAGAACTGAATCGTCTCGAAGACCAGGCGGTTCTGGACCTGCCCGCCGGGAAACTTGCTTTCTCCACGGATACTTTTGTGGTCAATCCCATCTTCTTCCCCGGTGGTGATATTGGGGATTTGGCCATCAACGGCACCGTGAACGACGTGGCCATGAGCGGCGCCGAGGTGACTGCCCTGAGTGTGGGTTTTATTTTGGAGGAGGGTCTGCCCATGGCAGATTTTCATCGCATATTGTGCAGCATGGAAAAGTCTGCCGCTACCGCTGGCGTGCGCATCGTCACCGGGGATACCAAAGTGGTTGGACACGGGGCCTGTGATAAGATTTTTATCAATACTTCGGGTTTGGGCGTGATCCCTTCGCATCTCAATCTGGACAGTCGCTTGATTGCACCCGGTGATAAGATATTACTTTCCGGGACCCTGGCCGATCATGGGATGGCCGTGATGACCGCCCGGAAAGAACTCAGTTTTCAAGCACCTATTCAAAGTGATTCGGCGGCGCTTAACGGAATGATCCGCAGTATTCTGGATGCCTGCCCCAATGTAAAGGCCCTGCGGGATCCTACTCGTGGCGGGGTGGCCACGACCTTGAATGAGTTTGCTGCCGGAAGCAATACCGGCATTCGGTTGGAAGACGAACGCATCCCCGTTTTGTCTGAAGTGATGGGTGCCTGTGAGATCTTGGGAATCGATCCATTGTATGTGGCCAATGAAGGCAAATTGATCGCGGTGGTGCCGGGGCAGGATGCCGAAGCGGTGCTTGAAATAATGCGGGCCAATGAGTTGGGCAGGGAGGCGGTCATTCTGGGGGATGTTGTTGCCGAACATCCCGGCATGGTCACCCTGCTTACTGGGCTGGGATCGGAGCGGATTGTCGATATGCCAGTTGGTGAGCAGTTGCCGCGCATTTGTTGATACACGCATAACCCTGCGTTTGCGTCCCCTTTGGCCTCCCCCTTTTGTAATTGATATTCAGGTAGCATTTAAGCTATAATACCTCATCCCAGCCCTGCACCAAGCGCTCTTATCATAGGGAGTTCAGCATGTCCTCATTCGCCCTCAAGGCCTTTCTTCTTCTCGCCTTGATGATATTGGCATCCGGCTTGAATGCCCAAATCGTCATGTTCGAAGAGGACTTCGACGATGGGGTGGCCGACGGTTTTTTCCCCGACAGTGAACTCTGGGTGGTCAACAGCTCCGGGCAGTATGAAATCGAGAATTGGGGTTTCGAAATCCACTCCGCCAGCTATTTCGGCGAATATTGGTGGGGCGATTTCCATCTTTCGCTGGACATGCTCACCCATGACAGCGTTCACAATTCTGTGGGCTTCCGGATCCAGGAGAACGGAAACATGTATGTGGCCACCCTGCGCGGCGAGCCCTACAAGGATGTCTTTTTGTTCAAAATGGTGGACGGGCAACAGATCCTGCTGTTTACCGGCCAATTTTCCAACACCCTGAACGATTGGCATCATCTGGAAGTTGTTGCCGACTTCACCAGACTTACTTTTTTTGTGAATGGCGAGCAGGCTTTTGATTATGTCGATGAGAACGCTCCCCTGCTCTCGGGTCGCCAGGCCCTGCTCAGCTACACCGGCGGCGTGGCCCAACACCAGCTGCTTCAGGTGGACAATGTCCTGGTGATCAACCCGGTGGTATCGACGGACGCCATTTATCTGGACCGTATCAAAACCCTTTATCGCTGAATTTTCTGCCAAATTGAAAACAGGCCGCGTCACCCGGATTGGTCACGCGGCCCGTTGGTTGCTGGTTGCTTCTTCAAGTAAGCGTTGAGCTGCGAGCGCCAAGGGCGCCCGTCAGCTCAAAAGAAGATCACTTCACAAGAACCAGTTTGGTAATGCTGTTGCCACTGGACGCCTCCAGCCGCGCGAAGTACACGCCGCTGGCCACGCCGCGACCGTTGTCGTCACGTCCCATCCACACGGCTGAATGACTGCCGGCGGGAAGGGTATCGTCCACAAGACGCCGGACCAGTCGACCCTGCACGTCGTAGATTGAAACACGGGCGTGATCGGCGCGAGCCAGGTCGAACGCCACCTTGGTCTGGGGGTTGAAGGGGTTGGGGAAGGCACCAGTGAGCTGCGTCACTTGCGGCAACCTTTGGTCCTCAACAGGGGAAAGACCACTGCCGATTGCCAGCCGGAAGGGAGCGGGACCCGTTCCTTGGTCGTTCCGGTACACAACGATGCAATAGTAGCCATAATCTACAACCTCGAGATCCAGAACCTCGTCAAGGCCCGGACCCTTTTCATTTGCGTCACCCACGGCGGAGAGGCGGTTCTGGTAGGCAACACCTGCCTGGTGAACGGCAAAGCCAAGATCAGAACCGGAGAGATTTTCCAACCTGATTCCGTAGACCTGAGGTGGCATGTAGAACTCAAACATCATGATCAGTCCGCCGCTCGGAATATCATACGGACCCCAAGTGCCGCTGGGGCTGTTGCCGTAGTAGTTAGCCGCTGCGGAATGTGCACGGTAGGTGCCGTCACCGCTCCAGCGCAGAACGCCTACGTCGTAGTCCTGGAAATACACGCTGTTCTGGTCGATGAGCACGTACTCGGTGGTCGTGCCCGCTTCGAAAGATCCACCTAACGAGGATGCAAAACCGCTTTTGGCACCCACGCCTGGCTCATGCAGGCGGAGATCAAAGTCGGACCCGACGGCGGGCAGGATGGCCAGGGCCTTCCAGTAACCACCGCCTGTTCCCACGAGACGCAGGCCGTCGCAGTTGTACCAGAAGACCTCGCCGGTGGTGATGTCACTCCAACCGGCGGTGCTCGGTGGAGGCGCCAGGCGACTGACCGCCATAGGAGGAGGCAAGACGTACGGGGACCAGATCCATTGCTCGCCGCGGATGTTGTTCCCCTCGTTGGTCTCCTCAACTTGGTCAAGAGCGTCGACACGATAGGACAGGACGTGGCGTCCCGCACTGTAGGCGAAGAAAGCAGTCCAGTTGAAGGAAACCTGCGTTCCTGGTCCAGCATTTCCCCAGTTGATGTAACCCTGGTAGACATCGTCGCGGAAGACCCGCGTAGGCAGGATGGATGATACGGGCCCCAGGTTGGTGGCGGCCACGTTGAGATAGGTGCCTGCGGGCGCACTGTAGAGAGTGTCAGGTTGCGGGCACGAAGTGGGCGAGCCATCCAGGGCTGGTCGCGGAGTGATGGCCGCGTGCCAGCCGGGCGGGGTCCACGGTGCAAGGTCGGGTGGAGTGGTGGAGATTTCGATGGTCACATCGCGGGCGGCCAGGCCATCGGACTGGTTGCGGTACACGGCGATGCCGTACCAGCCTATGTCCCCGGGGTTACCATCAAGAGTTGCCGACACCCGGGCAAACCCGGTGCCGTCGGTCCAGGACGAGCCGACCTGGGAGCCTGATATCAGGGTGCCCTTGTCAAAATCACGGTTTAAGAACACCAGCCGCACAGGCCCGTCGGCGGGATCACCGCTAACGGTCACGCTCACGGGGCCCAAGTTGTCACTGGAGAGGTAGAACTCGCGCAGTAAGATGGGCTGGTTCGCGGTCATGGCAACGGTGACCGAGTCACCGAAGGCCAGGATCTGACTGCTGGCGTGATAAGCCTTGTAGTCGCCGCTGCCGTAGAAGGACAGAACGCCCACGTCCCAGGATGTTCCGGGGGATATGTTGCGGTTGACGATCACGGCATCCAGATAGCCGGCACCGGTGTAGCTGTAGGCAAGGCTCGTGCCGAAACCGTCCTGCGCACCGGTGGATGTATCATGGAGACGACAGTCGTAGTCGTTGGCGTCCGAATCTGCCCACACGGCCATGGCGTGCCACCAGCCTCCGCTCGTGGGCATGGCCAGGCCGTCGCAGTTGTAGTAAAGGATTCCGGATGTAACTTCATCCCAGCCGCCGTTACTCACAGGGGGGCTATCGCGCAGGGCAAGCTGGTTTGCAGCCACCGTCGCTGCAGTCCAGATGAACTGCCGGCCAAAGTTGTTGTTAAACTCGTCAACTTCGGCGACCAGATCGGTAGCGTCGTGGCGACAAGTGAACGCGTGGCGGCCGGCCTGAACGTAGACCGGACCCCGGTTGGGACCGTAGTAGAGCCCTCCGGGTCCTATCTCTCCCCAGAATGCGCCGCCGTTATACTCGCCGTCGATGTTCAACCAGCCCCAAAAGCCACTGCCCGTGGCAGCCTCGCCTATGTTCCGACCGAAGATGTTCCAGTAGGTCAATGCCGCATCCCCCGGCAGGGTCGCCGGGACCGGGGCGTAGCCGGTATTCGTATCGTTGGCGGTGCGTGGAACCAGGGGGTAATCCCAGCCGGTGGCCAGATAACTGGTAAGGTCGGCGGGATCGGGATCGCGGATCACGATGGGTCCCCAATACCGATAACTGCTGCTCCAGTAGCCGGCGTTGTCCACCGCGCGAATGTTGAAGTAGTAAGAGCCAGGGCTCAGGGGGTCGGTGGTGTAACCGGTCACGTCACCGATATCCATCACCGCCGACGGCCTGGCCGGCCCACCCGATGTGACGCTCAGTCCATAACCCTGGATGCCCGAGTAGTTGTCCGTTGCTCGGTTCCAGGTGAACGAGACCGTGGGATCCGGCGAAGGAACCCCGGCGGAGTGGCTGGTTGAAGTCAGCGAGGAGACCACGCCCGGTGCCGTCGTGTCGAACCAGAAGCCGCAATTTGCGGCGGTCTCCCAGAAATTCTCCCGATGACCCGGATACCGCGCCACAAACTTGTTGGCGAAATCCTGGCTCCCGGTGGGATTGTCCAGGGCATTGACGGCGAAGACTGTGCTCACACCGGTAGACAGGGCATCGGTGTAACTGCCATAGACACCGTGGCTGTCCTGGTTGCCGTCGGCGATATCCTGGGTCAACGCCGCGATGAAGCCTTCGGTGAGCAGGGGCACATCCCACGAGCCTCCGCAAGAACCGAGGTTTTCGGCGTTGATCGCCGACAGCGGCGTGCTGCCGTAGTAGCCCGGGGTCCAGGCACCCACGGCGTAGCCATGGAATTGAGCCCAGCCCTCAAGCCAGGCGATGGTCTGGCTCTCCTGGCACCAGAAACAGTGTCCGCAATCGGTGGATGAGTTGTCACACACACCATTGCAGTAGTCCCAGGGCTCCCAACTGGCCATTTCGTGGTCGAACCAATGGCCGTATTCGTGCCAGAGGACGCCGTCGCGCCAGCTGAAGTCGTTGCGCATCTGGATGCGGCCACTTGGACTGCAGTTGGGCCAGGCGGCAGAGGGCCATTCGACCCTGGCCTGCGGCACATCGTAGCTCAACAGGTAGTCGTGGACCCAGGCGCGAGAACCCTGGGTGTGCAGGAACACCGAGGGTTGGAGATCCGGGTTGGCCGGAATGAGAGATCCCATGTCAAGGTTGGAGCCGGAGTAGTTGTTGGTCACACCGGTGACGTAGGAATAGTTGTTGCCGCTGGAGGGTTCGTAGACCCGCATACGGGAGTTGACGAGGATGAACTTGACGTAGATGTCCGGATCACTGAATAGATCGCCGGATGCGCTGTTAACATCGATGGTGTAGTAACCATCGAAGTTGGTGGAGCCGCTGCCCATAAGGTCGTCGGCACCGGAATCCTGGTCCCAGATCTCCACGGTGATGGAATGGGCGGGCAGGTAGCCGCCACCGTCCAGGGTGCATCCGAAACGGCCGTGCACGGTGATGGTGCGGCGCGATTCGTCCCTGGTTACCGTCGGTGGGATAATCTCGAGGATCCTGTCGGTCTCGCCCCAGCTGGGGTCGCCGGGGATATCCATGAAATCAGGGACCGCCTTCACCGGGGCGCCCTCGGTCATGTTGCGGACGTTCTCCTGGGAGAGATCCATGGCGAAGAGAATGGGGTGACCATTGAAGTCACAGGCGAATTCGAGGCGTTGCTCGGGATCCAGGGCGCTAGCCGTGAACTCGACCGTCATGCGGTCGCCGGCCTTCATTGCTGTTGACCCTGGAGACCTATCGAGGCTGGCGGTCCAGCCGTTGCTGCCCAGGTTGAACTGGGACAGGGTCCCATCCTCGCGGCAGATAATTTCCAGGCGACCTTCGTAGGTGTCACCTGTGTTCACCGCAATAAAGGGAGAAACGAGGCGGACTTCCACATCGGGTGTGACGTCTGCCATGGCCGTACCGGACAATCCCACAAGGACCGCCAGCAACAGCAGGTATCGTAATATTCTGCTCATGGCTGACCTCCTATCTCTGGTTGGTGGGAGCCGGACGTGTCTCGGCCGGGGCGCTCGGAGCCGGGGGTGAAATTATGGCTGCGATGGAGGCCTCTATCTGCAGGGCCAGTTCTGCGTTGCCGGCGGAGCGGGCGTACCGGGCCTGGATGGCCAGGATATCCAGCTCTGCCTGCTGTTTGATAGTGGAGATTTCCATCTGGATGGCCTGGCTGGCCTCGCGGTCAGTAGTGTTGGCCGCTAGCAGGACCAGTTCAGCCACTTCGCCTCGACTCACATCCATGAGGACACGGATTTCGTTCATCATGGGTGAGGTTGGGTTCTGGCCTTCCAGGGTCTTGTTGGCATCCAATTGTTCAGCGGGGATCCCGGCTTCATCGACACCCGAACTCGGCGTGGGCTGGCTCTCGGTGGAGGCGGGAGGGGTGGTGGGCAATTGGGGTTCCGGGTCGGCAGCCATCACAGGCATGGCGAGGGAGAAAAGGAAAATGACGAGAGCAATACGGGCGATGACGTTCATGACACACCTCAGGGGTTACGGGTGATGACAAAAAACGGGGAAGATAGAAGTAGTTTCAACCGAAAAGTCCCCCCCTTTTTCACCGGATGAAGATAGTACTATACCACACCGAGAATGTTTTTTCAACCCATGTCGATATGAAGATGAATTTGCAATGAGAATAACTACCTGAAACTAAACTGGTTATAAATCATATTAAAATTATGGGATATAATCCCAGAGAAAAAATGGGCCGGCTAATTCCAATACCAATTCAAAGTCATAGCCACAGACGCATACCGCGCCTCGTCAAACAAATCCTTATCAATAGCCAAATGACTATACCCCAAACTCAAGCCGGCGGCCGCGTTGTGGGTAATTCGAAACTCGTATCCTACCTGAAAAATCAACCCCAGACCACTTTCGGTAATATTTTTGGAGTGAACCTGCTCTTGATCCTCGAGGGTAACCACAACCACACGCCCCCAAGCCAAACCAATCCCGGCTCGACCATAGAAGCCGCCCCAATTGGCATCAACCGGACCAGGATACCAGGTCAAAGCCGCATTGACGCTCTGAAGACTGTACCGGTACTTGATATCGACATCGCCTTCTTCAAACATCCATCCGCCATACTCCACACCGGCCGCAAAATGTTCACTGACGGAATGCCCAAAGCGAATCTGGGGAGTGGCTCCATCGCGGTAGGAGAAATCCTGGCCATTGGAAGCCGTGATAACCCCGCGCCCATACCCGTAACCCATACCGATAAACCAGCCGTCACGAATGTGATCCTCGGCAAGAACAGGACGGCCGGGCAACAGGACAGCAACAACCAGGCCCATGGGAACCAGCCATCGCCACAGATTGTATTTTGGTATTTTTTGCATTGGCTCATATTAGCCCAAAGTTAAGGTGGCAGCAATGGGGATTCTCCAGTAGAATTCTCTTCATGTTTATGACAAGAAAAAATCATTCTTGGCTGGGGTTTCGTTTCACTTCAGTTCAGTCTTGTATCCGGATATCAGTGGTTGTGATGATGCTGGTTTGCCCCGGTCTGGCCAGTGCAGCCCACCCTCCACACCATCCAGCAAGCTTGCAAATATTCCATCCCATAGCCACCAGCAGCGACCCCGAGACCAGCACCAATGTCCGGTTGTCACTTCTATTTGGCCGATCCGGGCATATTCACGGATTTGATGCCAGCGCAGTGGCCTCGGTCACCGGTGGCGATTTTACTGGTCTGCAATTGACCGGTCTGTACAGCCGGATCGAAGGCTCCTTCGAGGGTGTTTCCTTCAATTTCGGTGTTCAGAATCACCTTGCCCCGGCCACCGGAATCCAGTTTGCCGGCCTGGCCAACTTTCATCAGGATTTTTTCGCCGGTGCCCAGCTTGCCGGTTCGTTGAACTACACCAGAAAAGGCTTTGTTGGCGCCCAGTTCAGCGGCCTGATGAACCTGAATGATGGTTACGGCGGCTACCTGCAGGTCAGCTCCGTGGCCAATGTCAACGTCAAGGCATTTGGTGGTGTCCAAATTGCCGCCATCATGAATTTTGCCGGTGAAGAAACCTTCGGCACCCAGATCGCCGTTCTTAACTATGCCGGACAAATGGAAGGTGCCCAGATCGGGCTGGTAAATATGTCCGAAGAAATGTCCGGGCTGCAGATCGGCGTCGTCAACATATCCCATCGTTTCGAAGGACTCCCTGTGGGTGTGGTCAATATTACCGACGACAGCAAGCTTCAGGGATTGGCCTACGGCAGCAACCTGTCCCTGTACAACGTTGGCGCACGCACGGTGGTCAACAAATGGTCGTCCATCCTTTCGCTTGGGTATTCGGATCAAAGTTCGTACGCTGTCAACGCCGGTTTCATAGGCTGGCACTTTGGGCGTCAGTTTTCCGTAGGCGAAAAAGCAGCCCTCACCCTGGACGCCGGCTATCTCCACATCATCCCCAAGGATTATGACGACCCGGCCATCAACGACAACCCGCATTTTGCCATGCAGATGCGCTTGTTCGCCTACTATGGTCTTGGAAAAACCGTCGCCCTTGTCGCAGGTGGTGGCTTCAGCACCATCTTCTCCGAATACACCACTCATGCCCGATCCCAAACCGAAGGTCATGTCTTCGGTGGGATTTCTCTTTTTTGATTTATGAAAAAACTGACAAATATCATCATGGTGTTTATTTTGCTGGGCTTGCTTGGGTCAGCCTATTCCCAGGTTCCCAAGGCCGCCGCTGCCGAACCCATCGACTGGCAACAGAACACGGCATCCGCCCTTCAGGATACCTTCATCATGGAAAAAAACTTTGTCCGTGCGGCTGTGGAAGTCGTCGGCCTCAACCTCCTGATATGGTCCTATGACCGTTACATCCGCGAAGGTGGCGGTGAAGGTTTCCGCATCAGCTTCAACAGCTGGAAAGAAAACCTGACCAATGGTTTCGAGTGGGATGACAACAATTTCGGCACCAACCAGTTTGCCCATCCCTATCACGGCAGTCTCTATTTCAACGCGGCCCGCAGCAACGGGTATTCCTTTTGGGAATCGGTTCCTTTCACCTTCGCCGGCAGTTACGGTTGGGAATTTTTCGGCGAAACCCATCACGCCAGCATGAACGACTGGATTGCCACCAGCGTCGGCGGCGCGGGACTCGGTGAAGTGCTGCATCGTTTCGGTGAAATGATTCGGGACAACGAGGCCCGCGGCAGCGAGCGCACCTGGCGGGAAATCGGCGGCTTTGTCGTCAACCCCGTCAACGGACTGAATCGTATTATTGACGGCGACGCCAACCGCTACCACGCCAACAGCTCCGAGCGATTTGCCCTGAACTACCGATCCCAGATGGACATGGGCGTGCGTCAAACCGGGGAGTACAAACTGTGGGACGCCGATACTACTCGCGTCTATTTGCGTTTCGAGTTTGATTACGGTGATCCGTTCTTTGGCGACATGAACATCCCCTACGATCATTTTGATCTGGATTTGCAGTTGAACTTCGGGGATAAAAGCGTCATCGGAGGTTTGCAGGTCAACGGTTTGTTGGCGGGTACCTTCCTGAGCGAAACAACCAATTCTTCCCATATCCTGGCCGCCTGGCACCACTTCGATTACATCAGCAACTACCAGTTTGAATTTGGGGCCCAAAGCATCGGAGGCGGGCTGCTGTCCCGCTTTGAAACCAGCAGCGGCCTGGAATTGCGAACCTACCTGGATCTCAGCGCCATCATCCTGGGCGCCTCTTCCAGCGACTACGCCAACCTCAGCGGACGCGACTACGACTACGGACCCGGTGCCAGTGCCATCTTCGAAGCGGAATTCATCAGCAACGGCCACCAGTTTTTGACCATCAACCATGAACAGTATTTCATCCATACCGTCAACGGCACGCGATCCGAGCACCATTTTTCCATCACCACCGCCCGAGTTGCTGTTCCGTTGCACAAAAACTGGAGCATCGGTGCAGAGTATCAACTCATGCTCGCCAAACGTCTCTACAAGGATTTTGAAGACGTCAGTGTTCGCCGTCCCGAGATGAGATTCTTCGCCACTTCCCTTTTGAGGTAAATTATGGTCGACAACCTGGCCCTGCCTGAAATGCTTCTGGCTGGAGCCGTTGGCATCAGCCTGGCCGCCGCCGTCGGGTTCAGGATATTTGCGCCCATGCTGCTGGTGGGTATCGCCGCAAAAACCGGGCATATCCATTTGGCCGGCGGCTTTGAATGGCTGGGATCGAACCTGGCCATCGTAATGCTGGGTATTGCGGCGTTAGTGGAAATTTCAGCCTACTTTTTCCCTTTCTTGGATCATCTGCTCGATACCATCAGCGCGCCCGTTGCCGTTGGTGCCGGTACTTTGCTGATGGCCTCAACCCTCGTTGAAATGGAACCCTGGCTACGCTGGGCCATCGCCATGGTAGCCGGTGGCGGAACCACCGGGTTGATTCATGCGGCGACCAGTGCTTTGCGCCTTGGCAGCACCGCGTCCACCGGCGGACTGGCCAACCCTGTTTTTGCCACCATGGAGCTGGGTGGGGCCACCGCCCTGACGCTCTTGGCAATTTTGGTGCCCCTGGCTGCCCTGGCGGTGGTGGTGTTTATGATTTCGCGCACTATACGCATGCTGGTGGGCCGATGGCGTAAGGTTCGAAAACATTAGTGAATCATTTCCCCGCCTGTTGCGTAGAGCTTTTTTCTTTCAGCCCATAGCTTGTCAGGATTGCCCGCGTGCCTACCAAAGCCATCAAAAGATTTTTTGCCATAAAAAAAGGAGAACTGAAGCCGGCCCTCATGTCCGGTTTGCTTTTTTTTCTGATTCTTTGCGGCTACTATATCCTGCGCCCCCTGCGTGAAGAAATGGGCCTGGCCGGCGGCGTAAGAAACCTGCCCTGGCTCTATCTTGCCAACCTGGGCTTCATGCTCGCCCTCGCCCCGGTGTTTGGAGCCGTGGCCACCCGCTGGGCCCGTCGTACTTTTGTCCCTGCCATCTACTTTTTCTTCATGGCCAACATGCTGATGTTCTTCATTGCCATGAAGGTCATTCCCGTCGAAAAGCAGCTCTTTCTTGGTCGGGTTTTCTATGTTTGGGTCAGCGTTTACAACATGTGGGCGGTGTCGATGTTCTGGGCCTTCATGGCCGACGGATTCGGTCTCGAAAGCGGCAAACGACTGTTTGGGCTCATCGCCGTGGGCGGCAGCCTTGGTGCGGTGCTGGGCTCGTCCATCACCTCGCTCCTTGTGGAGATTGTGGGACGGCCCAATCTGATTCTCGTATCTTCGGCCTTCATGCTCGCTGCCGCGTTGGTGGTTATCCGGCTTGGCAGAATGATACTCGGTTCAGGTTCAACCCGTGCGGGCCGCGCCGTCGTTGAAGATCCTCATCCTCGGTGGCACTGCCTTTCTGGGTCCCGCCATTGTTCGTCATGCCCGCAGCCTGGGCCATGAGTTGACGCTGTTCACACGCGGCCGCACCAACGCCGGCCTCTTTCCCGACATCGAAATGCTGGTGGGCGATCGTGACGGTGATCTCGAGGCGTTGAAAGGTCGCAGCTGGGACGTGTGCATCGACACCAGTGGATATGTGCCCCGCATCGTGACCGACTCCGCCCGTCTGTTGGCCGGTAGCATTGGGCAGTATATCTTCATCTCTTCCATTTCCGTCTTTGCCGATTTTACCCAGAAAGGTTTGAACGAATCTTCAGCGGTGGGCATCATGGAAGATGAAACGGACGAAAAAATCACCGGCCTGACCTACGGCCCCTTGAAGGCTCTCTGCGAGCAGGCGGCTGAGCGGGAAATGCGCGGCCGAGCGACCACCATCCGGCCAGGTCTGATTGTCGGCCCCATGGACCGATCCGACCGTTTCACCTACTGGCCAGTGCGCATTGCCAAAGGCGGCGAAGTGCTGACCCCGGACAGCCCCGACATCATCACCCAGGTCATCGATGTTAATGACCTGGCCATGTTCATCGTGCGTTGCGCCGAACGCAACATCACCGGCACCTTCAACACCACTTCCCCGGCTGAAGAGCTGACCATGGGGGAAATCTTTAATGCTTGCCGCCTCGTCTCGGGCTCGGACGCAACTTTCACCTACGTGAGCAAAAAATTCATGGAGGATCATGAAATAGCGGCCTGGAGCGATATGCCGGTTTATGTCCCCCTGGATGGAGAAGATGCCGGTCATCCCTACATAGATGTGACCAAAGCTCTTCGTCAGGGGTTGACATTCCGCCCCATTTCAGAGACGATAAGAGATACGCTGGTCTGGTGGGCGACGGTTCCTGCTGAACGCAAGAAGAAACCTATGCGTGCAGGTCTATCGAGTGAACGGGAGGGGAAATTTCTGGAGTACTGGCACAACAAAAATGGTTGATTTGCTGGGGGGCGAAACACCATGAAAATAATCTGCACCTACTGTTCTAAAACCAAGCGCGATGATGGCGGGTTCTTACCCGCATTGCGTCGTTACCAAAGTGATCGTATTCTCGAGTTGGGAAACCTCGCCGATGCCAATGGCCTGGAGTTCATGATCCTGTCGGGAGAGTACGGCCTCATCGACCGGGAGTATCCCCTCCCTTTTTACGACCATCTTTTGCAATCGTGGGAAGTCGACAAGCTCGGCAACAGGGTGGCGACGACTCTTTGCATGGCCGGTGTGAGAGAAATTGAATATCACACGGCGGACCCGGACATGGTTGCTTCCATCAGGCCCTATTTGTCCGTTATGGAAAATGCCTGCTCGAGAGCCTCGGTGGACTTGGTAGTGGTAATATTGGCCGGCAATCCTGTTTAGCAGGCTGTTAATCCGGCCACTCAAACCTTTCCCGGAAACAGGCCACGGCCCGGTCCCGGTCTGGAACATCAATCACCACCGAAATGCTGTTGATGGACGAAACCACGGTATGGCTATTGATGCCATCCACGCACAGGGATGAGAACACCTCGCTGGCCAAGTTATGGCGCTCCAAAAAATGGGGCCCATAAAGTGTGAGAATAACCACCGGCGCATTGACCTTGATCATGCTGGGGTCGAATTCGTCCTTGATCTGTTCGATAACTTCCCGGCGGGCAGCCAATTCTTCGGTTTTGACGCAAAAGCTCATATTCTTTTCGTCGGCGGCGCCATTGCCCACACTCAGGTAGGAAAGTGATATCCCGAGCTTGCCAAACTTGCCCAGGATTCCACAAGCCTCTCCAGGACGCCAATCAAATCCCAGGACCTCCACCAGGCACAAATCACCGCGCTCCATCAAACCGCCGCATGGGATTTTTCCCGTCATGGCATTGTCCTTCCATCCAGGCTGGACGAGTCGGCTTTGCCTGGAATTCGAGGCAAAGTCACTGTAAAGGTGGAACCGTGCCCCACCTTGCTTTCCAGGTCCACGGATCCACCCAGATCATCGACGAATTTGCGCACAATGGCCAATCCCAAACCCGTGCCCAGGGTGGTTTTTTTCTGTGCTTCGGCTGAGCGAAAAAATTCTTCGAAAATACGCGACTGGTCTTCCGGGCCAATTCCGATGCCCTGGTCGGTCACGGTCAGCACTACCAGTTTTGGTTTGCCGGTCAAGGTCACCGTCACCTGGCCGCCTTCCTTGTTGTATCGCACGGCATTGCTCACCAGGTTGGTGATGATTTTGTCCACCATGGACAAATTGGTGGTGATGACCACCGGCTCAACAGGAACCTGCACTGCAATTTTCTGGCTGCTACGGTCGGCCACATCCCGCTGACGGGCAGCCAAACGATCCACCAGGCGGCTCAAATCCACAGCCTGCAGATTTTCATTTTTCAGCATTCCCCCGCGGGTAAGATCGGCCAGATCCTTGACAATTTCCGTGGCCTGGTGCAGGCGCCGCACCGCCCTGGACAGCATATCCTCCATCGTCGGCGACATCTTGCCGTCACCCACCTCCAACGCCGTCTCCACCGCACTCTGGGCCGTGTTGATGGGGCTTTTGACCTCGTGGGTGACAAAGCGAAAGAAGTCCATCTTGGCCTGGTCCGCCTTGACCAATTCGGTCTGGCGCACCACCAGTTCATCCTTGATGGCGCGGTTGTGTCTCATGATCGAAGCACCAATGTAGGCGCAGGAAAGCATCACCAGCCAAAAAGATGCCAGAGACACGCTGATAAAAAGAAATTCGTGGGTCAAACCGCCCGAACCCAGCAGGTGGTGATGCGGTAGGAAATCGAGATACTCGCCCATCACTTCGGCCGTGAACAAGAAAATGGCCAGCCAGGAAATCTGGTAGATTTCACTGCCCTTGAACAGCAGGCTGGCCAGCATCACATGCACCACATAGATGTATAAAAAGGGATTTTCGACGCCCCCGGTCAGGTTCAACAGAGTAGTCAGCACCACCAGATCACCCAGCATCTGCAACTTGACCAGCCGCAGTTCGGCATCAATGTCCTTCGGTGGGAGACGATGGTTGCGCACCACATAACCCAGGTTCATCAGCAATAGAATACCGGTAGTTGCCAGCAGGGGAATCAACGGCAGCGACTGGGGGAGCAAGAACCGGGTCACCGTCACCGCCACCAGAATGCCGACAGCGGCTCCCCAGCGCAGCTTGTTGAACCAATCCAGCCGAACGCGCAGGGAAGCGGTCGAAACGAACTGGGATGACTCCGGTAAAACCAGGGAATTGTTGCGGACCGCTGCCATGGTCTCCTTTAAACGCTGGTCGGCAGATGCTTGCGCACCATATCCACCAACTTGCGCGGGCTGATCGGTTTTTCCAGGAACTCATCCACAGGCAGGAATTCGGCATCCTTGTCCGGGTTGAATTCGAAACCGCTCTGATCCACCACCGCCGTCAGCATCAGGATCGGAATATCCTTCGTGGCGGCATCACCTCGCAACTCATACGCCACCTGGAAACCCTCGTCAACCTTGCTCATCATCACGTCCAGCAAAATCAGGTCGGGATTTCGCTCTCTGGCCATGGCCACTCCGCGATCACCGTTCTGGGCATCAATGACCTCGTAGTTTTCATTCTCCAGCGTAACGCGAATGATCTCCAACAAATCGATGTCGTCATCAATGATCAGGATGGTCTTCTTGTTCATGCGGTTGCCTCCGCTTCGATCAGGGAAATGACACGGGGCACGGCGGCGGCCACAGGCTCGCTCAGCCCCCGGTTGATTTCAATTCGCGCGGGCTGTACACCCACGATGAGCAGGTTTTCAGGCATGGTTCCCAACTGCTCGGCCAGCATGAAGGTTTCTCCCAGGCCGAAACCATGCATGGACAGGTGGTCGGACTTGATCTTCATGTGCACTTCGTCCGGCCGGAAGGCCACCACTTCGCCGGGCTCAAGACCCATATCGGCCGCGTCGATGATCACGTTGAGCTCACCCGGACTGAACCGGTCCAGCAGAACCAAGGCGTCCGTATGGGCATCAAACAGGTCGGCTCCGGGGAAGGTATTCGCCTCCCTGATGCGATCCAGGACGGCCACACCGACTCCATCGTCACCATAAAACGAATTGCCTACTGCAAAGATTTTCACGCCACGCCTATTCGATCAAGTCCACTTATTCGATAAAATCCACTTCGAGCATGTGCACCGAACAACTGATGCAGGGATCGTAAGCCCGCACCAGCATCTCCAGGGCGAGAGTGATCTCCTCCTTGGATTTTTCGATGATTTCCGGTACCAGTTTCTTCATGTCGTCATCGATATTTTCCAGGTTTTGACCCGTGGGAATGATGCAGTTGGCCGCGGTGATGCGTCCCTGGCGATCGTAGCTGTACTCGTGGTAAAGAATTCCCCGTGGCACCTCGGTGGACCCCACACCGGTTCCGTATTTGGTCGGTTCCTGGTTGGGCAGTTCGTTTTTCAAACCATCGGACAACAGCTTGTCGATAATAGCCACCGAATCAAGGGCGCAATAGCCCGCCTCCACCACCTGGGCGATGGTGTTCATGTACGGATTGCAGCAGTCTGGCGCCAGGCCCATATCCGCGGCCGCCTTCAGGGCCACTTCGGGCAACTTGTCGTTGTTGTTGTTCCAGCGCGCCAAGGCTCCCGTAAAATAGCTGCTGCGGTTGGCCTTGCAGTGCTTGCTGGTGCTGTGGGGAACCACGAATTCATTGGTCATTTTCAGATACTCGCTGTCGGGCACCAAACCGGTGTCGCTGCTGCAGATATCCCCGTCGTACAGGGCATACTCATCGTCACAGCGCAAACTGATGTACTCGGTTTCACGGGTGAAGTCGACCAAGCCGCCGGCCAGTGCCTGCATGGTGTCCACGGTGGCCAGGAAGTCGGGCACCATATCTTCCTGCAGGCGTTTTTTCAGCGCCAGCAATTCCTTTTCCGTGGGAATCTGGGTGAAGCCACCCGGCACCGGGGTGATGGGGTGCACGGCCCGGCCGCTGACCACATCGCCGATGTCGTTGGCCAGACGCTTCATCCGCAAAGCCCGCAGCACCACGTCCGGGTGCGACCCCACCAGGGGGAACACCGAACCAACACCCAGCAGATCGGGTGCGGCCAGGAAGTAGGCGTGCAGCACGTTGGACTGCATGGTCGCCCCGTTGGTCAGCAGCTTGCGCAGCAATATCGTCTGCTCGCTCACCTCAAGACCCAGGGCATTTTCGGTGGCTTTCAGCGAGGCCATTTGATGACCCAGCGAACAGATTCCGCAAATGCGCGAGGTGATGATGGCGGCTTCATGGAAGCTGCGCCCCTTGAGCATGGCTTCGAAGTAACGGGGGGCCTCGACAATTTGAAGTTCCGCCTTCTCCAAAACCCCCTCTTTCATGTTCACCACGATGTTGCCGTGGCCTTCCACCCTGGTCAGGTGTTTGACGTTGATGTCCATGTTGCTGCTCATGACTTCAACCCCTCCAGTTCGACGGCGTTGTAAAGTTGTAGACGCTTCCAGGCCTCATCCACGGACAAGCCGTAACTGACCAGGATCTCTTCCATGCCCTCGAGGTTGGGCTCGGGCACCAGGCCGCGACAGCCGGTGCAGTATTGCCCGAAGTTCGGGCAATGAGAGTCGCATCCGCCACGGGTCACCGGGCCGAGACAAATCATGCCCTTCTCGTAGACGCACTCGTTCTCATTCAGCTTGCATTCCACACACACGGCCTGGGTGGGTTCTACGGGTTCCTTGCCCATAACCAGGGCGGTGAAAACCTTGAGGAATTCGATTTGTGTCATGGGGCAACCGCGGATATTGTAGTCCACCTTGACCACCGCTGAAAGCGGTAACGCAGGCAGGGTCGGAAAGAGGTATTTGTCCTCTCCGTACACTTCCTCACGCACCTTTTCGATGGGCCGGGTGTTTTTCAAACCGTTGATGCCGCCCTGCACGGCGCAGGAACCCAGAGCCACCAGGATTTTGGCTTTGCGCCTCACCACATGGATGCGTTCGATACAGTCGGGAGTCGACAAGCTGCCTTCGACAAAGGCGATATCGTAGGAATCGGCCTTGCCATCCATGGCCTCACGCCATTCGACAATGTCCACATGGGCCAGAATATCCAGGAGTTGGTCTTCGAAATTCAGCTGATTCAGCTCACAGCCTTCACAGCCTGTAAAATCGAATATAGCCACACGGGGTTTCGCCATCACAAAGCCTCCTGCAGTGACTTGATATCCGGGTAGTGGTACACCGGGCCGTCCTGGCATACGTAAGAGTTGTTGATTTGACAGTGTCCGCACTTGCCGACACCACATTTCATGTGCCGCTCCAGGGACATATAGATTCGCTCGTCGGACAGACCACGGCTTTTGAGGGCCATCAGGGCAAAACGATACATGATCGGCGGCCCGCATACACAGCACACGGTGTTGGGCAGATCCAGATCAAGGCCGGGAATCAGGGTGGTGATCACACCGGTTTTTCCGTTCCATCCGGGAGATGCGTTGTCCACCGTGACGTGGTAGTTGACCCTCGGGTTTTCGGTCCACTGCGCCAGTTCATCGGTGAACAACAACTCCTTGTCGCTGCGGCTGCCGTAAACAATGTGCAGGGTTCCAAAATCATCGGGATTGTCAATTACGTAGTTGATCATCGAACGCATGGGCACCAACCCGATGCCGCCGGCGATGATCAAGACATCCTTGCCCTTGAATTTCTCCAGATCGATGCCGTTGCCGAAAGGTCCGCGAATGCCGATTTTTTTACCGGCTTCAAATCCCGCCAGCACATCGGTCAACATGCCGACCTTGCGAACGCCCAGCTCGAACACGCCCTTGAGTGTGGGCGACGAGGAGATGGAAAACGGGGCCTCACCCACCCCAAAGATGGAAAGTTCGACAAACTGACCGGGTTTGTGACCCAGCTCCATGCCATCGGGCAACTCGACGGTGTAGAGATTTTCCATCTCCGTCAACTTGCGCACTTCCTTGATTTCCGCCATCACGGGAAGGTAGAGATCCTTCAGGTCGGCGGGATCAGCCATTTTGAATTTGTTCATGTCCCTCTCTCCTGAATACAGTCCGGTTCATCCATCGATTTGCCAGACGAAACTCCATCACAAATTGCTGACGGTGGCTTTTTCGAAGTCGGCCACCAGCCGGTTGACGATGTTCACGATACTAATGTCTGCGGTGCAATAAGCCGTGCAGCGGCCGCAGCCGATGCACCACGCTTCGCCCGTCGATTCACTGATGTACTTGAACTTGCGAAAGATGCGGTGTCGCTGTCGGGCGGCAAGGGATTCGCGGAAGACCTCGCCGCCGGCGACTTCGCTGAAACCCCTGAGCATGCAGCCGTCCCAGTGCCGACTGCGGGACCCCTCGGTGACGGTGATGTCGACCGAATCTTCAACGTTGAAGCAGTAACAGGTTGGACACACCAAATTGCACGTGCCGCAACCCACACACTTTTCTTTTGTTTCATCCCAAACCTCGTTTTTGTAACTGTGCTCCATCACAGTGGACAGCTTGGCCTGCGGCAGGTAGATGTGCTGCTGGAAGTGCCCCCTGGCCGGCTTGCCCGCTTCATGGGGCGGCAAGTCGAATCCCGAAAGCAGTCCTTCGCCTTCGGTGGTGATTGCTTCCAGGACATAACCATCAAGCAATTTGGTGAGAAAAACATCGAACCCGGCTGTGTCGAAAGGATCGATGCCCACAGAACCGGAGAAGTGATACTTGTCCGGAGAATAGGAAACCCCGACAAACAAGGCTCCCTGACGACGAGTCAGGTAATTCCGCTCGGGATTGCCTTCACTGAAGTTGTAGTCCAGGCGATGCACCGCAGCCAAATCGTAGGAATGAACACCAAAGAAAATGGCATCCACAGGTTGCGGGTCCGCATCTTGAAAACTATTGTCCGTGAGGTTGAAACTCAGCAACTGCTCCCGTGGCGGAAGGAAAAACTTTTTCACCGATTGCATCGTACGGGGATAATCCAGAACCACGTCCGCCGCATTGTCCACCTTTTCAAAGGCGAAGGACTTTTGCCCCTTGGCATGCGGTGCGTAAACGGGTTTCCGGTTCATCAGATGGGACACGAAATCGGCGATGCGGTCTCGTTCCAGGAAGAATTGAACCATGTGTGAACCCCTCATGGTTGGGCGCCGGGCGCCCTTGTTTCAAAGTGTGACTACAATTCCCATTTGTTGGGTATCGGTTGTCCAAACGAAATGTTTACATATTACAGTGAAAGTCAAGAAAAAGACCCGGCCTCTTGTGGGGCCCGAAAAAAATTGGGCACCTCCACAACCTTTCGGTGTTCAAACAATACCCTATGACCTCCCCCCAAACCCCATTTGGGAATTCCCCATTTTGGTTTATAATATTCACCATCCGCCCGCACTTTCTTCATTGGAGGAACTCATGAAAAATTCTACTACCGCCCTCCTCATATTCTTGATCCTGCTCGCCCAAACCGCCCTGGCCTCCCCACCGGCAACCACCACTACCCTGGAGGACCAGACAAAAGTTTCGGTAACCATCTACAACCAGAACCTGGCCCTGATCAAGGACCAACGCACCATCTCCCTGATCAAGGGAATCCAGGTTTTGGATTTCCGGGAAGTCAGCGCTCAAATCAAACCCGAAACCGCCTTGCTGACTGGAGACGACATATCCATCCTCGAACAGAATTTTGAATTCGATCTTCTGACTCCCCACGCCCTGCTTGAAAAGTATGTTGGTCGGGAAGTCCTGGTGGTCAAGACCCATCCCACCACCGGTGAAGAAACCCAGGTCAAGGCCACGGTGCTGAGTGCCCAAAACGGGGTGGTTCTGCAGATCGGCGATCACATTGAATCCGGTATCCCCGGGCGTCTGATTTTTCCCGATGTTCCGGAGAACCTTCGCGACCGCCCCACCTTGGCCATGCTTGCCAAAAGCGACACCAAAAAGGAACAGGATATTGAGCTCAGCTACTTGACCAGCGGGTTGAGTTGGCAAGCCGACTATGTGGCCGAACTCAACGCCAAGGACGACGCCTTGAATATCAGCGGATGGGTTACCCTGACCAACCAGAGTGGTGCCGCCTACCACAATGCCGACTTACAGCTGGTTGCCGGCGACGTGCATCGGGCTCCGCCGGAACACCGGCAGTTACAATACGGCATGATGGAGAAAGCAAGCAGAGCCCCCGATCTTAGCGACGGCATGAGCGAAGAGCAAATGTTCGAATACCACCTCTACACCCTCGAACGCACCACCACCCTGAAAGACAACCAAACCAAACAAGTGGCCTTGATGCAGGCCGGGCAGGTGCCCTGCCGCAAAGAATTCCTGCTTCGGGGCAACAGCCATTATTACCGTGGCCAGGTTGGTGAAATTGGTCGAAAAATCAAGGTCGGCGTCTTTGTGGAACTGATCAACAGCGAAGAGAACAACCTGGGCATGCCCCTACCCAAAGGCATCGTTCGGGTCTACAAAAAAGACTCCAAGGACAGGCTGCAATTTGTTGGTGAAGATCGAATCGACCACACCCCGAAAAATGAAACCATTCGCCTGAAACTGGGTGACGCCTTCGACATCACCGCCAACAAGAAGCAGACCAACTTCGAAAAAATCTCCGGATCCTCGCGTGTGGAGTATGTATACGAAAGCACCTATCAAATCGAACTGAAGAACGGCAAAGAGGAAGCGGTCACCGTCAAGGTGATGGAGCCGGTTCCCGGTGACTGGAAAATGTTGAAAGAATCGCTGCCCCATGAAAAAGCAGCCAGCAACACTGCGGTCTGGCAAGTACCGGTTCCTGCTCTTGGCTCGACCGTATTGACATATACGGTTCGGGTGAAACACTAGGAATCCATAACCAAGGGATTTGATCATGGCCCCGTCAGGCAGAAGTTTGGTCGGCAGAAAATCCATCCGGATTCTGGCAATTGCACTGGCCGTGCTGTTGATTCTCGTCGTGGCGGTGAAGGTTTTTCTGCCTGCAGAAAGAATTCGCGACCTGGCTCTCGAGCAGGCCCGGCTGAAACTCGGTCGCGAAGTGAGTGTTGGCGAAGTGAGTGTT
>JAJRZA010000045.1 GCA_024275485.1 Candidatus Krumholzibacteriota bacterium | reverse complement strand
GTCGATCGCTTTCGTGTTCCGGTTCAATATCACTGCCCACCAGATCACGTATTTTCAGGCACAAGTCCTTGACCGTGATGCGACCACCGAGAGCGATGTTGTAAGAGCGGCCCCCGGCATCGGTTTTCGCGTTGCAGGCGGTAATGTTGGCTTCGACCACGTTGTCGATGTAGGTAAAGTCGCGGGACTGCAAACCATCACCATGAATAACAGGGGCCTGCTGATCTAAAAACAAGGTGATGAATTTGGGTACCACCGCAGCGTATTGACTGTTGGGATCCTGACGGGGTCCAAAAACGTTGAAATAGCGCAAGCCAATGGTGCTCAACCCATAAAGATCATTGAAGACGGCACCATACAACTCACTCACCCTTTTGTTCACCGCGTAAGGAGACATGGGTGTCGGCTGCATGTCTTCATGCTTGGGAAGCTCTTTGGTATTGCCATAGATGGAACTGCTGGCCGCATAAACCACGCGGCGGACGCCACTTTGATGGGCACCCCAAAAGACCCGCAGAGTTCCGCCGATGTTGTGTTCATCACTGGTCAGTGGATCCTTGACGCTCCGCGGAACACTGGGCAACGCCGCCTGATGGAAGACACAATCCATTCCATGGCAACATTCCATCACCGTGTCCAGATCCGTGATGGAACCTTCCACAAAACGAATCTTTTTCTTCAGATCCTGGATATTTTCAATTTTGCCGGTGGAAAGGTTGTCCAAAACAACCACCTCATGTCCCAGATGGACCAACTCCCTGCTCAGATGGGAGCCGATGAAGCCGGCACCACCGGTGACCAAATATTTTGCCATGAGCCTGCCGCCTCCTAAAAAAATCACTCCGGGGAGTGTTGCACATCATCCACAATTCTCCATCGGCCTGTAAAAGAAAAAGTTAACCCGGCTTCTTGCCATTTTTTTCAAGGACAGGGAACCGGGTAAACAGAATAAACCAGATCAGGGGAAAAACAACGCCTCATTCGCTGCTTCGACGCATCTCTTCCTTCAGAAAAGCCATTTCCCGCCGCACATCACGCAAGTCCTGAATCTTATGGATCACACGACGCAAAACCGAAAGCAAAAAGATCACCAGCAGCCCAAGGGCCAGCCAACGGTAGGCAGGGTTGAGCTCGGTACCATGGCGCAGGAAGAGGTTGTTCAGGGTTTTGCCGAAACCCAGCAGGGTAACGAAGAAAGCGCCTAGCAGAATGAGATGCACCAAGCCTCCGCTGAATTCCTCTTTGCAACGCATATATTGGCGAAGAGGAAAATCGCCACCCTCGCCGGAGCGAAAGCGGGAATCAAACTGGGATGATTTTCTACGGGATCTCCTCGAAATCAGCATCATCGATTTCCTGTTCGGTGATATTACTCAGCGTACCAGTTGTTTGTTTCTTGTCCGTGGCTGAGTTACCACGGTGCCCCTTGCCACTGGAGTCTGATAGATTCCCAGGACTTGAACGACCTTTAAGGGCAAGCCAAACTCGCCGCGCGAACAGCCCAATGAAAAAGAGAAAAAGAAGACGTACAAGCATCATGGAATCACGCCAGGAGGAAGATGGTACGCCCGACGGGATTCGAACCCATGACCTTCTGCTCCGGAGGCAGACGCTCTATCCAGCTGAGCTACGGGCGCACGTTTAGTGGGCGGAAGTATGGGACATGAAGCGGAGTGCGTCAAATTCCTTTTCCTCTTGCTTCGGACAACAACTGCTTGGCGTAGGCCAATTGGGCTTTTCGGTCTTCTCCCGAACCCTGTTCTCCTCCCAGCAGGCGAGCCAATTCTTCCACCCTGCGCACCCCCTCGAGGGGTTCCACGGTGACAGTCGTTCGACCATCGTGCACCGATTTCCGCACTTGAAGGTGCCCCTCACCCATGGCAGCGACAGTAGGCAGATGGGTGATGCAGATCACCTGGCCACAACAAGCCAGACGAACCAGCAAGCGGGCCACCGGTACCGCGTTGTCCATACCCAGGCCCGCATCGATTTCATCATAAAGTTGCAGAGGGGACAAAGCGCCTTCTGCCTCCAGAACCGAGAGTCCCAGAAAGATCCTGCTCTTTTCACCACCGGAGGCAACGTCGCCCACGGGATTCCAGGCTTCACCGCGATTGGTGCGGACCCTCAGGATTACAAGGTCACAACCGTGTTCGGTGACGCGACAAGTATGTCCATCCAGCTCAATTTCCCCTTCGTGATTCCGGTCGGCCGCCAAACAAAATTCAAGCCCTAGTTCGGGCAGTGCCAAGGGACGAATAAGTTCTTCCGCCCGAAGCGCCAATTGGGAAGCGCCCGCCAGCCGTTTATTACGCAAATCCAGGGCGGCGGCAGCCATTTCTCCCCGGACGGTCGCCAAATCCTCACGCAATTTTCCAATATCCGTAACAGCACTCCGCTGCCGCTCGATACGATCTTTGAGGGAATTCTGAAGAGTCAAGAGATCGTCTACATTTCGACCGAATTTTCTTTGCAACAGGCTGTACAATTGGTGTCGTTGCTCCAGTTTATCCAATTGAGCCGGATCAACATTGACCGAATCGGTGAAACGTTCAAGGTCGTTGCCCGCCTCCGTAACCAGGGTTTCAGCATCCCGGATCAAGCCCAGAAGAGATTCCAGTTTTTCACTGTGACCGGCCATTGGCTCAAGGGCGGACACGGTCCTAGCCAGCAGCAAGCGGGCGTTGACTTCCCCCTGACTCAGATCCCGAATCCCGGCCGTGGCACCGTCCATCAGGCCTCGCAGGTTGCGGCCAAAAGCCAGTTGTTCCTTGAGGGAAGACTCCTCGTCAACCGACAAACCCGCTTCGTCCAACTCGCGCCATTGAAACTCCCACAGCTCCAATTGCTGGTCGGCAAATTCCTGCTCCGATGTTCGTTCGCCAAGCAGCCGACGCAAGGCCTTGAAGGAAGCAACAGCATCAGCCATGCGGCTCAACTCGGCGTCCAGTTGAAGAGCCCGATCCAGAAATTGACGGGCAAAAGATGGTTGGGAGAGTATTCGCTGCTGGTCCTGGCTCTGGATGGAGAGCAGCCTTGGACCCAGGCGTTCAAAAATAGAGAGTGAAGAAATCAAACCGTTGATAAGCACTCGGCCCCGACCATCGCGTTTCAATTCGCGGCGCATCACCAGCAATCCGTCATTTCCAATGCGCAGTCCGGCATCAGCAAAGGCGGACAGGTCGCTGGGGCGATCGCTCAAGTCGAACACACCTTCGACAATGGCCAGGTTTTCACCTTCGCGGATGAGACGTTTGTCACCCTTGCTGCCGACCAAAAGATTCAAAGCACCGGCGATGAGGCTTTTCCCCGCACCAGTTTCACCCGTGAGCATGGTCAGGCCTTCGTCAAAACCTATGACCAGATCGTCGACCAGGGCGAGGTTGGCCACCCGCAGTTCGCGAAGCATCAGGACCCCGCCCGGCTATTGCGGTTGGGACCGCCCCAGTTCAACTTGTGGCGCATCACCCGGTAAAAAGTACTGTGTGGAAATTTGACCAGATTCACTTCATGGTCGGCTTCACGGAACTCAAGCCGATCACCATTAGCCAAAACATGGGTTTTTTGCCCATCTGCAGTGAGCACCGCACCCTCACCCGTCTCGTGAAGCAATAGCTCTATAGTGGTGTCCCGGGCGATGATAAGCGGCCTCATGCCAAGGCTGTGAGGACAAATAGGGGCAACCAGAAGGCACGGCACCGCCGAATGGCAAATGGGCCCGCCGGCACTCAAATTGTATGCCGTGGAACCAGTGGGAGTACTGATGATGACCCCATCACCCAGGAACCGGCCCAGAGAGTCTCCATCCAGAACCAGCTCCATGTCCAGCGCCCTGGGCAGTGGTCCCATATTGACCACCAGATCATTCAAGGCGTTGGTGGTGGCGATAAGTTTGCCATCACGGAAGACGTTGCAGTAAACCTTTGAGCGGGTATCTATATGGTATACTCCCCGAATCAGGGCCAACACCGCAGCCTCCAGTTCTGCCAGCGGCACATCCGTCAGGTACCCCAGGGAACCCAGGTTGATGCCCAGCAAAGGGACACCGGTTTGACCCAGGACCCGGGCAGCACGTAGCATGGTGCCGTCGCCACCAAAGGCGATGACAACATCAACAGCCTTGATCAATTCAGGATTGGACAACAAGGGGATACTGCCACCGAGGGAACTTTCCAGGTCTGATGATGCCGTCAAAGTCACGCCATGGATTGAGCAGACTTGCGAAATGGAAGCAACCGCTGGTGGGAGATCCGACTTAAGGGGATTGCCAAAGAGTCCGATTCGGCGCGCCTGAAGTCTGGATTTTGGCGTGTGGGCACTCATGAGGCGCTCTGGGTCTGAGATCCACCCTGGCCAAGAGAGAAAACAGTTTGAATATTTTTGCTGATTCCGTCGCCGGTCAAACCCATGGTTTCCAGGAGTTGGTCACGAGAAGCGTGTTCCTGGAATTGGTCGGCGATACCCAGGGTCAGAATGCGGGGTCCGGGAGAATCGTAATGAGCGGCCGACCATTCCAGAACAGCAGCCCCAAAACCACCCGTGAGAGCGTTCTCTTCCACGGTGACCACTCGTTTGAATCGGGACCAGATATCAGCCAGCAAAATCTCGTCCAGGGGTTTGATGAATCGCATGTCCACCACTTCGGCGCCGACTCCTTCCTCAACCAAATGGCGGGCTGCTTCGAGAGCTGGACAGACCATGGAGCCCACCGCAAGAATCGCCACATCATCTCCGGTCGCCAGGGTTTCGGATTTTCCGATCTGCAGAGGAGTTGGATCGCCTTCCATGGGCACACCCAGACCATTGCCGCGGGGGTACCGCAAAGAGCTGGGCCCATCGACTCGAGCCAGGCCAGTGGCCAGCATATGCCTCAACTGGTCCTCATCCCTTGGAGCCATAACGACCATATTGGGGATCATACGCAAGAAAGTGAAATCGAAGACACCGTGGTGTGTCGGCCCATCTTCACCCACCACTCCGGCGCGATCAATGGCGAACACGACGGGAAGTTTTTGCAAGGCAACGTCGTGAATGACCATGTCCACGGCCCGCTGCAAAAAAGTCGAATAGACGGCAACCACGGGACGCTGCCCCGCGCTGGCCAAACCCGCCGCAAAAGTAATCGCATGACCTTCGGCTATGCCGACATCATGGAATCGGGTGGGAAAGCTGTCCTTCAATCGACTCAGGCCCGTGCCCGTGGGCATCGCGGCGGTGATGGCGTGAATGCGGGGATCGGCTGCCGCCATTTGATGCAAAGTATCGCCAAACACACCTGTGTAGGAAGGCTTGCCCGACGATACAACCTTGATGCCTTCTGCCTTGTCGAATTTACCCACGCCGTGATAGCGCGCCCCATCCTCTTCGGCGAAACGGTAACCTTTGCCTTTTTTGGTGATCACATGGATGAGGATGGGACCTTTCAGCTGCTTGACAGCCTGCAGGGTTTTGGTGATCAAAGGCAAGTCGTGGCCATCTAGAGGTCCGAAATACTTGAACCCCAATTCTTCGAACAGAATATTGGGAACAATCAATTGTTTGAGACTCTCTTTGATGCGCCCAGCCATGATCTGGGCTTTGCTGCCGTGGGGAACCTTGCCAAGCATGTCCCACAGATCCGATTCCAACCGGTTGTAATGCTTACCACTGGTGATGCGGGTGAGGTATTTGGAGATGGCCCCCACGTTGGGGGAAATGCTCATCTTGTTGTCGTTGAGCACGACAATCATGTCGGTGTTCAGCTGTCCGGCGTTGTTCATGCCTTCGTAGGACAGCCCTCCGGTCAGGGCTCCATCGCCAATCACGGCAATGACCGAGTGGTCTTCCCGACGGACATCACGGGCAGCGGCAAACCCCACCGCTGCACTGATGGAGGTACTGGCATGGCCCACACCAAAATGATCGTGCTCACTTTCGGACTGTTTGGGAAAACCGGAAATTCCTGATCGGGAGCGCAAGGTACCAAAATCATCCTGCCGGCCGGTCAGAAGCTTGTGGCCATAAGCCTGGTGTCCAACATCCCAGATTATTTTGTCCTCGGGAGTATGAAAAACCCTGTGCAGCGCCACGGTCAGTTCCACAACACCCAAACTGGCTCCGAGGTGGCCCCCGGTGTGCGAGACAGTGGAGATAATCATGTCGCGCAATTCGGCACAGACCTGTGACAACTTGTCTTCACTCAATTGACGCAAATCTTCCGGGCTGTTGATGCCAGGCAGAAGGGGATCCATTCCTCAATCCTTTCCCGGGCCCCAAGGCTCTTATCCCAAGCCCAAGGGCTATTACGGGAGTCTACCAGTCTATTTTAGTAAACCCTAACCTGAAGTCAGGCCAAACGCCAGAGCGAAGAGCGCGCCGAACAGAACACCGGCGGCGACATGGGCCGGATGGTGAGTCCGGGGATCAAGATAATCGGCAACGCGCAAATGAAAAGGCCCGGCATGCTCAAGACTCTCCACCAGACGAAAGACCACTCGTCGCTGTCTGCTGGTGGCCATCCGCAATTTGATGGTATCGTGCACCGCAATGACAGCAAAAACCAGGGCAAAACCGGCTTGGGATGAATGCCACCCTTGACGCATCACCGCCAAAACCAGCAAACAGGTCAGCACCGAAGAGGTCAGGCTTGGCACTCCGTAATTCTGTCCCAAAACGCCAACGGCAAGTCTCCGTTGAGTAAGAGAGTACAAGAAGGTCTTGAACAATTGGGTTCCTGTCGCACACCCTAAAATCACCGTCCATGCAGGCCAATCCTGAAGTGAGGTCATCATATCACCGATCACGGTTCCACATGAGTGAACAGGCCGCTTGCAAACGTTGAGATGCAGCTCCAGAGGGCAGGATTCCCGAAAGTTTTTTCAAACCCATGCGACCGTAACGCTCTGTGCGGGCCCTTGCTTTGGCCAAACCATCAACCCTGACCCAGGTGGCCTTGCCGGCGGCCTGGTCCTTTCCGGCACTTTTGCCAAGCTGTCCACTGGTCGCCGTAACATCCAAAACGTCGTCCGCGCCCTGGAATGCCAATCCTAGGTTCAAGCCCGCGCGGTGGATGCCCTGTCGAGCTTCTGGCGGAGCCTTGGCCAAAAGGGCTCCCGCCTCAAGGGAAGCTGCCAAAAGGGCAGCCGTTTTTCCCAAATGGATCCGCCGCACCAGACCGGCGTCAACTTCTTGTTTTTCGGCGTCGAGATCATCCTGCTGTCCACCAACCATTCCTGCCGGCCCTACTGCCTTTCCCAATACTTGAACCAGTTCCCCGACCAGCGAGCCACCGCTGCGAGCCAGGAGAGTGAACGCCAAAGCCTGCAAACCGTCTCCAGCCAGAATTGCAGTGGCTTCATCGAACTGCACGTGACAGGTGGGACGGCCCCTGCGCAGGATATCATCGTCCATAGCGGGCAGGTCATCGTGAATCAAAGAATAAGTATGGAGCATTTCCAGGGCGCAAGCAGCTACCAAAGCCATTTCACGACTGACGGCAGGTTTGCGTCGGCCACCACAATAAGCGTCGTAGGTCCATAGAAGCAGAATGGGTCGCAGCCGTTTGCCGCCACCGAGCAGGCTGTGCATCATGGCGTCTTTCAAACGGGTCGGGATTCCCTTTTGACTCCTGAGGATTCTGGCTAGGGCTTTCTCCACCACCTTACGCTCCCGGGCCAACTCCACATGAAGCTCCCGATTATCCATCCAGGTTCTCCTTGTGAGCCATGGCTTCCCAGGTGTTTTCCAACAACATGGCAATGGTCATGGGGCCAACGCCACCCGGCACCGGAGTCATGGCCGAAACCCGCCCTTTCAAAGCCTGAAAATCGACATCCCCCACCAGCCTGGTCCCCTTGGGCCTTTCCGGAGCATCAATTCGGTTGATTCCCACATCAACGACAATGGCACCTTCGCCGATTTCTTCGGGTCCCAAAGCCCGGGGCACACCAATGGCTGCCACCACCACATCAGCTTTGGCTGTGATCTCGGCCAGGTTTTTGGTGCCTGAATGACACAAGGTGACCGTGGCGTTGGCATCGGCCCGCTTCAGGGACAGCAGCAAGGTCAAAGGGCGCCCAACAATGACACTGCGCCCAACTACCGCCACATTCAGACCATCCACGGGCAAACCGTAATGGGTCAGCAAACGCAAAATACCCTTGGGAGTGCAGGGGACAAATCGTGGCGACCCGGACACCAAACGACCCAGATTTTCGGGATGAAACCCATCAACATCCTTGGCCGGATCCACCGCCAGTTGGATTTTATCCTGATCCAGGCCCTTGGGCAAAGGCAGTTGGATCAAAATGCCGTCAATGGCCTGATCCTTGTTGAGGCGATCAATGAGCTTCAGCAGATCCTGTTCGCTGGTATCGGCCGCCAGATGGTGGGTTTCATGATGAAACCCCACCTCTTGACAACCTTTTTCCTTGTGTTTCACATAAATGGACGAAGCGGGATCGTCTCCCACCAGAATCACAGCCAAGCCCGGTTTGCGTGGGGCCTTGGCCACCTTTTCCTTCAACTCGGCAAAGACTTGATCGCGGACAGGTATGCCCTTCAACAACAGGGTTTCCAAGAAAGCCTCCAACTAGTGGGCGATGGATGAAGCGCGGGTTTCGCGAATGACCATCACCTTGATTTGACCAGGGTATTCCAGTTCACCTTCGATGCGTCGGCTGACTTCCTCGGCCAACCCGGCGGCTTCATCATCGGTCACGAGTTTGTGGTTCACCAGGACCCGGATCTCACGACCGGCCTGAATGGCAAAGGATTTTTCCACACCCTCGAAACCATCAGCAATTTGTTCAAGATTATCCAAACGTTCAACATAGGATTGCACACTCTCACGGCGGGCACCCGGCCGCGAAGCGGACACCGCATCGGCAGCCGAAACCAGGAACGTGTACGGGGTTGTCGCCTCGATGTCCTCATGGTGACCACCCACCGCATTGATCACGGTGTCGTTTTCTCCGAACTTCTTGCAGAGACGAGCCCCGATGATTGCGTGAGGCCCTTCGATTTCGTGATCAGCCGCCTTGCCGAGATCATGCAGAAAACCGCAACGCTTGGCCAAGCGCGGATCAAGTCCCAACTCCGAGGCAATCACCGAAGAGACGGCGGCAACTTCCGAGCTGTGTTTGAGCAGATTCTGACCATAGCTGGTACGATAGTTAAGACGCCCAATGTAGTAGTACATATCCTGGTGCACACTCTGCAAACCTATATCAAGGCAGGCCTGTTCACCTATTTCACGGATTTTGATGTCCATTTCTTCAGTGGTTTTGCGAACCACTTCTTCGATGCGTCCGGGATGAATGCGGCCGTCCCGTATCAGGGCCTCCAGGCTTTGCCGGGCCACTTCACGCCGCACGGGATCAAAACCGGAGACGATGACCGCCCCGGGAGTATCGTCGATAATCAAGTCGATGCCGGTGGCTAATTCAAAAGATCGAATATTGCGGCCTTCACGACCGATGATGCGCCCCTTCATTTCATCATTGGGCAGGTCCACCACCGATACACAGCTCTCCGCCACATGCTCGGAAGCATACCTCTGCACCGCCAGGCTGAGGATCTTCATGGCTTCCCGCTTGCTGTTGCGTTCGGTCTCCTCACGAACCTGCTTGATGGTTTTGGCGGACGCCAAACGGGCCGCGCCAACCATTTTGTCCATGATGATTTGTTTGGCGTGTTCGGAAGAAAGCCCGGCTATTTCTTCCAGCCGGGCCTCTTGTCTGGACAGGGCCATTTCCACGATCTTTTCGGCCTCATCCAGAATTTTCTGGCGATCACGGACACTGGCATCCAATTCGTCCAGACGACTTTCCTTGGAATCTATGAAAGTAACCTTGCGATTGAGATTTTCTTCGCGCTTATCCAGGGCATCCTGGCGTCGGCGGCTTTCCTTGCGCGTTGTCTCGGTTTCATCCTCGAATCGCTGGCGGGCCTGGTAAAATTCTTCCTTGGCCTCCAGCTCGGCACTTTTGATGATGGTCGAAGACTCCCTCTGGGCATCTTCGAGCATCCGGTAGTGCATGAGGCGAGCCTGACCATGCTGCTTCTCAAAACGGGTTTTGTACAGCAGCCATCCAGCCAGAAAAAATACAACCGCGGCGGCAATGACATCCCAATAAGTCGAAATGATCGACATGAGTCACTCCTTCCCGGTTTATTCGGTTTGAAAAAGGTAAGATGATTTCCGGTAGGGGTTCACCCACCCGGTCGTGTGAGTCGTGAAGCAACTGAACCGTGTTGCTCCAAGTGGGTCCCCGGTCGACAATTCCAACCTTCCCCAAGGGGGCATGATTTTCAAAGCCGAACTCAAGAGTCCCAATACAGAAATGTTGGCTCACTTGTACGACACATCACGGGCCGGGCAGGGTATCACCTTCTTGCAAGTTGGTAGCGTCCGTGCCAACTTCCTTGTCAATTTCCTGACCTAGAAGCCGAGCAATTTGCACTGATCTATCTTCGAGTGTGGCCATTCCCTGGATACGTTTTTGCTGCTCGCGAAAAAGTTCATCGGCAATATTGACAGCAGCAAGAATCGCAACTTTGGCGGTGGAAGCCACAGAGGAACTGTCTGCAACCTCTTTCATCCGCTCATCCACAAACGCGGCCACCTCCTGCACATAGTCAGAATCAACCCCACCTTTCAAGGTGTAGGCCTGGCCGTAAATGGTCACTGTCACACTCTTTGGTTCCTGCATGGACCACTTTCCAATTCACACCGGACATCCCCGGTAGCACCGATTATCCCAAAGCTTCGAGTTGATCCAGCAACCCGCCCACTTTGGACTCGATTTCCTTTCTCTTTTCCTCATAAACCTCGACATTGGCAGCTTGTTGCTGCACATCATCGAGTTGGTGGTTTAATTTGGAGTTCATTTCCTCGAATTCCAGGTTGCGCATTTCGAGCTCCTCAAGCTGGACTTTGAGCCCAGCATTCTCTTCGCGCAATTCCTTGATCAGTTTGATCGCTCCGAGAACTTTCGTCTCCAGAATATTCAAATTGCTTTCCATTGGTCCCGCTCTCTTCCTTGATCCCGGTTACCTGTGCTCTATTTTCAACCGGCTGGCCAGCGCCTCAATGATTTGATTGATGGCGAAGTCAACCGTCTTGCCTTTTAGGTTACCCTTTGCCGAACGGAACTTCAAGCGAATTCCATAGGCTCCGTGAGCTTCGGCTACGCCTTGGCCCCGGTAAATATCAAATAGCTCCACGGACTCGAGGTGAACACCGCCCGACTCCAGGACAACCTTTTCCAAATCGCCGTAAACCGTGCCATCTGGCACTAGCAGGGACAGATCCCGCTTCACCTCGGGAAAACGGGCAAAAGGTTCGTATTTCATCTCGGCTGGTTCCAGATCCAGCAGGTCGAGATTGATCTCAGCCACGGACACCTTAACATCGATCTCGTTGGCCTGCAAAACCTTGCTGGTAACACGGCCAGCGCTGCCAACTTTGCTGCCCTCGCCATCGTGAATGGTCCATTGTTGCCCGGGCACCAGCCAGGGCTCAGCATCAACCACGTTTAGAACCAAAGGAACCCTCAAATATGAGGACAATGCTTCCACCACACCCTTGATTTCCAACAGATCCGCCGGCACTCCGTCCAAACCATTTTCCTTGTTGCCGGCCACGGCAAACTGCAGGAACGATGGCTCTTCCGGAAGCAAACGGTCATCAGCCTGAAGGGGCTTTTCGGCCTTGCGGCCGGCCGGCCAATAAACCCGGTTGTTTTGGAACAAACGCAAAGGAATCGCAGCTCCGCTGTTGATGTTCCGGCGGATCACATCCAGGGCCGAAGGTAACAGGTGAGTGCGAAGATTGAGGTCTCCTCCGCTGTGTGAATTCATCACGGCCAGACTCTGGAAACGAAGATCATCTTCGGGCATTTCCAGGCGCTGCAAATCACCTGCAGCCATAAAGGTGGATGTCACGATTTCGTTGTAACCACAAGCGGCAAACCAGGTTCTGATCTTGGCCAAGGCAATATCCGTGGTGTTGCGCTGACCAGCGGTGGATCCGGCATAACCGGCCCCGTCTTTCATGTTGTCGAAGCCGTAACTCCTGGCGATTTCTTCAATCAGGTCAATTTCCTGAAAAAGATCACGCCGGAAAGTCGGCACCTTCACCATGACGTTCACCGCGCTCGAATTGCTGGATGCGGGATTGCCCAGGGGTAGAACTTTGAGTCCCAGGGCCTGCAGCGCAGTGGCCGCCTGATCGGTGGAGATCTCGGTGCCCAACACCCGATTTACCTGCCAGATCCGCAAGGGGATGTCCTTGGGGGGACTCCGATCCGGGTCAAATCGATCGGCCCAATCGGTCACAATGTGGGCTCCGGTATGCTCCTGGAACAAGTAGAGCGCCCGGTGAGCAGCCTTGACCACCATCTCCCAATCACCACCCCGCTCGAAACGATAACTGCTCTCGCTGACAAGGCCCAGACCGCGGCTCGCCTTGCGCACCAGCAGACTGTCGAAGAAGGCACTTTCCAGAAGAATATTCTCGGTGCCTTGCTCCACCTCGCTGTTGGCCAATCCCATCACTCCAGCAAGAGCCACAGGCCCTTGGCCATCGCAAACCAGAAGGGTACCTTCTGCCAGTTCACGCTCCATCCCGTCCAGGGTCACCACTTTGACACCCTTTTCAGCTTTCTTGATGGTTATGGTGGTGTCCGACAGTTTTGACTGGTCAAAGGCGTGCATGGGCTGCCCGGTCTCAAACATCACGTAGTTGGTGATGTCCACCACGTTGTTGATGGGACGGCTGCCAATGGCCAACAACCGGTTCTGCATCCACTTGGGCGACGGCCCAACTTTCACATTCCGGGCTCCGAAAGCGGAATATCTGGGACAATCGGCATAATCCAGGATGCGAACCTTCATACCCAGGCTTTCACCAGTTTGCTGGCTGGACCAGGTACGCGGAAAAGAAACCTTGGTGCCATAAATAGCGGCCACTTCGCGAGCCACTCCTATATGACTGAGCCAATCCGGCCGGTTGGGTGTCACTTCGATGTCCAGAACGGTGTCACTGTATCCGTACAATTCGTCGGCGGGAGTGCCAACAGGCAATTCCGCGGCCAATTCGATGATGCCGTCGCCGTCTGAGCCCAGTTCCAGTTCCGTTTCGGAACAGATCATCCCAAAACTCTGCAAACCTCGAATTTTGCTTCTCTTGATTTTGAAATTGCCCGGCAATACGGCACCGACGGTGGCAAAAACAACCGTCAGGCCCTCCCTCACGTTGGAGGCGCCACAGACAACCTGGACCGGTTCACCGGTGCCGGCATCGACCTGGCAAAGGCTCAATCGGTCTGCGTCGGGGTGCTGTTCTTTTTTGAGCACCTTGGCGATCACCACGCCGGGAAAACTCACCTTGAATTCTTCGATGCCCTCGACGTTCAAGCCGGCAGCGGTCAATTTGGCCGCAAGCTCTTCGGTGCTGTCGTCCCAGGAGACCAGGTCGCCCAGCCAGTCCAGACTGATTTTCAAAGCACACCTCGAAATTGGTTGAGGAAACGCAAGTCGTTTTCGTAGAGCAGGCGGATATCGCCGATGCCATATTTGAGCATGGCAATGCGGTCGATCCCCATTCCGAAGGCGAAGCCGGTGTATTTGTCATCTTCATAACCGGCCGCTTTGAAGACATTGGGGTGAACCATGCCGGCACCCATGATTTCCAGCCAGCCGGTTTGCCCACAAACGCCACAGCCCTTGCCGTGGCAGGCCACACATTGCATATCAACTTCCACCGAAGGCTCGGTGAACGGAAAATAGTGAGGACGGAACCGGGTGGGCTCGTTGGCACCAAAAAAGTTCCGCACAAAGGAATCAATTGTATCTTTCAAATCGGCCATGCTGATGGCTTCGCCCACCACCAGACCTTCGATTTGATAGAACTCGGAAGAGTGCGACGCATCGGCATTCTCGTTGCGGTACACACGGCCCGGAAAAATCATGGCCAAAGGTGGCTCGGTGATTTCCATGGTGCGCACCTGCACGGGAGAGGTCTGGGTCCGCAGGCAAACCTTAGGGTTGATGTAGAAGGTATCCTGAATGTCCCTGGCGGGATGATCATCCGGAAAGTTCAGGGCGGTGAAGTTGTAATAATCCAACTCAACTTCAGGCCCGACACCCCGGCTGAAACCCAGGCCATAGAAAATATCGCAAACGGCCTCCAAGGTTGTCAGCAGGAGATGGTTGGTGCCGGGACCAGTGGGTGGTGTGCCGGGCAGGGTGAGATCCAAGGCGGGGCCGTCCATGACTTCGGTGCCACCCAGCTCTACCAGCCTGGCCTCAAGAAGGGCGCCCAGCTCACCTTTTAATCGGTTGAGTTCGGCGCCCATTTTGGGTCGATCCGCTTCGGCCACATCTTTCAGACCCCGCAAGAGCAAGGTAACCTCACCCTTACGGCCCAAAAGTGCAGTGCGCAACGCCTCTAAATCCGCTTCCGTTGTTGCCGAGCCGATTCGCTCGGCACCGTCGATCCGCAACCGGTCGATGGTCTCCTTCATCTCGGGATCCCCTCTGCCGGATCACCCCGGCCAGTGAAAGTTGTCACCGCTGCCAGGGCACACCTCAACGGGCGCATCTACTGCAAACCGCGGCAGATCTAAAAGCGCGGATTCTTAAAGTGCGGCTTTTGCGGCTTCGGTCAGCTTGGTGAAAGCGGCGGCATCGACCACGGCCAGGTCGGCCAGCATCTTGCGATCGATATCGATCTCGGCCAACTTCAGCCCATTCATGAAATGACTGTAGCTCAGGCCATTCAAGCGGGCGGCGGCGTTGATGCGAGTAATCCAAAGCCGACGGAAATCGCGCTTCTTGTTGCGACGATCCCGATAGGCGTAAGCCATTGCGCGATCCACGGTCTCCTTGGCCATCTTGTACTGACTGCCTTTTCCACCGACAAAGCCTTTGGCTCTTTTCAATACTTTCTTCCGGCGTTGCTTCGCAGCAGGATTATTTGTTGCCCTTGCCATGGCAAACCTCCTCTAGAGGGAAATTATTTGGCCAGCATCTTGCGGGCACGAGATTCGTCACAGGAGGCCAGCATGGCACTCTTGCGCAGGTTGCGGAGCCGCTTGGGGCTCTTGGCTGTGAACAGGTGACCCTTAAAGGCCCTGCTGCGCTTGATGCGACCACTGCCGGTTAACTTGAACCGTTTTGCCGCAGCCCGGTTGGTCTTCATTTTGTTACCCATTGGTACTTGCCTCTCTGTCTATCAATGGAGGACAAACCGCCCCGTTGGAACGACCAGCCTCCTGTTTTTGCCCGCTTCTTCGCGAGAACATCAGACTTTCTTGGGAGTGACGATGAAACTGATCTGCCGGCCCTCTCGCTGGGGACGCGACTCCGGAGTACCAAACTCCTCCAGCTCTTCGTTCAAATTATTCAGAAAATCAAGGGCCAGATCCATGTGGGAAATTTCCCGACCCCGGAACCTCATCACGACTTTCACCTTGTGGCCAGCTTCGAGAAACGAAATGATGTGTTTCTTTTTGAACTGGTAGTCGTGATCGTCGGTCTTGGGCCGGAACTGGATCGTTTTGACCTTGACCGTGTGCGACGCCTGTCGAGCCTTGCGAGCTTTTTTGCTCTGCTCGTACTTGAACTTCCCGTAATCCATGATCTTGCATACGGGGGGACGCGCCGTCGGAGCCACTTCCACCAAATCCAGGCCTTTGTCTTCGGCGATGCGCAAAGCTTCCTGGGTATCCAAAACTCCCAGTTGCTCACCATCATCGTCAACGACCATAACCTTGGGAATTCTGATCATCCTGTTGACCCTGGTCAACTTGTTACCCTTGATAAGCCTCTACCTCCTGATTAAAATACGCCCGCAATTCCGACCTACTGTTGAAGGGCTCGCCTCCCCCAATAAACACAAAAAAAGCAGACACAGTGGCCCGCCTCGGGTTAAATAACCGCTCCGGACTCCCATGAGCCAGACTACGGTGAGAGGGCGGACCTCTTCTTGATTAGGCTGCCAGGAAACCCATTCCTGCCAACAGAATTCAATTTGAAGGAAAAGTTAGCTCCTGTTGGCAATGGCGTCAAGAAGTTCCTTGATAACCTCATCCACCATCATGATCCCCTTATCGCCCTGTTGATGCACCCTCACTGAAACCTGGTTGTTCTCGACCTCACGGCCACCCACCACCAGCATCCAGGGCACCTTCAAAACTTCGGCCTCGCGAATCTTGAAGCCGATTTTCTCGTTCCGGCTGTCACATTCGACCCGAATACCGGCTTCCAGCAGTTTTTCAGTGACTTTATCGGCATAATCGGCCTGCTGCCGACTCACCGAGAGAACCCGAACCTGCTCAGGAGCCAGCCACACCGGGAAGTTGCCGGCGAAATGTTCGGTCAGAATGCCGATGAAACGCTCCAGGGAACCCATGATGGCCCGGTGAACCATGTAGACATATTGGTCCGCGCCCTCGTTGTCCGTGTATTTCACATCAAACCGGCGCGGAAGGTTGAAATCGAATTGGATGGTGCTGGCCTGCCACCTGCGACCAATGGCATCAATCAGTTTGACGTCGATTTTTGGCCCATAGAATACAGCTTCCCCTTCTTCCCGGGTGTACTGCAGGTCGTGCTTTTCAATGGCATTGACCAGTGATGCCTCGGCGGCTTCCCATTCTTCGTCGGTGCCAGCGTATTTCTGCTTGTTCTGCGGATCACGAACCGACAGTTCCACCTTAAAGTCATCAAACCCAAACTGTCCGAGGATTTCCTTCACAAGTTCGATGCAACTGCCGACTTCGTCCTCCAACTGCCCTGGAGTGCAAAAGATGTGGGCATCATCCTGGGTGAAACCGCGAACACGCATCAAGCCGTGCAGGGCCCCGCGTTTTTCCGCACGGTAAACAGTGCCTAACTCAGCCAACCGCACTGGAAGGTTCCGATAACCGCGGGTCTTGCGTTTGTAAATCAGAATGTGCATAGGACAATTCATGGGCTTGACCACATACTACTTGTCGTCCTGGTTGAAGATGTACATGTCATCTTTGTAGAATTCCATGTGCCCACTGGTTACCCACAAGTCAGCCTGACTGATGTGCGGGGTGGTCACGGTCTTGTAGCCCCGTTTGCGATGCACTTCTTTCCAGTAGTTGATAACCTGTTCTCGTAAAAGATCCCCCCGGGGGTACCACAGGCTCAGGCCAGGACCGGCGTCTTCAGTGATTCCAAAGAGGTCCAATTCGCGACCAAGTTTGCGATGGTCACGCTTTTTGGCTTCTTCGAGCATCTCCAGATGGGCTGTAAGGTCCTTCTTTTTGAAGAAGGCAGTGCCGTAGATGCGCTGCAGCATGGGTGCGTTGGGATCCTTGACCCAGTGGGCAGCCGAGACGCTGGTCAACTTGAAGGCTTTCAGATCCTTGGTATCGGGGATGTGCGGGCCTTCGCAAAAATCGGTGAACTCCCCCATACGGTAGATGGAAAGTTCTTCGCCTTTCAGGTCTTCGATCTGCGCCAGTTTGTAGGGCTGGTCCTTGAACATCTCGCGGGCCTCGTCGTGCGAAACAGTTTCGCGTTTGATGCCTTCCTTGTTTTTGGCCAGTTCAAGCATGCGCTTTTCGATCTTGGCGAGTTCTTCCTGGCTGAACGGTTCTTCTCTATCAAAGTCGTAATAGAAACCGCCCTCGATGGAGGGCCCAAAGGCAAATTTGACACCGGGGAAAAGATCCTGCACAGCCCAGGCCAAAAGGTGAGCGGTGCTGTGGCGGAGAGTTTCCAGGCCTTCATCACTGTTCTTGGTGATGATGTGCATGTTGCCGCCAACGGTGGCTGCTTCATCCAACGGGTGATGCACGCCGTCAATGGTCACAGCCAGCGCGTTGCGCAGAAGACCTTCACTGATTTGGCGGACGGCTTCGGCGTATGGTTGGCCCTGTTCGATTTCCAGGGTGTTGCCGTCTGGGAGGATGAGGCTGAGGTTCGACATGTCTGGGGCATCCTTTTGGGATTGGGTCGGTTTTGAAAAAAGGGCCTGGCCAGGGTGAGCGGAAATCCCGCAGGGTGGGCAGGCTGAGAGGGAAAGCTAACATTGAGCCACTTGGGTGGCAAGGTGGGATCACGGACAGGAGATACCAATGCCCTGGGCCATCAGGCCGATGTCCGAAAGGTTGATCATGCCGTCCCATAAAAAATCACTGGGGTAGTTGTACGACCCGAAAAAAATCACCCGCGAACACGCTGATGTCTGCGAGGTCCACCACAAGATCGCCGCTGATGTCCGGACTGTTGAAACGAAACAGATCTCCGTCCGGGGAAAAAACCGGGAATTCGGGTTCGGGCCAGGTGCCCACCATGATCGTTGGGTCCGTGCCCCATCCGCCAAGTACCACCACCACAAAAATACCGCTTCGTCTCACAAGACTCAGGGGCAAGAAGTACTAATCCCCAAAGCCAGGCGACCAACGTCAGCCAGATCAATGTTGCCATCGGCGAAGAAGTCGCCCGCAAAATTGTAAGGGCCGGACAGGTAAATCGCAAAAAGTCCAACGTCGGCCAGATTGACAAAGCCATCCCCGTTTATGTCAGGGCTGTTAAAGGCCAGAGAAAAGGCCCCCACAACACTGCCACTGATAACGACATCACAGGTACCAGCATCTGAGCCGCCAGCCAGCAAAGGGGCTGCCCAGAAGGTTACACCGAGAGAATCGGTATCCTGGTCAGCGGTGGTGCCACCGATGCAAGGAACCATTCCACCGTTGGTGGAAGCCAACCACATGTCTTCAGCAGGGAATCCAACCACAGGGGCACCTTGAGAATCCACCACAGTCAGCTCAATGGTTGCATCAACTACGGCACCATCACCCATTATTTGGGCATCAACAAAAGCACTGCCACTGCCGTTGGGCAAGTTGTACAAGGCAACGGAAAGACTCGCGCCGTCAAGCATGTGAACGGTGCAAAAGGATGGTTCCGGAATCCCCTCAGTGGCGAAAGCCCCACTACATAAAACCAGAGCCCAAACAAAGATAAAAATGAATTTCTTCTGAAACATTGGGATACCTCCAAGTAACAAGAAACAAATAAACGAGGGCGGCGGCCCTCAACCTCAACGACGGCACCAAGGCCACCCCCCACTCCATTCTTTAAATGAGTGTCAGCAGGATAACACAATTTCACACTCCTAATCAATTATAATCAACCATATCGTCGACAATAAAATGAAAAAATGAGCCACACAAACTGTGCAACCCATTAAAGAAATCTGGTTGGTAGGCGATACGGGATTCGAACCTGTGACCTCTTGTCTGTCAAACAAGCGCTCTAACCAAAACTGAGCTAATCGCCCGCCAAGAGCCGTAATTAAACAGATGACCCATCCGATGTCAAAGACAAATCACCCTGCATCGTACGGGTCCACCCAGGTATTAGTACAAATAGTCCACCAGCCGGTCGCCACGACCCTGCTGGCGCATCTTATTCAAAGCCTGATTGCGAATCTGCCTGACCCGTTCCCTGCTCAAATTGATGTCCTGACCAATGGTTTCCAGACTGCACGTCTCCACCGAACCCAAACCATAGTACCGGGTAACAATATCCTTTTCCCGATCAGTCAGGTTGGTCATGGCCTCATTCAGTTCATGTTCCAACTCTCCCACCACAAACCCTTCGTCAGGTGTCAGATCGTCGGGGTTGGCCAGGGTATCAGCCAAAGTCACGTCATCGTCGTACAGTGGTTTGTCCAGGCTCACCAGAGGCTTGCTTGCGGCCTGGATCTGGTTCATCTTGCGCATGTCCAGGCTCATGGCCTCGGCAATCTCGGATTCGGCGACCTTGCGGTGATGCTTCTGTTCGAGTTGCTGGTTGACCCTTTTCATGCGCTGGGCCTGCTGACTGCGGTTGATGGGCAACCGTACGGTGTTGGTTTGTTCGGCGATGGCCTTTTGAATGGCCTGCCGAATCCACCACACGGCATAGCTGATGAAACGGAACTCACGCCGTTCATCAAATCGATTTCCGGCCGTAATCAAGCCGATGTTGCCTTCAGCGATCAAGTCCATGTAGCTGAGTCCCTGATTGAGGAACTTCTTGGCCACACTGACCACAAAACGCAGGTTGGAGTTGACAAGTTTATCAAGAGCGGCTTTATCGCCGGACCGAATACGAGTTGCAAGTTCAAATTCTTCTTCGCGCGTCAACAGATTGTGTTTGCCGATAGTCTGCAAATAATGCTGGAGACTGCGGTCTTCACGCCGGTCGCTGCTCAATTCGACTTCGTACATATTGCATCCTCCCTTTCCCAAGATCAAAATGACGTTCTCGCCAATCCATCCCGATTTCAGCTGTTTTATTTCATGACCAAGAAGGTCAACTTTTATACCAAAAGTAGTTCTCATTCAACGTCCGGCCCGAGAGAAAGTTCCCTACTTGGGAATCAAACGGCCAAAGTCCCTGTTTTTTCAGGTCATTGAATTTAACAAGAATGGTTATTGATAACATTGTAACCACTCTCTCCTCCCGGGTCAAAGACTATTTTAGTCTCTTTTTATCATCTGCGCTGGGGGGTGTTTGGCCAAATGTCTTTCTATACCAGGCTATTGACCGTACCACACAACCATCGCTTGTCAACAATTATCGAACACAGACTTTCAACCTAGTCTTCGACCACTTCGTAATCGGCATCCACGGAGCCGTCGTCTTTCTTCCCTGCAGGTTCTTTTACCCCACCCTCGGGACCTGCTGCTTCGGGTCCATCCTCGGTGGATCCACCCTGGGCTGCGGCCGCCTTTTCGTAGGCCTTGGTGGACAACTCCTGCATCGAAGTCATCAAGGCATCGCTGGCAGCCCGGATGATTTCCACATCATCACTGCCGAGCACCTCTTCCACAGCCTTGATTTTGGTCTCCACATCGCTGCGCAAATTTTCGTCCAGATCCTTGTCCAGGTCTTCCATGCTCTTCTTGGCGGCATGTACCCTGGCTTCGGCTTCGTTTTTCACGTCGATGAGTTCGCGTTTCTTCTTGTCTTCATCGGCGTTGGCTTCGGCGTCCTGCACCATGCGATTGATCTCGTCCTCGGTCAACCCGCTGCTGCCGGTGATGCGGATCGACTGTTCCTTTCCCGTGGCCTGATCCACAGCGGAGACCGAAAGGATGCCGTTGGTATCGATGTTGAAAGTCACCTTGATTTGCGGTACGCCCCTCGGGGCCGAAGGCAAACCAGTCAGCTGGAATCGACCGATGGTCTTGTTGTCCACGGCCATTTCCCGTTCACCCTGAAGCACGTGAATGTCCACCGTAGGCTGGTTGTCAGATGCCGTGGAAAAAACCTGAGACTTCTCCGTGGGAATCGTGGTGTTCCGATCGATCAGACGGGTCATCACAGCACCCATGGTCTCGATCCCCAGGCTCAGAGGCGTCACATCCAGCAGAACCAGATCTTCGTTGTCGCCGGAAAGGATTCCGCCCTGGATGGCGGCACCCATGCCCACCACTTCATCGGGGTTGACGGTCTTGTTGGGTGCCTTGCCGAAAATTTCTTCCACCTTGGCAGCCACAGCTGGGATACGGGTCGAACCACCAACCAACAGCACTTCGTCGATTTCGTCGGTGCTCAAACCGGCATCCTTGATGCAATTGAGGCAGGGTTGCAGGGTGCGTTCCACCAAATCAGCTACCATGGATTCGAACTTGGCCCGGGTCAGGGTCAGGGTCAGATGCTTGGGCCCGTTCTGATCGGCCGTGATGAACGGCAGATTGATTTCGGCTTGGGTGGAATTGCTGAGCTCCCGTTTGGCTTGCTCAGCAGCTTCTTTCAAGCGTTGCAGGGCCATGGGGTCCTTGCTCAGGTCAATACCCTCCTGCTTGATAAAAGTATCCACCAGATGGTCGATCACGACTTGGTCGAAGTCGTCGCCACCCAGATGAGTATCACCATTGGTGGCCAGCACGGTGAAAACGCCCTGATCCATTTCCAGGATCGATATGTCAAAGGTACCGCCACCGAGATCGAATACGGCAATGGTCTCTTCACCCTTACGTTCCAGACCGTAGGCCAGGGCTGCAGCGGTCGGCTCATTGATAATACGTTTGATCTCCAAACCGGCAATTTTACCTGCGTCCTTGGTTGCCTGACGCTGGCTGTCGTTGAAATAAGCCGGTACCGTAACGACAGCCTCGGTGACGGTTTCGCCCAGGAACTCTTCGGCCGTTTCTTTCAGGGTGCGCAAAATCTGGGCGCTGATTTCCGGCGGTGAAAATTCACCGTGATCGGTTTTGATACGAACCTCGCCGTTGGTGCCTTTGACAACCTTGTAGGGAACTTCATGCATTTCATTGGACACTTCATCGAATTGACGGCCCATGAAACGCTTGATCGAGTAGACCGTCTGGGTTGGGTTGGTGACAGCCTGACGTTTGGCCAACAAGCCCACCAGGCGCTCTCCACTCTTGTTCCAGGCCACCACCGAAGGAGTGGTTCTGTTTCCTTCGCTGTTCTGGATGACCTTGGCTTCGCCGCCATCCATGATGGCAACAACACTGTTGGTGGTTCCCAGATCGATTCCGATAATCTTGCCCATTGTATTCTCCTTCAGTTCGTTATGATCGGGAATTGATATTTTGATTCAGAAGATCAACAACAAGAGACGTGCCACAATCGGGAATTCCAAAGTTTTTATTAAATGTCTATATTGAAGTGACTTACAGATTTATAAATATGCTTAAAGAAGCAATCAGAATTCACGCCAGACAACTTGGCAGTTTTTTCTGCCATTTTGCCACGCTCTCAATGGGGGCTGTCACCTTCCCTGACACCCTGTCGGAAGCACAAAAGCACAAGCAGATCCATCAATCGGTGATGCAAAGGGCTCAAAACGGGTTGATGCGAATGATCAGCAGGCCAATGCCCAAGAATCGACTCCAACACCGGTCTCAGAGGCAAAGCGGACAGCAAGCGGATGACCCGACTCAAGATTCCCACTCCAGTCTGCCCGGAATAATCCACCACGTGATGCAACTTCATTTCCGCAATGCGCTCGGGATGCAGACGTGCCAGATGGGGCAAGCTGTGTCGTCCACATTCGACCTTCTTCTCCAGATATTCGTTCAGGGTATGATGATGGACATGCAGGGGCACAGGTTGTATCAGGGCCTGAAAATACATCCCTGCATCATTTTCCAGACGGAAAGCCACTTCCATATCCTCAAACCCGTAGGCGGCGAAATCCTCATCAAATCCACCAATGGAAAGAAAAGCATCCCTGGGAACGGCAGCGTTTTGAGTCACGAAGAACCGACCGGGAGCCGGCCCCCTGGACAGCTTGGCCACACCACGGCTGTCGAGATAGGAAAAATGAGGCGCATTCGCAACGGAAGGGTCGGTTATGGCATAACCAATGGTGCCGCAACCGGGATTATTTTCGAGCAATTCCAAGTGGGCGCTGACAAGCCCTTCAGGGGCCACAATGTCATCATCCAAGAAGAGAATCCACCGCCCGGCGGCCGCCTTCGCCCCCAGATTCCGAGCCTTGGCCCGGCCAATATTATGAGGTGGAGATACCACCCGCAACAAAGGGTTCTGGCCCGTGCCGTCCAGAGTCGCCAAAAAATCCGCTGTGGCATCGGTGCTGCCGTCATTGACCACAACCACTTCCCAGGTTCTGCCCTCACCGGCATCCTGGGTCTGCAAAGCGTGAAGCGTTTGTTTCAAAAGCTCCACCTTGTTCATGGTCGGGACAACAACGGAAAGAATCATCAGGTGTTCCCTGTTTCACCACTGCGCAACTGCTTTAGACAAACCGACATGGGACCCGCCTCATCCTTACCCACTGCATGGCGGTAAATTTTTTCAACAAATTCCATATTGGCGTCAAACCCCGCATATTTCCTGGCAGTGGCCAAAGCCTTTTCGCCGACTTTGCGACGGAACTCTTCATCATTGGCAAACCGAAGCATCGCCTCTGCCAGTTCTTCCACGTTGCGCGGAGTCACAATGAGCCCACTTTCTTCGTGAGTGATCCATTCCATGGACGACGGCAAACTGGAGATGATAATCCCGGTGCTGCAGCTCATGGCTTCCAGCAGGCTGACCGCCGTGGCGTCCACCGAAGGCACACTGATGAAAACATCACAGGCATTCAGGGCGGTGGCGAATTCATCGTGGGGAAGCCGCCCCACCATGGCCATCACCTCTTCAATGCCGGCTTGGCGGGCCTTGTTCCGGAAGGGTTCAGGATCGCCCTCGTAACCGGCAAAAAGAAAACGGGCCCGTGGCTCCTGTTCGACGACCTTGGCCGCAGCAGCAATCACGGTGTCGATGTTGTAGTAGGGTTGAGTGTAACTGCGCGGCGAGAAATAGAGAATTTCATCATCCGAAAAACCCAATTCCCGGCGCCAATGACCGGCGTCAAAAGGTTGGAATTTTTCAAAATCGACTCCCCACAGCACACGAAAACTTTCGCTGGGGTTGGCTCCCAGCTCGACACACTTTTCAAGGATATCGGTGGAGTCGCCGGTCAAGGCCCGACAGCTGTGGAGGGCTTTCTGGGCCAGCCACTTTTTCAAACCAGTTTCAAAAGGGGTGACATAAACATCATCTCCCCAGACAGTCAGGATATTGGGTTGAAAACCGCAGAAATGCCCCCAGTAACCGTAGCCAGTCAGAAAGTGGGTATTCAAAAGATCAGGTTTGATCTCTTTGAGAATTTTTTTGACCTTGCCCAGGGAAAAAAAGTATCGCAGCGGCTTGGGGCCGCTTTCACTGGTGATATCGTGAACCGTGACACCCTCAACCTCACCGGGTTGCACGGTCAGCAAGTGGCATTCATGCCCATTTTCGGCAAACCATTGAATCCAGCGTTCGGTATGGATGTGGCGGCCGATGGAAAGAAAGGCGAGACGCATTGTACCCCCGAAAGGGAAGAGTTGATGGGTGGTGCCGGGAGCCGGAATCGAACCGGCACAGAGCAACGCTCCGAGGGATTTTAAGTCCCTTGCGTCTACCAATTTCGCCATCCCGGCACATAACTTGAACCAAGCATACCATAGCTTGAAAGGCGGGCAAAAAAAACAAAAAAACCGCCGCAAATTGCGAGCGGTGAACTTATGGGGTTGGAGGCGGCACCCAGAGTCGAACTGGGGATGACGATTTTGCAGACCGTTGCCTTAGCCACTTGGCTATGCCGCCTCCCTGAGGGGACCAATAATGTTCCCTGGGTCGGGAATTGTCAACCCACTCCAGGTGTTTAATTGTGTTTGAGAGCACAAAAAAAAGGCCCCTGGGCCTGATGAAGAAAATCATGGTTTTGCAAAAAAATGGAGCGGGCAACGAGACTCGAACTCGCGACAGCTACCTTGGCAAGGTAGTGCTCTACCAGCTGAGCTATGCCCGCTCCGAAGGTTACGAAGATATAACCAGCCGAGCTTTTGTCAAATTCATTTTTCGATGATTTCACGATAAAGCTCAGCAGTCAGGCTGGTAACCCTATCCCAGGAGTAGTGTTCGATGGCATGAATTTGGCCGTCGGCTCCCAAAGTCTGCCGCCGCTCCGGGTCTGCCAACAACTCCACCAGCTTATTCGTTAAGTCCTTGTCGTCTCCACTGCGGAAAAGAACCGCGTTGCCGCCTGCGGCCTCCACGTTGGGCGGGATGTCACTCACCAGACAGCACCGGGCATAACTCATCCCTTCCAGAAGCGTAATGGACAGGCCTTCCAGAGTGCTGGGTAAAACCAGCAACTCGGCATTGGTATACAGTTCATCCAGAAGAGGCCCGTGAATGTAGCCCAGAAAATCCACACCCTCGGGAGCCATAGCTTTGAGTTTGTCCACATATCCGGTGGTGAAACCACCATCACCGGCAATGACCAAACGGTATTTGTTTCTCAAGGCACCCGGTAGTCTCCCCCAGGCCTCCAGGAGCAGATGGCATCCTTTTTCCGGCACCAGTCGCCCCACAAAGAGCACAAACGGACAGCTGATTCCCTGGCCAAGGATAAGCTCCGGAGCGCGATAGGCCGGCGGAACAATTCCATTGGGGATGTAGTCCGTGGCTTTCTTGTATTGCTTCAGGTAGTATTCCCGCAAAGCCTTGCTGACGACGATGGTCCGATGGGGAAGATTAACGCTGGCGTTTTCCCCCACTTGCAAGACACCCCGGGCAAAACTACCCCACTTGTCCCGTTGCCAGTCCAGGCCATGCACCGTAACAACGGTTTTCTTGCCCGTCAGCCAACGCGGAACCCCCGACAACAACCCCGGCCCGAGAGCGTGGTAGTGAACCACATCCACATTACGAAAAAGGGCATCCGCTGTGCTGATCATGGTGTGGGTGATGGCGTCCAGATGTTTGGTGGGAATGCTGGGCAATTTGATGACCCGGACCCCGGGCAGATCCGCCGGGCCGCAATGGTTGCTGTAATGGGGACGACTGTAGATGTCGACTTCGATTCCCATGGGAACCAAGCGCGCAGCCAGCTCAGCCACGTGTTTCTCGATACCCCCGTGAACAGGAGGGTATCCTTTTTGGCCAATCATGGCCACGCGCAAGGAACGATCACCCATGTTTAGGTCGCAATCCTAGTCATCGAAAACCAGGTCAACAGGACGGCCGCCATTTTGGAGAGACTCGCAGGCCTTCTCCAGAACCTGGACAACCCGCAACCCATGATGACCGTTGCTCAGGCCAATGGCCTTGCCCTGAATGACTTCCAGGAAATGGGAGGTCTCGGCCTTGAGGGGCTCTGCCATTTCGATCTGGGGCACAAAAATGTCGCCTGACCGATACTGGAGTTGGAACTCGCCAAAACCCTCGTAATGAGGCGCCACATCAACACCCTTGTCAAAGACCCTGATTTTTTCCGAAGGATGCACATCATCGTAAACCAGCATCTTGCGGCTGCCGACAAAAGTGCATTTGCGGATCTTGTAGGGATCCAGCCAACTGACATGGATGTTGGCCAGACGTCCACCAGGGTATTCCAGGGTGACAAAGGCAACATCCTCCACACCAAGATCCTTCTGTACATAACAGTGCCCGGTGGCGTTGACCCGGACGGGATCGGCTTCGAAAAGGAAGTTCAACATGGCCACATCATGGGGAGCGAGATCCCAAATCACGTTAGCGTCTTTTTGGAACAGGCCCAGGTTGACCCGTTCGATGTTGACGTAGTGAATGTCTCCCATTTCGCCGCCATCCATCAAGGATTTGATTTTGCGCACGGCAGAAGTGTAGATGAAGGTATGACCCACCATGATCTGCAGGTCCTTGCTCTCGGCCAGGGCATTCAGGGAGCGGCAATCGGCACTGTTGGTAGCCATGGGCTTTTCCAGGAAAAGATGTTTGCCTGCTTCCAGAACCTCAGTGCCCAGAGGACAATGGGTTGTCATGGGTGTTGCAACAACCACGGCATCGATGTCCGGATCTTCCAGCATCTCCTTGTAGTTGGTGGTTTTTTTGGTGTTCGGATAGAGAAGGCCCACTTGTTGCAGACGATTCTCGTCCAGATCGGCGATCACGCTCAGTTCGCATTCTGGTTGAGCATTGAAATTCCGGATCAGGTTCGGGCCCCAATAGCCACATCCGATCACGCCCACTTTGATCATGGTACCACTCTCTTCCGTTGTTTGTCTCATTTGTGACCGGCAAGCGCATTTCCCCACCGGACAGGCAATCGACACCATGGACTAATTGCATGAATTTACTGTTTGGAGGATGGCTCCCCCGGGCCGAGGGGTCAAGGAAATAGAAAAGGCCCGGGCAAAAACCCGGGCCTTCCTTTTCGGATTGCTTTAATACCCACCAGTGCATCTGAGCACCACAGGCAGGGTTTTGACCATGATCACGATGTCCTTCCAGAGGGACCATTCGTTGATGTAGCGAATATCCAACCGCACCATTTCATCGAAGGAAACTGAGCTGCGACCGCTGATTTGCCACAGGCCGGTCAGACCGGGAACGGCCTTGAGGCGTTCCATGTGCCAGGGTTGGTAATTTTCAATCTCGTAGGCGATGGGTGGCCGGGGGCCCACCAGGGTCATTTCACCTTTGAGGATATTCAGCAACTGGGGGAGCTCATCGAGAGAAGTCCTCCGCAAAAAGGCGCCGATGTTGGTGATTCTGGGATCACGCTTCATCTTGAAAACCTTTTCACCGCTGCTGTTGGAGGAGCAACCATCGTCCTCACCGCTGATAAACATGGCAGCAAACTCACGATGAATGGCATCATCACTGTTGTGCTTCATGGAGCGGAATTTGTAGAAGTTGAATGGTGTGCCGTCGCGTCCCAGGCGTTCCTGAACGAACAGAATCGGACCGGGACTCGATTTTTTCACCATAAGAGCAATAACCAGCATAATCGGACCACACACAAGGAGCATCAAAGAGGCAAAAACAAGGTCAAATGCCCTCTTCATCCACCCAGCTGAACCGTAGTAGCTGGTAGTGTCGGCAGGTATGAACAGTCTGGGTGAGGTGGTGGCATAGTTACCACCGACCGCATAAGCTGTCGCGTCTCGTTTCATGTTGCGAGATCTCCCCTTGCTGAAGCAAAGTCTTAGTTGAGAGAAACAGACAGATGAACGCGTTAGCTTTGGGTCATTCAAATCCTTTACAAATAGCTCATAGGAGACTGGGCTTTCAACATTTTGCAGTAACAAAATCGGGGGCGAGCCCTCTTTTCTCACTTGTTGATAATGTATTATAGCACATGACCAACCATGCCGTCTACCCTTATTTCCTAATTTTTTACGGATTAATGTGGAATCATCCGACCCAAATCAGGAGGATATTTTAGCTTTTTATACTAGGCTTGTCCACTCATAATTGTGAAACAAAATGATAGTCATAATCAATAGCCCACAAATCCCCCTTTTTCCAGCGGAATATGGGAGTTATCCCCCTAACATTTCTTTTGCCTTTATGGTTGGGAAAAACTATCCTGTCAATAGGATTACCATCCACACAGCTGTTCATTTTGAGAGGAGCTTTTAGAAATGTCAGAAAAAACCGAAATCCGCCCCATCAACGGTAAGTTGGGAATTCTCACCCCTGGTATGGGTGCGGTCTCTTCAACTTTCGTAGCGGGTGTACACGCCATCCGCCAAGGCCTGCGCCTTCCCATTGGCAGTTTCACCCAAATGGGCCATATCCGCCTGGGAAAACGCTCTGATGATCGTCAGCCCCTGATTAAGAATTTTCTTCCTCTGTGCGATCTCAATGATATTGTCTTCGGTGGCTGGGATATTTTTGAAGATTCCATCTACGATGCTGCCGTCAATTGCGGCGTACTGGAAAAGGAATTGCTCGACCAGCTCAAGCCTGAACTGGAATTAATCAAGCCCATGACCGCAGTCTTCGACCAATATTACGTCAAGAAACTTGAAGGCACCCATGTCAAGACCGGTACCAAGATGGAACTGGCCGAACAGCTCATGCAGGACATGGAGAACTTCCAGAAGGAAAACGGTTGCGACCGTTTGGTGATGGTCTGGTGTGGCTCCACGGAAATCTTCTTGCAGAAGACCGCCACCCACGAAACCCTGGAAGCTTTCGAAAAGGGCCTGCGCGAAGACAGCAGGGACATCCCTCCCAGCATGATTTACGCTTACGCCGCCATCAAGATGGGTATTCCCTATGCCAACGGCGCCCCGAATCTGAGTGGCGACGTTCCCGCCCTCGAAGCTCTGGCCAAGGAAACCCGTTCCGGCCTTTGCGGCAAGGACTTCAAGACCGGTCAGACCCTGATGAAGACCATCCTGGCCCCCGGCTTCAAGGCCCGTCAGCTGGGCATCGCCGGTTGGTTTAGCACCAACATCCTGGGCAATCGGGACGGCGAAGTGCTGGACGATCCCGAATCCTTCAAAACCAAGGAAGAGTCCAAGCTCAGCGTATTGGACACCATCCTCCAACCTGAGTTGTACCCGGACCTGTACGGTGATTTGTACCACAAGGTGCGCATCAACTACTACCCACCCCGCGGTGACAACAAAGAAGGCTGGGACAACATCGACATCTTCGGCTGGTGCGGACGCCCCATGCAGATCAAGGTCGACTTTCTGTGCCGCGATTCAATCCTGGCGGCGCCCCTGGTGCTGGACATGGCCCTGTTGCTGGATCTTGGCAACCGCGCCGGCCTGCCCGGTGGCATCCAGGAATGGCTGAGCTTCTACTTCAAGAGCCCGGTTATGCCTGAAGGCCTGACAGCGGAGCACGATCTGTTCATTCAACAGACCAAGTTGAAGAACACCCTGCGCCGGATGATGGGCGAAGAGGTCATCACCCACGTGGGTGAAGAATAAACTGCGGATCCGGCTGGATCTACTCGATGCTGACGAAGGCCGGCCCTGTTTTTAGGGTCGGCCTCTTCTTTTTCCACTCATTTTTACGGGTTATTGAGGAGTTCGCATGAACATCAAGGTCACAGTCGTTCCCGTGGGTCCCTTGCAGATGAATTCCGTTTTTTTGAGCACCGACGATGCGGATAATCCTGAAGCCATCCTCATTGACCCAGGCGGAGACCCGGGCAAGCTCCTGCGCCTCATCGAAGACTCAGGGTGCCCGCTGACGGCCCTGTTGGCCACCCACGGCCATTTCGACCACGTGGAAGGCACTGCGGCCGTCCAGAAGGTCCACGACCTTCCTTTGCACTGTCACCCAGACGATGTTGTTTTGATCGAGAACATGCAACAGGCCCAGACCGCCTACGGATTACCGGTCCACCCGGTACCCCGTATCGAAGCTGATCTTATCGATGGGGGGACCATCCCTTTTGCCGGCGGTGAAATCAGTGTAACCCACGTGCCCGGCCACTCACCCGGCCAGGTGATGTTCAGGATACCCGGCTACGCCATTGTTGGAGATTGCCTGTTTGCCGGATCCATAGGACGCACCGATTTGCCAGGAGGCGATTTTGCCACCCTGGAAAGAAGCATCCGCGAGTGCATTTACACACTCGCGGATGATACCGTGGTTGTTTGTGGGCACGGACCTGATACGTCCGTGGGCAGGGAGCGGGTCAGCAATCCCTTCGTAAGGGACTTGTGAGGGATTCCTGAAAGATTCCCGGAAGAATCTAGCCCTCCATCTCCTTCTTCAATTCCAAGGCCTCGCGTTTCTCAACCTTGGCCTTCTCAAGCTTGGCATGTTTCTTCAGGAATTCCTTCTTGATCCAGTCCCGGTAAAGAGAGGCACCCAGACAACCGCTGTCATAAGCGTAAATGCTCTGGCTGTTGGAAGGAGCTTCCTCGATTTTGATGTTGTTGGTAATGATGGTTTTGAACACATTGGCAGCCGGATAGACATGGCTCAGCTCCCGCCGGATATTCTTCAACAGAGGCGTGCGACCATCCTTTTGGGTCAACAGCACACCCATCACCTGCAGCCAGATATTCTGGCGTTCCTGAATTTTTTCAATGACGGTTTTCATCTGATGCAAAGTGGGAATGGCCAATCCACTGCACTGGGTGGGAATCAGGGCATAATCGGCAGCCACAAGGGCGTTTTGGGTCAAAACACCAAGATTGGGCGGTGTATCAATGATGATCCAGCCATAGGATGTCGACAAACTCTGCACAACCTTGGCTAAACGATCGTTGATCTGGGTTTTAGCCATGCTTTCAAGGGACGGGTTGGCAGGCAGGATATCGATGTTCTCGTCGTAAATGGTCGACGTGATCCCATCCTGTGGCGTGATGGCGCGCCGCAAAACATCGAAAATGCTGCGAGCAGGAGGAGCACCATCCAATTTGCCCAACAAAGTGCTGGTGGCGCTACCGTGAGGGTCCATGTCAATAATCAGACAAGATGATGTGATGTCGCTGTATCGCGTCAACCCGGCCGCAAGATTGATGGCCGTGGTAGTTTTGCCCGTTCCACCCTTATGATTGACAACTGCAATGACATTACTCATGAATTACACTCCTGCGTGTTTTTGGATATTCAGGACCAGCTGGAAAAACCGGACGTACCCTGCTTTCCAGACAATTCGTACACAACATGGCCCCGAAACAAGACCATTCAATATAGTGAATTAAGCTGAAAATCGGAAGTAAAAACGGCTAAAGAGCCAAATACGATCAATTTCCTGTCACTTAGCTGCATATTATATCAAATTCTCACCCCAAGTGCAAACTTTGCTTCAAAAAATATTAAATGATTCGCGTTTTCATATTCAAGATTCTGTGGTTCGACACCTTCAGGAAGAGGGAATTCAGCGGAACCAAAGGCCGATCGGATTAATCCACCTTCCAGGCTGAAGGACCAAATGGGGTCAAACTGGTGATGGAAACCCAGGGCAACCCTCGCCCCCAGGTTCGTTTGAGCCAGAAAACCACTGCGTTCGGGAGAAAATCCCACCACCATTAAATCGCCCGCCAAATAAGGATAGGAGGGGGTCTTAGAGGTCAGCCGAACTTCTGTGCCCAGGGAAAAGAGCCAAATCCCCGCAGTGTCGAAAGGAAAGATCTCAGCCCCTTGATCAATGGGGGCCTCCGCCACCATCTCAACGTCCGAATAGGATAAGCCCGCCCGCAGACAATACCAGTCCCCCATGCGCCGCTGAATCTGCAAGCCGGCGGCGAATGAACTCTCCAAACTCACCTTGATTCGGGTTGAAAGCCAATCGCCCTGGTCTACAGGCACCCATGCCACTGGCTCTTCTGCGTTGTTTCCAGCCCTGAAGAGGTCGCCACCCTTGAACAAGCCACCGTTGATCTGGATTTCCCAGCGGGAAGTTTCTTCCTTCTTCCAATAACTTTGACGACCGGTATCGACAACATCCCGGGGCGGTGCCTTATGCCGACCGGTATCAGCCTTATCCTGGGCGGGACTGTTGTCCGCACCCAAGGTACCAAACAAAAATATCCCAATGGCCATCATCAGTATCGATAGGCTCATGTAAAAAATCTCCGGTTTGGGTCCAGGAGGTTAACGGTCATTGCCTGGCAGAGTCGCCGAGCGTTTCAAACCTCGATTCGATCCCTGAATGCTTCTAGTGGAAGGTGAAGGTGGAGGCAATGGCCTCCAGTCCGCGGAACATGACCATTTTGTCCATCCCAGGAGCATAAACCAGCAGGTCCAGGCAAATCACCCGTTGCCGCTGGGGATCGGGGATGAAATAGCACCAGAAGGCCCCGCCACCGGCAAATCTTCGACTTGTCCAGGCACCTTCAAGTTTCAAAATGTCTCTTCCTCCCAATTCCATTTCCTGCCAGGTGAGCGTTTCCGGAATGATATCCTCGGTATGGAGTTTTTCACCCATTTCCTGCCGCATGACCAACAGGGCCTCCCGTTGGTCCATGAGCCAGTCAACATCCTCAGTGGCCAACCAGCTGATGCTGATGCCCCTTGAAGGTGCGGATTGCAGCATTTCCAAACCAGGATATCCGTCGGGTTCAAGTTGGTTTTGCTGAAATTCCGATGGGATTTCCAGGGAGAATCCGAATCTTTCCCGATAGGCATTCATCAGATGGGTGTTCAAGCCGTTGTAGCGGTTGCGCCGCAAAATTCGCTGGCGGCTGCTGTCTTCAAAAAGCTTTCGGATTTTAGCGGTCTTTTTGGTCAATAGACTGCTGAGGCTGTTGCGATCCTTCGAAGCCACCACCAGAACAGTTTGATAGGTCGACCAGGGATCGTTGAGTTGAACCATACCGCCGGACCCGGAAATCAGTTTGTTCCAGGTTTCGTCCGACACCAGTTTGTGAACCGTCTTTTCCACAGGTCCACCATCGCCAATGCGCAGCAAAAGAATGGTATTCTTGTAATCCTTGGCGAAATTCAGCTGGTTGGCTTGGAATATATCAGGATTGAAGAGGCTTTCTTCACGGATTACAAAGGTCTTGGTAATATTAAGGCCCTGGACAAATCGTTGGGCCAAAGGTTCCACGTTGGGATTGGAAACAACAACCGCCAGATCGCTGTAGGATCCGGCGGCCATGAGAATTCCTTTTTCCTTGTCAAAATCGCAACCGGTCAAACCCGCGCCCACGACCAGGCTCAGGAGCGTCGGCAATACCAAGGCCCTGGAAAATATTTTCAATTCACAACTCCCGGAAAGATTTACCCGTTCGGCACCAGGCCGACAAAGATTATTCCTTCCCTAGATCTAGGGGGTTGCTCCGGCTCGTGTCAAGTTGAGCCCGCATCCAAGTGTTCTGACGACGGATCTGGTAGAGCACCCGGTTCAGTTGACGGTTCTGATCCCGCAGGGATTGAATGGTGCGCAGATCGTTCACATTGTTGCCGGACCAACCCTGATCAAACTGAAGAATATTGCGGGAATTGCTGTTAAAGCCTGGAGTACTGCTCACCGGGCGCCCCAGACCATTGCCAAAATTAAACTTTTGCGCGAGGGGTAGCCGGTCGCCACCCATGCTGGGCGCTACCTGTTGATGGTCCGCCGGCAGGGTGGATTGTCCAATGGGGCCGGTGAAAATGGCTAAAGCCAGCACTGCGGCCATGCCCACGGCGGCGGCGCTGCCAAAATTACGCACCCAACGCCAACGGTCCACAGGATTATCTTCCCAGGGATAAGCCACTCCGCCGGCGGCTTCTTTCAGTGTTTGATTCAAGCGCAGTTGCAATTTCCAATCAAAATTGTCAGGCAGTTCCGGTTCGGTGGCCGCAAGGATTCGACTTCCCATCAGCAGATCGTCCCGATATTCCCGGCACTCGGCACAAGCATCCAGATGTGTCGACAGCGAAACCGTCAAATCCGGAGGCAGGGCGCCATCCAATTGGAGGCTCAAATTTTCCTGGGCTTTGTTGCAGCGCATTTTCTTCCTCTCAGACCTCAAAATCAGTCTTTATCAGCGGCTCGGGCTTCGATTTGTTCCAACTCCGCCAGGAGGGTTTCATTGGCCAACATGGGTTTGATCAGTTGGCGGAAACGATTTCTGGCTCGGTTGATACGTGAACGCACAGTTCCCAGTTTTAAACCCGTAACCTGTTGAATTTCTTCGTAGCTAAGTTGGTCAACCTCACGCAGCAAAAATGGAATCCGGTATTTTTCCGGTATCTTGCTGGTGGCTTCGTTGATCAATTGGGCCAATTCCGCCCGTTGGACATCCGCTGAGGCATCGGCTCGGTCATCCGCCGGATCGACGGGCATTTCATCCTCATCGGGCGCCGGATTAAGGCTGATGGTCCAGGGTCGTCGTGACCGTTGGCGCATTTTGTTGCGCACCAGGTTGGTGGCGATGGTGAACACCCAGGTTGAAAACCGGGCAATCTCCCTGTATTTGGCCGCATTAATATACACCCGGATCAGGGTTTCCTGAGTCAACTCTTCGGCCAGATCCGGATTCTTGACCATCCGCAGAATAAAACTGAAGAGTCGCCCCTTGTAGCGGGCCACCAGCTCATCGTAGGCCTTCCGTTGACCTTGTTGAACTTGAACGATGAGGTCTTCGTCGCGAATTTCGCTGAGATGCGCCCTGGCAGCAGCCGGGCTCACAGGGAATTGTTCGTCTCGCGATAGGTTCACCGATTTCTCCTTTTTGCTTCCTGACGGACGGAACCGCAGGTATCTTTAACCGGATAGGGTTTGACTAGTTCCAAATATTTTCAGTCTTCCAGGGAAATATTCATCGACAGGGGCCACCACGGTAAAAAGACATCTTCTGGTTGGTAACTAACTTTGATTGTACGGAGTTGGGCCAGAACCAACTTGCCTGGCCGGTGGGTTGAACTGATCACCAGCCCAGCTTCAGAAGACGCATTTCCCATCAAATTCAAGATTGTTTCCCGACCTCCACGCCCTCTTCCCCTGCCGGTCATCATCCCCCTGAAGCCTTCGTCACCATGATCGTAACCAGAATTGTCAAAAGTGAAGGCCGGCAGTTGTAAGCGCCTAACCTCATGGGCATCTAGGGAAGAAACAAACTTGAATGACGACAGGGATCTACCCCCGGGGGTGATTTCCCTGACTCCCGAGGGCAAAACCGGACCGGCCAGGCCCTGATCCGAAGCCAACACATGGGCAATCACCATCAGCCAGATGTTCATGGAAGGTGGCAACTCCTGCCATTCTTCCTGCCACCTGCTGAAGGTCCCTTCTTCACCACCCACGGAAATGGCGGTCCAACCTTCGTCGCCATTCCAGCTCATGAGTTGGTGGAGATTTTCGGGGTACTGGGAAACCCCGTCGGCCATGATTTCAAAACGAAGGTTGCCGGCAGTGTCGGTCACCCAGCAGGCAAATCCTTGGTGTTCCCAGGAAAAAACGTGCCCCTGCCATTGGACAAAGTACAGATTCTGGTGGGGATCAGGATCCTCGGTTAGACCCTTGGCTGGAGGACAAAAGCTCAGGGAAATCAACCAAGGCATGAGAAAGAGCAAGTTTTTCAAAATGCCCTTTCGTTTTGGCATCACTCGTCATCTCCTGATTGGAGCAAACTGTCCAGGTAGCCACCCAGTCGTTCCTTGTCACCGCCAAGAATGAGAGCCCGACGCAGCATTTCTTCTGCTTCATCGGCCTGACCCATCTTCAGCAGAACCAGACCCAGATGTTCCAGGATGACAGGGTCGTCGGGTAAAACGTTGACGGCCTGGATCATGTAATCGAAGGCCTCGTCGGTTTTCCCCTGTTGATAGAGCACCCAACCCATGGAATCCAGGTAGGCACCAATGCCTGGTCCATCTTCCAGGGCCTGGGCAACCAACCTTTGAGCTTTGTCCAGATCTTCACCTTTTTCAGCAAGATAGTAGCCTAGGGAGTTGGCAACTTCCGCGTCGTCTGGAAATTTTTTATACAAATCTTCAAGCACAAACCGGGCTTTCTGCGGCTGCTCAAGATCATCGTAACAAACACTCATCTGCAAGGTTGCAGGAACTATCAGTTCAGGCTGAAGCGCCGCTTTTTCGAAAGCTATCACAGCCTTTTCAAGCTGGTCGGTGCTGCGGAAAGCATAACCCAGAACCAACTGGCCTTCGGCATCCGAGGCAGGAACCAAACCCTCTGCAAGACTGGCCTGTACCCGCAGTTGCTCCACTTGAGCCAACTGTGCGGAGCTCTTGCTTCGGACTTGCAAATCGCGTTCCCAGGCTACCAGCATTCCTCGAAGGTAACCCAAACTGACCTGTGGATCGTGGGGAGCGAACTTCACTCCTTTGGCAAAATCAACCAGGGCTTCGTCCAGCAGACCTTTTCCTTCCAGGGCACGCCCTCGAATAAACCAGGCCTCGCCGGTGCCTGGCCAACGTTTCAGGATCTCTTCAACAAGCAGCATTCCTTCATCTACGTGACCGGTCCCCAATTGCAATCGAGCCAGCCAAAGACTGGGGTCCAGAGCCAAGGAGCGGTCCTCAAACTTTGGTTCAAGTATTTCGATGGCCTTTTCGGGAGCACCCATCTGGGAGTAAATATCCGCCAATTCCACCACGAAGGATGGTGGCTCTACACGCGGTGGCAGAATCAAATCCGAATTTTCAGGATTATCCAAATCTTCCGGAGGAGGAACTTGAAGTAATTCAGCAAAATGCCGGTCCGACTGGCGGGCAGTTTCCAAGGCGTCATCGGCACGGCCAACCGTCATCAGGCTGCGAATAAGGATGTCACGCAATTGCGGAGAATCGGGATAAGCCGCCACAGCCTCTTCCATTAAGGCGGGCAACTCATCATGGCGTTGTTCCTGATCCAGGATTACAGACATGGTGAGGTAAATCCTTGGACCTTGATCTGGGGTTTCTGCCAGGGCGTCCCGGCAAGTATCGAGGGCCTCATCGGATTTGCCCATGGCTGCCAAAATAGTGGCTTCACCCACAATGACATCCAAGCTGGTTTGATTGCGACGACGGAGTTCACGCAAATCGGCCAGGGCCTTCTTGTTCTTCCCAACCTGAAGGTAAACCTGGGAACGTTGCAGCCTGTACTCCGCGCTGTCGGGATAATCGTCCACCAATTTCCCGAGCACTTCAAGAGCATCCTTGTAGAAATGACCAGCCACCAGGGCTTGCTGAAAGTCCCAGGCCACCAGGGGCACGTCAGGGTGAGTGCGGTAGGCATAGTGGAGGTTTCGCAAGGCTTCTTCCACGTTGCCATCAGCCAGCATATGATGGCCGTATAGCCAGCTTGAGGCGACACCGTAGGGAACATCGTCATTGGCAACAGATGAATCCTGGGCCAGCAGAGGCATGGCCCAAAGCAGGGCAAAGATGAATGCAATACTTTTAAAAATTAGCACCCGGTCTCCAGCGTGGGTTGAATGGATCGATTCCCGTGGTTTGTTTTCCAGGGATTTTCCCCTGGGTTCATTCCTCGGGATCCTTCAGAAGTTTCGGATCGATGTCCAGGTTATCAAGGGCCTTGCGTGCGGCGTTTTGTTCGGCCGCCTTCTTGTTGCGGCCCTCGCCCTCTCCCAAGGCTGTGCCATTGTAGGTGACAACCACCTTGAACAAGCGGTCATGATCCGGGCCGGTGACCTCCAAAACCTTGTACCGCGGAGGGGATTTGTAACGGGCCTGGATCAATTCCTGGAGTCGGCTCTTGTAATTTCGCAAAGACCGCCGCACCAGAATTTTGTCGCTTCCCATCAGCACAACTCTTTGAATGACTGCGGCTGCGGGTGCCAAACCACCATCGAGATAAACGGCACCAATGATGGCCTCAGTGGTGTCGGCCAGGATGGATGAGCGGTGCCGACCTCCTGTGGCGGCTTCGCTGCGACTCATGCGAATGTGGACACCAAGATCTAATTCCCCTGCCACTTCGAACAATCGAGACCCGCAAACGAGCAGGGATTTCATCTTGGTCAGATCCCCCTCGCTGCGTTCCGGAAATTTGTGATAGAGATGTTCGTTGACCACAAGTCCCAGCACTGCATCGCCCAAAAATTCAAGACGTTCGTTGCTCTGTTCACGATCCTGGCCCGTCACATGAATATGAGAACGGTGCAGCAGGGCGTTGATGAGCAGTCCCCGGTCATGGAAAGTATAACCCAGTTTGGCTTCCAGGGCTTCCAGCTGGATGGAATCAAGGGGAATTTCGGTATCGGAGAACGTCTCATCCACAGGTTTGCGGGTGTCCCGATGACCAGCTGGGCTTTTCCCGCCCAGCCGAATCAAAATCTGTTGCAACCCATCTTTGAATCCCATGGCTTGGGGGCTCCATCCTCCCTCAGCGAAATCAGCGGCGTGCGCCGAAACAGAGCGTCACGTTGTGGCCGCCGAAGCCGAATGAATTGGACAATGCGAAATCGACCTCCTGCTTTACCGCCTCGTTGGGGCAGTAGAAGAGATCGCATTCGGGGTCAGGTGTCTCGTAATTAATTGTCGGCGGCAGGATGCCATCTTTGAGTGCCAAAGTGGTGATGACCGCTTCGACAGCACCGGCTGCACCGAGCAAATGCCCAATCATGCTCTTTGTCGAGCTGACTTTCACATGATCGGCATGATCGCCAAAAACCTGGCGAATGGCGCCAGATTCAATTTTATCATTGAAGTGGGTGCTGGTGCCGTGGGCGTTGATATAACCAACCTGATGGGTGTTGATGCCACTGGTGCGCAAGGCCTGGCTCATGCTGCCAAAGGCCCCGCGGCCTTCGGTATCCGGTTGGGTCATGTGATAGGCGTCGCCGGTCATGCCGTATCCACAAAGTTCACCATAAATGGTGGCGCCCCGGTCCAGGGCGTGTTGCTCGGATTCCAGAACCATGATGCCGGCACCTTCACCCAGGACAAAGCCGTCACGGTCCTTGTCGAAGGGGCGGCTCGCTCGGCCAGGATTGTCATTGCGTGTGGAAGGGGCCTTCATGTTGGCAAATCCGGCCAAAGCCATGGAGCAAACAGCTGCCTCGGCTCCGCCGGCGATCATGACGTCGGCATGGCCCAAAATAATTTGATCGTAGGCCGAGCCGAGGGCGTGCCCGCCGCTGGCGCAGGCGCTAACGGTGCAGTAGTTGGCACCTCGGAAACCGTAACGAATGCTGACCAGTCCGCTGGCCATATCACCGATCATCATCGGGATGAACATGGGCGATACACCACGGGCGCCGCGTTTCAGCAATTTGGAGTGTTGTTCCTCGAAAGTGAACATACCGCCGATTCCCGAACCGATGATAACTCCGGCACGATAGGAATCGTCCAATTCCTTGATGTCAGCTTGATCCATGGCTTGCACGGCCGCGGCCATGGCCAATTGGCAAAATCGATCCGCTTTGCGGGCTTCTTTTGCATCCATGGCTATCAGGGGGTCGAAATTTTTAACTTCGCCACCAAAATTGACCTTGAATCCCTCGGTATCAAATTGCACCAGGGGAGCAATACCGTTTTTCCCGGCTTTCAGGGCTTCCCAGCTGGAATCGAGATCGTTCCCGACTGCCGTAACCATACCCATGCCCGTGATGACAACTTTGCGCGACTCCAAAACCCACCTCCGCGGCTGATAGCAAATCCGGTCCCACTCTGAAAGTGAATGGGACCGGGATATCTCTCCGAACTTCGATCAGGACGATCAGGACCAACTGAATGATCTGAATGACCAGTCCAGCCCGGGATCAGGAACCAGTTTAGTCCAGGTGCTGCTCGAGGTAATCGATGGCGTCCTGGACGGTTTTCAGGTTTTCCTGTTCCTCTTCGGGAATCGTGATGTTGAACTGTTCTTCCAGATCCATCACCAGTTCTACAGTGTCGAGACTGTCAGCGCCCAGATCCTCGGTGAAGGATGCTTCAGGGGTGATTTGCTCGAGGTTGACGCTCAGCTTGCGCTGGATGATCTCGTACACCTGTTCCTCAATGGTGGCCATAATCAGTTAACCCTCCTGGGTAACATGTGGGTTTTACCCCGGTTTAAGCAATCATGCCGCCATCAACCACCAGCGTTTGCGCGGTGATGTAGGAGGCCTCTTCAGATAACAGGAACTTGACCACGCCCGCTACATCCTTGCCTTCGCCAAACCTCTTGAGAGGAATTCGGCCCAGCATTTCAGTGCGAACCTTCTCGGGAAGGTCCTCGGTCATGTCGGTAGCAATAAAGCCGGGTGCGATTACATTGGCAGTCACACCACGGCCGCCCAGTTCCTTGGCCACCGATTTGGTCAGGGCGATAATGCCGGCCTTGGAGGCCGCATAATTGGCTTGGCCGGCATTGCCGGTCAGTCCAATAACAGAAGAAATGTTAATGATTCGTCCTTCTCGCTGGCGCATCATAATCGGTGCGACAGCCCTTGTAAAGTAGAAGGTACCATTCAAATTTATGTCAATAGGCTTTTTCCAATTTTCCGGGCTCATGCGCATAAAGAGCCCGTCCTGGGTCACTCCAGCGTTGTTTACCAGACCGAAAATGGAGCCAAACTCCTTGTGGACTTCCTTGACGATGCGTTCAGCTGTATCATGGTCGGAAATGTCTCCCGGCCAGGCTTTGGCCGTAACATTTTCATTGTTCAGCTCTGCAGCCAGTTTTTCCAGAGGTTCGGCGCTGCGGGCAACCAGGGCCAGGTTGTAGCCGGCAGCCGCCAATTCCCTGGCGATGGCCGCCCCGATGCCACGGCTTGCTCCGGTGACAAGGATCGTTTGGTTGCTCATGAAACCAGGCCTCCTGAGGGACTTCTAGAGATTCTCGTGCAAAAAATCCAGGATTCCATCCAGATCGGCATTGGTGCCGACTGGGATGAATTTAACTTCCGGATAGGCTCTCCGGGCGAGGTTGGTCAGCACTTTGCCGGGCCCAACCTCCAGAATGATTTTTGGCCGATCAGCCGCTTGGCCGGCCAGCAACTCCATCGTTTCATGCCAACGCACTGGTAATGTGAGTTGGCGACCGAAACCGTCTGCCAGTTGTGCTGAGTCCGTGACTCGGGTGGCGGAAACATTGGCCACCAGTGGCATCTCGGCATTTTTGATGGTGATGCCCTTGAGGAACTTGGTAAAACTGGATCCGGCACCGTCGAGCAGGGGCGAATGGAAGGCCCCGCTGACATTCAAGGTTATCACCCGTCGGGCACCGGCATCCTTAAGGGCCTCGGCAGCAGCTGCGATGGCCTCCACTTCACCCGAGATAACCACCTGGGCCTCTGAATTGTGATTGGCCAGAACCACCACGCCGGTGTTTTTGGTGACCTGGGTACAAACCTCGGTGACCTGGGCGCCGTTCAAACCCATAACCGCGGCCATGGTTCCAGGAACTTCCTGGCCGGCGGCAAACATCAAGTCACCACGTCGGCGAACCACTTTGAGGCCGTCGGCAGGATCCAACACCCCGACGGCAACCGCAGCGCTGAATTCGCCGATGCTGTGGCCGGCCACCACTGAAGGGGTGACCCCCATCTCGCGCAGGGCCAAGGTTACGGCCACGGAATGGGCCAGGATGGCAGGTTGTGCGTTGCGGGTCTCGGTCAGAACCTCCTCGGGGCCATGGTGCATGGCCTGCAGGAGATTGGTGTCCAGAATATCGTTGACGGTGTTCAAAAAATCCGCAGCAGGCCCGCAGTGGTCCATCAGGTCCGCCGTCATGCCGACAGCTTGGGACCCTTGACCGGGAAATAACATTGGAACCTGAATCATGGTCTCCCCAGTTTCACTTTATGACGAGGCATCATTCAGAGTGGGCGGCAGCCAGCTTGGTGGGAAGATCGCTTTCGATCTCACGCCAGGCCATTTTGACCGCGTTGGTGATGGCCAAGGAAGAGCTGCGTCCGTGAGCGATGATGCTGTTGCCAGCCACACCCAAAAGCATGGCTCCGCCATACACTTCGTAGCTGAATTCCCGCATCAGGAGGCCGAGAACCGGCTTGATGGCCGCACGTTCTTCGTCACCTAGACCGGGCTTTTTGGCCAGGGCATACAGGAAATGGGCAATGCCTTCCACCAGTTTCAGGGTGTTGTTTCCAGTGAAACCATCGGTGACAATGACATCACAGGGCCCCAACATGATCTGGTTACCTTCGATGTTCCCAATGAAATTCAATTCCGAGCCCTGAAGCAGTTGGTAGGTTTCAACGTTCAGATCAGTACCCTTTTTGGGTTCTTCACCGATGTTGAGTTGGCCAATGGTCGGGTTATCAACCTTTAGTATCTCCCGGGCGAAAACATCGCCCATCCGGGCAAAAGACAACAAATATTCGGCAGTGCACTGGATATTGGCACCGGCATCGAGCAACAGCAAATCGCCTTTGATGGTAGGGATCAGAGTTCCTATCGCCGGACGCTCCACTCCGGGCAGGCGGCCCAAAATGATCAGGCTGCCGGCAACCATGGCACCGGTGGAACCAGCAGAAACAACAGCTTGAACCAGACCTTGCTTATGATCCAGCATGGCCCGAACAATGGGACTGTCTTTTTTATTGCGGATGGCCGAAGCAGGAGATTCTCCCATTTCTATGTCCTGGGTGCAATGCACAACACTGATGGTCAGCCCATGGGTATCCAGTTTGGCCAGCTCATCCCCCACTGCTTTTTCATCACCATACAGAGTGATGCCATAGGGCGATTCGGCGGTCATGCCAGCAATTGCGCCGGGGACTACAACCGAAGGCCCGTGATCTCCGCCCATGGCATCAAGGGCGATCATGAGTTTGCTATTTTCACTCACTGCCGGACCTCCTGTCCTAGGACTCAACCACCATTACTTCCCGCTCACCATAATAACCACATTCGCGGCAAACGCGATGGGGCAGACGAGGTGCGGCACAGTGGGGGCACTTGTTGGGATCCGGTTTGGTCAGATGCCAGTTTGCGCGACGCTTTCCCTTGCGGGACTGGGACGTTTTTTTCTTTGGAACAGCCATGGTCTTTCTCTCTTTTCACGAGCCGCAATCAGAACTTTAAATCGTCCAATGCAGCCCATCTGGGGTCGAAGTCTTCGTCTTTACAATTACAAGATTGCTTGTTTCGATCGATGCCGCAAGAAGCGCAGAGGCCCTGGCAATCTTCCCGGCAAACAGTGGAGATGGGATAAGCCAGCACCAGACATTCAGTCAGGGTCGGGCCAAGGTCCACCTCTCCACGGGATTGGTGCAGAACATGGGTTTTGCCCTGCCCCTCAAAAGGATCCTGGTTCCTTTCCTGCCGAAGCAGAACCATGATATCCACAGGGACTTTCCATTCAAAAGAGAAGGTCTCCAGACAGCGTCCGCAAAGGGCGTCACCGGTGGCCTTCAAAGTGCCGTGCAACAGAAATCGGGACTCCAGGTTGTCAACTACCAGAACACCCTCCAACTTGGCGGATTCAGGTCTTCCTTCGCCCATATCAAGGGGCAAAGTGCCTGAAAGGTCAAGCTGCGTCCGGCCATGTTCCTGCCTGTCGATATCCAATTTCATGCAAGCGCAACACCTTAATAGCCGCAAGGGCTTGTGTCAAGTCAGCTCAAACATCCAGTCAGCTCATCCATACAGTCAGCTCAGCCCCCCCCAATCAGCCAAAATGGCGCCTTTATCCAAAAAACAACCCCAGCTCACGCAAGGCGTCGTCGGTGTTGGCCGAAGCGTGCACTGCGTTGTTGCTCAGGGATTCGCCGTAAAGATCCCGAATAGTCCCTATGGCCGCTTCTTCAGGGTTGGTGGCGCCAATCAGTTCGCGCAGGGCTGCAACGGCGTTTTCGCGTTCCATGCGGATGGTGACCACGGGCCCACTGGTGATATAATCGCACAGGTCGCCAAAGAATGGACGTTCCTTGTGCTCACCGTAAAAATTTTCAACAAAATCCCGGTCCAGCTGGCGCATATGCAGGGCGGTGATGCGGAACCCGGCTTTGTTGACGATGTCCAGGATGGCGCCGATTTTCTGGTCGCCGGCGGCCACGATCTCGGGTTTGATCATGAAATAGGTCTGCTGCATTTGGCTAATCTTCCTTTGTTACGGGTCATCCCGGTTTTGAAATTCAACGGGCGGTCCGGTTGAGATAACCGAACCAACCCGTTTTGTCAAACACCGTGTTCAAAGTAGTTTGCAACTACTTCTTCCAGATTTCCAGCAACTTGGGCACGATGTCCATGGGACGATCCGCCACGGGGATGCCGGCTGCTTCCAATGCCTTGCGTTTTTCCGCAGCCGTACCGGTGCCGCCGCTGACGATGGCCCCGGCGTGTCCCATGCGTTTGCCGGGAGGCGCGGTTTGGCCGGCGATGAAGCTGACCACCGGCTTCTTGCAGTTTTCCTTGATCCAGGCTGCGGCCTGCTCTTCGGCGTCGCCACCGATTTCGCCGATCAGGACGAAGGCTTCGGTCTTGGGATCGTCGTTGAAGGCCTTGATGGCATCCATGAAAGTGGTGCCGATGACGGGGTCGCCGCCAATGCCCAGGCAGGTGGTCTGGCCGAGGCCGGCAGCCGAAAGCTGGTAAACCACTTCGTAGGTCAAGGTGCCGCTGCGCGAGACCAGGCCAACGCTGCCTTCCTTGACGATGTCCGCAGGCAGGATGCCAAGTTTGGCAATGCCAGGGGCCAACAGGCCGGGACAGTTGGGGCCGATGAGACGCACTCCACGCTCTTCGAGGTACGGCATGACTTTGACCATGTCACAGGTGGGAACACCTTCGGTGATGCAAACGATGAGTTTGCAACCGGCGTCGGCCGCTTCATAGATGGCACCGGCAGCGCCGAAAGGCGGAACGAAGATTACCGAGGTATTGACGCCGTGCTTCTCAACTGCCTCCTTGACCGTATCGTAAACAGGAACCTTGTCCTCGAACATTTGACCGCCGCGTCCGGGGGTGACGCCTGCCAGAATTTTGGTTCCGTAAGCCAGCATTTGACTGGAATGGAAACCGCCATCACGGCCGGTGATTCCCTGAACGACAACCTTGGTATTGTCGTCGACAAAAATCGCCATTAGAATTCTCTCCTCTTCAAGACGCTGTTCGCGTCATTATAAAACTCATTCCGAAACTCATTCCGAAACTCATTGCGGCCTGCTGGAATTAACCCAGCTCAATGGCCTTTTTGACGGCTTCATCCATGGTATCGGCGGAGACCAGTTCGGTATCGGCCAGCAGTGCGCGACCTTCTACCTCGTTGGTACCGGTCAGACGCACAACGATGGGCACGTTGATGTCCATGCGTTTGGTGGCTTCTATAATACCCTTGGCCACATCGTCACAACGGGTGATGCCACCGAAGATATTGAAGAGAATGACCTTCACTTCTTCGTCGGACAGAATGATTTTCAGGGCGTTGACGACCTTCTCCGGGTTGGAGCTGCCGCCGATGTCCAGGAAGTTGGCGGGTTGACCGCCGTAGTATTTGACCAGGTCCATGGTGGCCATGGCCAGACCGGCGCCGTTGACCAGGCAGCCAACGTTGCCACTGAGCTTGACGAAGCTCAAGTTGGCTTCGCGGGCAACCCGTTCGCTGGCATCCTCGTCATCGAGATCGCGCATGGCTTCGTAGTCCGGATGACGGAACATGGCGTTGTCATCCAGGTTGACCTTGGCGTCGATGGCGTGGCCCTTGCCTTCGGGAGTGAAGATCCAGGGGTTGATTTCGGCCAGGCTGGAATCCGAGTCCATGAAAGCCAGGTAAAGCTTTTGCATGGCGGCTGCCAGTTGGCGGGCTTTTTTGATGTCGTCCGGGCACAGGCGCATGCCCATGTCCATGGCCTCATGATCCAGCAGACCGTAACGAGGGTCGATGGCAAACTTGAAGATGAGTTCGGGGGTGTCCTTGGCCACTTGTTCGATCTCAATACCACCTTCGGCACTGGCCATCAGCAGAACTTTTTTGGTGTTGCGGTCAATGAGCATCCCAATATAGAACTCACTGTCGATGTCCACTGCTGGAGTGATCAACACGGTCTGCACCGTGTGACCCTTGATGTCCATGCCAAGAATTTTCTCGGCACCGGCTTTCACATCTTCGATGGTTTTGCAGAACTTGATTCCACCGGCTTTGCCCCGGCCGCCAACCAGCACCTGGGACTTGACCATGACGGGCAGACCGTACTGTTCGGCACTGGCCACTGCGGCATCGACAGTTTGCACAGCCGTTCCGCCGGGAACCGGCAGACCAAAGCGTGTGAAAATCTCCTTTGCCTGATACTCGTGAATATTCACGCAATTCCTCCCCGGAATTTGAAAGCGACGGTCGGTCGATCACCATGATCGACCGACCATTCTGATCAATCGATTGCAACAATACAACTAGTCCATGAACCTTGCCAACAATTCGTCCAGATTCGGCGATCCGATCTCCTGGAGCTCGTACGAAACCCGAACAGTGGGTTTGTCGATTTTGACGATCCGGTTCAAATCAATGGGTGTGCCGATGACCACCACGTCGCACTCGACGGCGTTGATGGTCTTCTCCAGGTCGGCCACTTGCTCGTCGCCGTAACCCATGGCCGGCAGCAGGGTGCCCACCTCGGGATACAGCTCGAAGGTCTCGGCCAATTTGCCCACAGCCCAGGGGCGCGGGTCCACCAGCTCTTCAGCGCCGGCCCGCAAGGCCGCCACAACACCGGCACCGTAGGCCATCTGACCGTGGGTCAAAGTCGGGCCGTCTTCCACCACGAGCACCTTCTTGCCCATCAGGTCCACATCGCCATGCAGGGTCAGGGGGCTGGCGCCGTCGATGATCACACAGTCGGGGTTGATCTCGCGGATGTTGTCCCGCACCTCTTCGATGTTCTCAAACTCGGCCTCGACGACCTTGTTGATGATCACCACATCAGCCAGACGCACGTTGGTCTCGCTGGGGAAGTACCTCTTCTCGTGACCGGCACGATGGGGATCGGCCACCACGATGTGCAGGTCGCTCTTGTAGAAAGGCGTATCGTTGTTGCCGCCGTCCCACAGGATAATGTCGGCTTCTTTTTCGGCCTCGCGCAGGATGGCTTCGTAGTCTACACCGGCATAGATGACGCCGCCGGCCATCACATGAGGTTCGTACTCCTCCATCTCCTCGATGGTGCACTTGTGCTTGGCCAGGTCTTCGTAGGTGGCAAAGCGTTGCACCCGCTGGGCCACCAGATCGCCGTAGGGCATGGGGTGACGAATGGCCACCACCTTTTTACCGGCGGCGCGCAGGATTTTGCAGATGCGGCGGCTGGTCTGGCTTTTGCCGCAACCGGTGCGCACGGCGCCCACACTGATGACGGGTTTGGTGCTCTTGAGTTGGGTGTGGCGTTCGCCCAACATGCAGAAATCCACCCCGGCTGCGTTGACGATACTGCCCAGGCTCATGACCTGTTCGTAACTGCGATCGCTGTAGCTCATGACACACATGTCGGGGTTGTATTTTTCAATCATGTTCAGGAGTTCGGATTCGTCTTCGATGGGAATACCGTTGGGATACAAGTCCCCTGCCAGCTCCGCGGGATACTTGCGACCGTCGATGTCGGGAATCTGGGTCGCGGTGAAGGCGACGACTTCATATTGATCGTTGCCGCGATACACACAATTGAAGTTGTGGAAATCGCGGCCTGCCGCGCCGAGGATGATAACCTTGATCATGCTCATAGTAGCTCCTTCGCGCCCCGGATGGGGCCACGGGCCGCCGCGAACGGCAAAGAATCCGTATCGCAGCAATTTTTTAGGGAGGTCGACTTACCTTCCACCATGGGCACGTGGACGATATCTGGTTCCTGGCACTCGGACCCCTTGACGAGCACGTCGGGCCGGCTCTGGACAATGCACTCCAGTGGCAACGGTTCTCCGAATATGGTAACAGGGGAATCGGGCCGCAAGGCGGCAATTGGAATCACTTGATTGTTGGGCATCTCAGGGGAGTTTTTGAATGGCCTTGATTATCTGCGAAGTCGACCAACCCTCCACCATGGGAACCCGCACAATGCTGCCCCCCCAGGATTTCACTTCCCCGGCGCCGACGATGTCATCTTCCTCGTATTCGGAACCCTTGACCAATACGTCGGGACGAATCTGGAGAATGCACTCCAAAGGGGTTGGTTCGCCAAAAACGGTGACGGCGGAGACGGGGCGCAAGGCAGCAATGAGAGCGGCACGATCCTTTTCTGGAAGGATGGGGCGGCCAGGGCCTTTCAGGTCGGTGACGGAGGCATCGGAGTTGAGGGCTACAACCAGCTCATCGGCGGCTTCGGAGGCCTGGCGCAGGCTTTCCAGATGACCCCGGTGCAGGATGTCGAAGCAGCCGTTGGTAAAGGCGATGGTTCGGCCGGCGGCGTGAACTTTTTTTGCCCAGGCGGCCAGGTCCTGACGAGCCAGAACCACTCCGGTTTCAAATGCTGCCATGTTGCGTTCTCTCCATTTGGCTGGTTTGGCCTTGCCGCAAATTCGGCACGTTCCGCACTAGGATTCTTTCTCGCTCAAAGCTGAACGCAACTGCTCGGCAGTCACGGCCACGGTCCCCACCTCGCGCACGGCAACACCGGCGGCGTGGTTGGCCAGACTCGCAGCCAGGGCAAAATCCGCCCCGGCAGCCAAGGCGGTGGTGTAGACCGCGATCACGGTATCACCCGCACCGGTCACATCAAAAACATGGGACGCTTCGGTGGGCAGATGGTGCTGACGGCCATCCTTGCCAAACAAGGCCATGCCATGTTCACCACGAGTGATCAGCACTGCTTCGGCAGCGGTGCGCTCCAGCAACAGCGTTCCGGCTTTGGTCAAACTGGCCTCGTTGGTGATGGCCAGGGCGCAGGCCAGCTCGGCTTCCTTCTGGTTGGGCGTCAAGCTGGTCACACCTTTGTACTGGCTGTAGTCGCCATTTTTGGGATCGACGATGATGGGGCGACCGGCCGCCTGAGCCAAAGCGATGCACCGTCGCAGGGCATCATCGGTCAGAACACCCTTGCCGTAATCACTCAGCACATAACCGTCAAAAGGCCCCATGGACTCCAGATGTTTCAAAAGCAGATCGACATAATCGTCGGCCACCGGACTGTCGTCCTCACGATCAGTGCGCACCACCTGCTGGTGGTGGGCGATGATGCGGGTTTTGATGGTGGTGGGTCGGTCCTTGGTCTCGACCATTCCCTGGGAATCGATGCCCCGTTCGGCCAGAAGCTCGTTCATCCAGGTGCCGGCCTCGTCGTTGCCGTTGAGCCCGAAGAGAACCACTTCAGCCCCAAGGGCGCGGATGTTGGCCGCCACATTGGCCGCGCCGCCGAGCTTGCGTGTTTCACGGTCCAGCTTGACCACCGGCACGGGAGCTTCGGGGCTGATGCGGTCGACCTTGCCCCAGAGGAAACGGTCCAGCATGCTGTCGCCGATGACGGCCAGCCGGCACTTGGCAAAGGTGGGAATGATGGCGGGGTCGGGGATGTTTGGGGTTTCGCTCATTCTGATGCCTTTTTGGGAGTTGTTTTCGGTTGGAATGCTTGGTTATTTCATGGCGGAAATTAGCATTGAGGGCTGGCGGTGTCAATTGATGCCCCAGATGCTGCCCAAAGCGAGGCAATGGGCTTCAGGATTATGCAGAAATAAATCAAGTCATTTTACCATTACCAGTCTGTAGTGCATGGTAACGTCGTCCGCTTGGAACCGAACGAAATATACTCCACTAGCTACCCTTCGCCCAGATCCGTCTTTTCCGCTCCAGGGGTAGGAGTGTTTTCCAGCAGCATGGAGGCCATTGGCCAAGTCAGCGACCTTGCGCCCCCGAAGGTCGAACACGGTCAATTTCACCTCAGTATCCCGAGCCAGGGTGAAACTGATCTCGGTTTCCGGATTGAACGGATTGGGAAAGGGAAGATTCAGGGCAGTGATAACACCTACGGAAGAGGGAAGCTCGTCTGATTGACCACCGCTGCCATTCAATTGAACCATTCCAGGTTCCGCCTGAACAAATTCGGGGACTACCGCAAAACCGAAATCTCCACCGATTCGATCCCAAGAGATACCATCGGCACAAAGCCAGCCCGAAGCCCCGGCACCATCGCCCACAAAGCCGATAGCGGGCCCTCCTCCTTCTCCATACCCGGTAGCTTGGAGACCGGCCGGGAAATGGAACACCACGTACAGACCACTGCTGGCGCAAGTAAAGGGTTCCGAGAAAAACACTTCACTCCAACCCGCTGAAACACCAAAAACATTTTCTGCAACCTGGACGGTTTCCAATAGGGCTACCGGTTGATCAACATCACCGCTTTCCAAATACAAACCGGGAAAGGCAACGGCACCATCGTTGTTGAACCAGTGGAGACCGGACACAGCCAAGCCATCAGGTATCGGCAACCAGACTGCAACGCAGGAATTTTCCAAAGCAGGAATGACCCCCATGACACCCTGCACCCCTGGATACTGAGAGCCACCATCACCGCCACCGCCTCCAGACAAAGCCGCTCCCGCGATGAAAGAAAAGATGACAACCGTCATAGAAAATAGAGATTTCTGCATCATATTTCCCTTTTTTTTTGTAGGATGACACCTGCTTCAATAGCAACCTATCGGAAGAGTGCCTTCACCCCTCCCCATTTCATGGTCTCGGTGCTGACTGGGCCGTCCGCAATTGGCTCGAACAGAACATACATATCGATATCATCGTTGTCGAAGCCGTCAAGGATACCTGCGGAAATTTCAGCAAGATCGGTGGTGCCCCAGTAGTTGTTGGTGAAATCCAGTTCGGCTTCAGGACCCGAATACCCAGGTGATACCCATATGGACCATCCCTCTGGAGCCTTCAAAATATGGTTTTGGGAAAACGACATCCCCGGTGAAGGTGAGTAAATAGCAATCGCTACCACCCCTCCTTCAATGATGTTGTTTTTAAAAACCAGTCCTTGGTTGTTGGCGAGCACTGTTCCACCTGAAGTTGACTCTTGAGAAAAGTTGTTTTCCACAATCACCCCGGTTGTGCCTGCGATGTGACCTCCACGATTATGGTGGCTGTCAAAGGTGCAATCATATATCCCCACCGGACCGCAGTCGGTAAGCACAACACCAGCTGCTCCACCTTCAAAATGGCATCGGCGAATAGAAATATTCTCCGACTCATGAAACACGACTTCGACTTGGGCGCCCCTGCCAAAGAAACGGCAGTCCGCAATTTCCATCCCATTGCCGCCGTGTAAAATGATAATTCCGTTCGAAACCAAGCCAGTGAAATTACAATGGCGGATATGGCTATCTACAGTCCTCTTCAAAACCACCCCCCCAACAATTCTCCGTATCCACATCGTCCATCATCAACCGCCCACCGGATTCCATATCGAAAAGGACGGCATGCCCGTCACAATCAATAAAGGTTAGATCCCGAAGCTCAAGCTGAAGTTGGGTGGACCGGCTTGCCAAGCCGTAGGTGCCGTACTCGTTTTTATTTCCAAAATCCGGACCAATAAAAGTCTGGTCCTTGCCGGCGCCAATAATGGCCAAACTTTTTTCCAACTTAATACAGGATTGTACGGTTTGATTGTAATAGTAATCAAAGTCGGAAGTCTCCGGATAGCGCCCGGGACCTATCAAGATCGTATCTCCTGATTCGGCTGCGTCAACAGCATCCTGGATCACAGTGAAATCACCTGTGCCGTCACGTTCCACAGACCAAGTCGCGGCTCCAACCGCCCCGGAGAGAAACAGCAGCAGGCTCAAGAATAAAATCGTTCTCGGTTTCATTTCAATTTTCTCTTACCTCTCCAATTTTGGGGCTCAAACGTATTCCCCACTATTAAGAATAAGATGTAGCATCTATTATATCATGTCCGTCCTCTCAATAACAAAATAAGTGACAATTTCGCTCTCTCAATGTGGACATTGACCACCAAAAGGAGGAAGAGATCATGTCATTCTGTAGGCCGGAAAAACCCCCAATATTACCCTTGGCAGGTAACAAAAGCCCCAAAATCCACAGGAATTCCCTACAACCTAGGCCCTCCCATGACTCCACTTGGAAATAGGCTTGGCCAATAAAAACAGCACCACGCCGGCCACCGCCGCCATGACCACAAAAATCAGAAAGAAACTGTGCAGATCAGTGACTTCATACCCCAACAACACCGGCGTATCCTTGCCTTCTTCGGGATAAAAACTGCTCAACACCCCGGCCATCTTGTTCGCCCCGGAGCTGGACAGATACCACACTCCCATCATCAGCGAAGCAAAACGCGGCGGCGACAATTTGCTGACCGCCGACAATCCGATGGGCGACAGACACAATTCGCCGAAAGTATGCATCATATACAAACCTATCAGCCACATCATGCTCACTTTGGTGGTTGGATCCACCCCTTTGACGCCAAAGGCAATTATCAAATATCCAACGGCCAGAAAAACGAAACCAAATGACATCTTCACCGGCGTGCTGGGGTCCAATCCCCGTTTGCCCAGTTGGGACCACAACCAGGCGAACACCGGCGCAAAAATGACGATGGCCACCGCGTTGACCGATTGGAACCAACTGGCGGGTATGGTCCAGCCCATGACATCCCGGTCGGTTTGGCGGTCGGCGAATACGGTCAACGAAGCGCCTGCCTGCTCGAAGGCGGCCCAGAAAAAGATCACAAAGAAACTGAGAATGAAAATGACGCCCACGCGCTCCCAATCCTGCTTGTTCAAGGGCTCGTCCAGACTCTTGTCACGACCCTGCAGGCGTTCTGAAGGGGGCAAACCAAGTGCGTGTCCATCGGCATCCACGATGTGCTTGTTCTTGAACAACTGAAAAACCATGGTGCCCACAGCCATCCCGATGGCGGCAGCCAGGAATCCCCAGCGGAAATCGGAAGGATCGCCGGTATCGCCCACCCCGCCGGCCACCAGGGGCGCCAGAAACGCACCAATATTGATGCCCATGTAGAAGATGGTGAACGCCGAATCCTTGCGGGTATCATCCGGAGCGTAAAGCGATCCCACCATGCTTGAGATGTTGGCCTTGAACAATCCCGTCCCGACGATGATCACGCCAAGGCCGGTCCACAACAGCAGGTGGGCCAGCTCCGCATTGTCATAGTAGGAGGCACTGAGGAACATGATGAACTGCCCCACGGCCATGGTTGCCCCCCCAACCAAAATTGAACGACGGTTGCCCCACCAGCGATCGGCGATATATCCGCCGGCCAAAGGCATGAGATACGCCAGGCCGGTAAAATTGCCGTAGATGGTTGAAGCGCGGGAGACGTCGAACATCAGGGCCCGGGTCATATAGAGGACGAGAATGGCGCGCATTCCGTAATAACTGAAGCGTTCCCACATCTCGGTGTAGAAAAGGACATAAAGGCCCTTGGGGTGCCCCTGGGTCATGATTGCTCCTGAATTGGGGAAGAATTGGAATTGGCCGACAAATTGAGTTGTTGAATGGAACCTATTGGCATGATTGGGAAGTGTCAAGTGGGCGGGCTGGGCAAAGTATTGCCTATCATCTGCAAATGAATTTTCCAAATCACGCTTTCAGTAGTACTTTGGGGAAAAGAAATTTTCATCTGCCAAGGAGTCGACCATGAACAAACCAGTACCAACCCCACAGCGCATCACCTTGGACCTGGGTGAAAAAGAAGCCGAAGGCATCTATTCCAATTTGACTCTGATCAGCAACAGCCCCGCAGAATTCATCCTGGATTTTGCCCGGCTGGTGCCGGGTATGGCCAAAAGCAAAGTGCACGCCCGGATCATCATGACGCCGCAAGCGGTCAAGGCGCTGCACAAATCTTTGGGCGCGAATATTGAGCGGTTTGAAGGCCTTCACGGTGAAATCAAGTTGGCCGGACAGCCTGGACAGGATGGACCTGGGATTGGGTTTCAAGCAAACTGATTGATTTTTTTGGTATTTTGAACCGCTCTCGGGGAAAAAGGCCAGGGGGCGGTTTTTTAATACCCGCCGCCCTGGTACCTATGAAATGTTCCCGCCGGCGGGAAGAATAATGAAATTATATTTTCATTATTAAGCCTCATAGATTTCCATAAAGATGACACTTAAACCGCCGCAACCCGGCGAAATTGCCAAACAGCCAGCAACATCGTCCCCACAAACCAAACAGCCAACCCAATCAACCAACCACTCAGCTCCTCCACTCCATACCCACGCCCAATCATATCGTGGAATACGGAAATGGCCTTACCCGAAGGCAAGCTATAACCCAACTTTTGCATGAAGCCCGGCACAATCTCCAAGGGCCACCACAACCCGCCGAGAGCAGCCAGCACCATGGTGAAGGTCATGCCCAAACCATCGGCTTGCGGTCCACTGCGGGCGATGCTTCCGAGCAGCACCGAGGCAGCGGAGCAGAATCCACCAAAGAGCAAAACCACCAGGGCCAGGCCCATCAGGGAATCACCATAATCCACCCGGAAGGGTGGCAGCATGTTCAGCACCAAAAGCACCGAGGCCTGGATCATGCCCAGGATCAACCCGCCCAGGAAAAAGCCCAGGACCAGATCCACATTGGTGGCGCGACTGACCATCAGCCGGGCCAGGGTGCGGTCCTGGCGTTCGGTGACCAGGTCCTTGGAAGACATCATCAGGAACATCATCATGAAGAACAGGGTGTACGACGGTCCCACGTGCTGGGCAGATCGGTTGAGTGCAAATTCCTTCTTCTCAATACGGCCGAGGGTGCGTACGTTCAGGGTCACTCTTGGGTTCGACAATCCTTCCTGAAAGACCTTTTCATCCAGAGCCGCACTGTGCCCCAATGGGATGTTCCCTAGACTGTCAGGGGTCGAGACAAGGGAATAGGCCGAGGTCAGGGTATTGACCTTCAGCAGGCTTTCATCCAGTTGGGTGCGAACGGTCTGGCTGCTGAGGCGCTCACTGTTGTAGAAAAGTTCAAGGGAGGCGCTGCGGCCCTCCTCTGCGGCAGCAGAAAAATCGGAGGGAATGAACAGGGCGGCGGTGATGCGGCCCTCCTCTACAAGCAGCCTGGCCCGTTCGGTTGTGACGGTGGAATCGGCCCTCACCAGCAGAAAAAAATCATTGTCCACCATGGGCGCCAAGAGTCTATCGGCGGCAGGCCCACCGTCGAGATCGTAGACCATGAATCTGGGTTTGTTCGATGCACTGCTGGAGTCCCAATCCCCCATGAGTTGCCCCATGATCAGCGAAAAAACCATGGGCATGACGAAGAGCCAGATCAGGTTGCTTCTATCGCGAAAAACCCGAAGCAAACGGATGCGGATCATGGCCCTGATGACGGAAAAATTCATGCCCACACCCCCTTACGCGATTTCAATCGGATCAGGATCAGGTTGACGGCAAGGAACGCCACGCTCATGCCCAACAAGACCAACAAGGGTTGAGGGTTGTCGGCGGCGCTATGATTTTGGGCCATGATGTTGTTGAAGCTGATGTTGGCCCAGTAATTGAAGCCGAATCGGCCAAAGGTATGCACCCACAGAGGCAGGGCATCAAGAGGCATCATGTTTCCACCCACCATGGCGGAGATCAAGACCACCACGGTGCTGATATTGTCCATCATTTTCTCGGTGGTGGTGATCAGGGCGATAATCAGGAACAAACCAGCCGCAGCCGAGCAACACAGCAGGACGGCCAGGGGAAGCGACCAGGCATTGGGCCCCAGGTTGACCTGAAAGAGAATCGCCCCCACCAGATATAGAACAACCAGTTGAAAAACACCTTGAAAAGTCGCCGACACCCATTTGCCCAAGAGAAAATCAGTGGAACTCATGGACGACAGAAGTTGCCGATGCAGCGTGCCGTTGAGCTTTTCGCGATGCAGATCTCGCGCGCTGGCAGCCACGGCAAACATCAAGAAGAAAACAGAAAATCCAGGCAGGAAATAATCGAACAGATTGACGTCTTTGGACGTTTCGTCCTGGCCGACAGGGGCCTTGTCGTGAACCGTCAAGCTGATCACCGGTTGATCAAAAGCCTTGGTAAGGGCCAGGTGACGATCCACGGCCTCGATCATGTTTCCCCGCGCTTCGGTCCAGCGGGGATCGTCGCTGGTGCTGCGCCACCGTTGCCATACCTTGACCACATCACCGGAGAAAAAACTGTCATCCAAATCTTCGTTATCGTCTACCAGGTTCGGGTATTCTTCATTGGGCCACAAAGCGAGATAAGCGGCTTCCCCCGCCTGATACTGCCTGATCGCACGTGTGATGATCTGCTCAACAATGCCTGATTTCAACTCACTTCCGGGGTCTTTCCACAACTGCACCGCCATCGGTTTCATTTGGAAAAAATCCTTCATCATGCCCGGCGGTAGAACCACGGCGGCTGCAACCTCACCACGGCGGACCATGGCATCGGCAGTCAGGCTGTCGGTCCAGGTGACTTCGAAAAAATCGGAATCACGCAATCCCTGGGCAAGGCGATCTTTCAACATCTCCGGCAAGTCGCTGCCCACCAGGGCCAGTGGGATGGCACTGATGCCACTGCTCTTGCCAAAAATGCCGCCGCCAAAGCTCAGGCCCATGATGAAGGTCAGCAGTAAGGGCAAAACCATGTTCACCACCAGAGCCCGACGGTCACTCATCAAACGCAGGATATCCTTTTTAGCCAGTACTTTAACCAACATCACTTCACCTGTTCCCTGAGGTCTCGGCCCGTGAGATTCAGATACAGGGTTTCCAGGTTCGGCCTTTCGATTTCCAGTTGTTCCAGAGGCAGGTTCTGCTCATTCAGCCAGGCTTGCAGATGCGGCAGCAACCGGGCACCATCCCGGGCCTCAATCTCCATTTTACCTCGTTTTCGGGCGGCAGAATGATAGCCGGTCCACGAGGTGCAGGTGGCCAGAAGTGCCGATCGTTGAGCCTCGGGAAGCTGGAAGCGCACCAGGTCGTGATGCCCGACCTGGGCAATGAGCTCCTCTTTGTCGCCCAGGGCCACCATGTGGCCCTGGTCGATCACCCCTATGCGATCGCACAGCTGCTCCGCTTCTTCCAGGTAGTGGGTGGTATAGATCACCGTCAGGCCTTTTTGGCCCAGTTGACGAATCATTTCCAGGATACGGGTGCGAGCCTGGGCGTCGATGCCGACGGTGGGTTCGTCCAGGAAGAGCACTTCCGGTGAATGGATCAAGCCCACCACCATATTCAGCCGACGCTTCATGCCACCGGAGAAGGTGCTTACTTTTTGGGTCGCGTGCTCGTTGAGGGCAGCCAATTCCAAGAGCTCATCGACCCGGGTTTCCAGGGATTTGCCCCCCAGACCGTACAACTCTCCCCAGAAGCGCAGGTTGTCCCGGGAGTTCAGATCGGTATAAAGAGCAATCTCCTGGGGCACCACTCCCAGCAAACGGCGCACCTTGTCCGGTTCATGGACCACATCATGGCCCCCGATGCTGGCGGTTCCTCCATCCTGGGACAAAAGTGTGGCCAGACAATTGATGGTGGTGGTCTTGCCGGCACCGTTGGGCCCGAGCAGGCCAAAAAGTTCACCCCTGCCAACTTCAAAGCTGATGCCGTCGACGGCCCGCACCGAACCGAATTTTTTTACCAGATTCTGCACCTTGATCAAGAGAATCTCCCTGCTGCCATGGACCAGTGATGATTGAAAACCCACCTACGATGTTGCCGCATAAAAAGTTGCCTGCGAGCATCATTTAAATTCGCCACATGGTACGGGCCAAGACTCCACCAGGCAACCTCCGAATCAAACCGGCCAGCTCAAGAGCCAAGAGGCCTTCACTCCAAACCTCTTCGGTTCCATTGAAACGCCGCCGCAATTCATCGCGGCCAATGCCATCGAAATCCAAACGGTCAAGAATCCAGCGAGCCGCCGAACCACCCACCGGGCCCAGGACATTTGCAGGAACATCCACAGAACTGTCCGAAGCCGGGGAAGGATTGCCGAGGACCTGCAACAAATCATCAGCCGTCTCCAACAAATGGGCCCCCTGCTTCAAAAGGTGATGGCACCCACGGCTGGTTTCCTGATCCACGGGACCGGGCACGGCAAAAACCTCGCGATTGTTGTCCAAAGCCATTTGGGCCGTAAGCAGGGCTCCACTTTGGAGCGGTGCTTCGACCACAACTACGGCCTGAACCATGCCGGCGATTAATCGATTTCGCTGGGGAAAGTGGTATTTACGGGGCCCGGTGTCGTTTTCGTACTCGGAAAGGCAACATCCTTGGTTTTCAATTTCCCGCCGCAAGGCGCCATGAACGGCAGGGTATACTCTTGCCAGACCGGTGCCCATTATTGCCACGGTTTTTCCACCCCCGTCCAGGGCGCCTCGGTGAGCAGCCGCATCAATACCCAGGGCCATGCCACTGACAACGCACCATCGTCTTGTGGCCAACACCAAACCAAGGGCCCGGGCAAAGGCCAATCCTCGAAGGGTGGCATTTCGGGTGCCCACGATGGCAATCGCAGGTTCCACCAGGGCCTGGACCTGTCCCTGGACATTGACAGCCGTCGGAGGGTCCTTGATTTCGGCCCAAAGGGAGGGCCAACAGGGATGTTCGGGATGGATCTGCACCATGGGCGCACCGCGTGGGTCACTTGCCTGGATCATAGGGAAATCAGCCAGTCCGGGAGGACGGTCGATCAATTGCAGGGAGGAACAGGCTTATTCCTGCGACTCGGCGCCATATTCGTAGTTGTACATGCGCTTGACCAGGTGGCGCAGTGGCTCAATGCCCAGGCGGGCCACCGAAGAGATCATGAGCGTTTCAATACCCCCGTGGTCTTGGCACCACTGCCTGGCCTGGTCCATGACTTCTGCACTACGATCTTCGGGCAGGACATCCTGCTTGGTCACAATCACGGCAAAAGGCAACTCGGCCAGACGTTTGCCGTGCCGCTTCAACTCTTCGCGCAAGACATCCAGGGCACGTTGAGGCGACTCGTAGGTGGAATCCACAAGCAAGAGCAGGGCCCTGGTGCGTTCCACATGGCGCAAAAATTCATGTCCCAGGCCTTTGCCTTCGGCTGCGCCTTCGATGAGGCCGGGTATGTCGGCAATGGTGCAGCTGGCGAAATCACCCAAATCGACAATACCGAGGTTTGGCACCAGCGTCGTGAAGGGATACTCGGCAACTTTGGGACGGGCAGCGGTGATCACCGACAGCAAGGTGCTCTTGCCGGCATTGGGCTCGCCCACCAGGCCGATGTCAGCGATGAGCTTCAACTCCAGGCGAATTTCCAGTTCCTGGCCCGCCTTGCCGGGGGTGGCTTTCGTGGGAGTCTGGTTGCGGGCATTGCGGAATTCCCAGTTGCCCTTGCCGCCCTTACCGCCCGCGGCCACCAGAATTTTGTCACCATTCTCCAGCAGATCACCCAAAGGCGTGTTGTCGTCGGTGCAATGGATGGATGTTCCACACGGGACTCGCAGGATGATATCCTCACCGTCGGGACCAGTTTTGCGGCGCCCACCGCCAGCCACCCCGGCCGGAGCTTTGTAGTTTCGTTTGTAACGAAAATCCAACAGGGTGCTGAGCTCATCGGAAGCTTCAAACCAAATCGATCCTCCACGACCACCGTTGCCGCCATCGGGTCCGCCACGGGCAACAAATTTTTCCCGACGAGTGGAAACGCAACCATCTCCCCCACGGCCCGCTACCAGCTTGATGGTGGCAATATCCAAAAACACGGTCAACACTCCTGGTGAGAATCAGAAAAAATAACGGGATCAAACCTTGCGCAGGGCTTTGACCACCGGCTCGGGAACCAGTTTTTCAAGAGGGCCTTGATGGACAATGACGTCACGCACCAGGCTGCTGCTGATAGCGGCCATGTGTGGCCGGGCCAGAAAGTAAACATATTCCACTTCGGAATCCAGCAATGCGTTGACACCCGCGAGGGTCCATTCGTGTTCGTAGTCCCCGGCGGTGCGGATACCCCGGACCACAGCCACCGCTGCGCGAGTCTGGACTTCATCGACCAAGAGGCCGGAAAATGATTGCACTTCCACATTGTGCAAATGGGCAATCGAACGGCGAAAAAGATCCACCCTCTGCTCCACAGGCAGCAAACCGGCCTTGCCCATTTCAGCCACCAGAATTGTGACCCGATCGAACAGGGCACAGGCCCTTTCCAATATATCCAGGTGCCCGAGAGTGACAGGATCAAATGAGCCTGGGTAAATAACATGCCGTTCCATCATCATCCTCGTTTCTGGCAACTGGTTGGCGGATCAACCGCATCTGACCACTGTCAAACCAGTTTCGCCGTATCGTCGAGTGCGGATCTTCCAGGGACCATCTTCGGTGTCGTCGAAAACTTCCCCGACCCCGTGTTCGATGATTCCCGCGGCAAAACCAGCTGCCGGTTCACCATGGGTCAGTCGCTGAAGAATACCTGCAGCCACCGAGGAATGATAGGGTGGATCGCAAAGCAGCATCCATGAAGTTTCATCTCTCGGTGGCTGCCAAGCGGCGAAATACACTTCCGCATCGGATTTCACCAATTCGTAACGATCGGTTTTGGCTCCGCACCACTCAAGGTTGCGACGGGCCAGATCCAACGATTTTCGGTGGATATCGACCAGGATGGCCTTGCCGGCGCCCCGGCTCAGGGCCTCAATGGCCAACCCGCCAGCACCGCAACACAGGTCTAGCACCAGGCAGCCGTGCACCGAAGGACCCAAAATGGAAAACATGGCCTCTTTGACCTTGTCGGTGGTGGGACGCACCAGATCACCTTTGGGGGAGCACAGCTTGCGCCCCCGCCATTGTCCCGATACTACCCTCATGGGCGACTCTTTTCCAGATGACGTTGCCAGATAAGACTGCGCAGCATGGCCGTACGAGCGATGATGTCCAGATCGCCATCGGCCTTGAGTCGGAAATCAGCCGCTGCGGCGTACAGTGGCCGACGGCTGCGAAACAGCTCTTCCAGCCCGGCCCAACCCAGTTCAGTGACCAACGGCCTCATTCCAACCGGGGCATTTTTCAGCCGAGCCCGAACCTCTTTCCACGAACAATCCAGCCAAATCACCACTCCATTGGCCCGCAACATCGCAACCGCAGCCGCAGTTTCCACGATGCCACCCCCGGTATCGACCACCAGATTCCGCGAAGGATCCAATTCACCCAATGCTTTCAGTTCAAGGTCGCGAAAGGCAGCCTGGCCGCGGGTGCTGAAAATTTCCGCAACCCCAGAACCGTCGTTGTGCTCCACCAGCTCATCAATGGACGCACTTAGACGATTGGTGCTGGCCAGCAAGCTCGCCGAAACCGTCGATTTTCCGCTGGCCATGAATCCGATTATTGAAGTCCACATAACCCAATTCTAATACAACGCCCCCCCTGAAGGCAATCAGGGAGGGCGTATATCTTCTAAAAATTATTTCAACCGGGGCTAGAAATCAGCCAGAGTTTCCGGTTCAATCACCACCTTTGAATTGGTGGTCAGGCTTCCACGCCGAATATATTCAGGAGTGACAATGTGAGGGGTGACAAATATCACCAGTTCACGATGGTCAATGGTTTTGCTGGAGTGCTTGAAAAGGGCACCAAGAAGCGGGATGTCCTTCAACACTGGAACGCCACTTTCCAACTCGCTTTCAACCTTGCGAATCAAACCCGCGATGATGGCTGTTTCTCCATCTTCAACCACAACCCGGGTATCTGATTCACTGGTGTTGATGATCACGCCCCCCTGCACGGTGGCCTGGCTGGACAGATCACTCACTTCGTTGTGAATATCCAGGGTGATGTGCCTGTTGCTGTTGATGTGAGGAGTCACTTCCAGCATGATACCGATGGTCGTCAACTGGGTAATGGCGTTGCCTGCTTTATCAGCCACGATCAGGGGAATTTTCTGGCCCACCAGGATTTTGGCCTGGCGGTTGTCCGTCGTAGTGATGATGGGGTTGCTGATCAGGTGGGCGTCGTTGGATTGTTCCAGAGCCTGCACCTGGACCATCAACTCGCCCCAGTTCTGCACCGTGGCCACCTTGATATCAGCCGAAGGTTTCTGAAAAGTGTTCTGGATTACACCACTGCCGGCAACGTTGGCACCCGAAGGTTTGAAATTGTTGATGCCCCAGGTGATGCCCAACTCGCGCGTGGCCCGGAGGTTCATATCCACAAGACGGGCGTTGATCTCCACCTGCGGCGTCTGGGAATCCAGATTTTTGGCCATGTCACTGATAAGAGTTACCCGCTCCTGAATGTCGTTGACCAACAAACTGTTGGTTCGCACATCCACATCGATATGCCCCCGGTCCGTTAGCATTTCCTTGAGGCTGTCCTGGACCTCTTCGGCATTTGCGTAGTGCAATGTGACAAGTCCGAGGTTCAGAATCTCCAAACCCTCCACTTGTTTGCGGGCACGTTCCACGGAGAGTTTTTCCTCCCGCAGTTGTTCCGCCGTATCAATGCGCAAGACGCCGTTTTCTTCAATGAAATCGAAGCTGTGTGAGCGCAGAATCACCCCGAGGGCTTCTTTCCAGGGCACCTCTTCCAGCCGGACAGTGATTTTGCCCACAACCCTTGGGGAAGCAACAATGTTGCTGCCCGAGAAGCTGGACAACGAGCGCAGAACCGTCCCGATTTCAGCCTCCTGAACATCCAATGAAATGGGACGACCCATGTATTCTTCGGCCGGTGGAATTTCTGCATCCTGGGCCAGGGCGATTGAACTCATGTTGATGATGGCGACAACCATCAAAAACAGAGTATTGGTGAAGCGGATCCTTCCGAACATTGTTTAGCCCTCCGTATTTTCGAGCTTGAGAACCACCTTGTTGGTGATACCGTAAAGAGTGACCCGCGCGGTGAGTAAGTTCTTGCGGATGCTGACGACCCGACCGAAGCGGACGCGATCGCCCACACGCAGGATGTAACCGAAACCTTCTCCATCTTCGACCAGGGCGAAACGATCATCCTGGCCCCACATAACGCCCACCAGGTGAGCGCTGTTCATATCCACCAGCTCGCTGGCGACAGATTCCTTGTATTCGCCATCAACCAGCACCCGGAAAGGATCATCCTTGCCATAGGACTGGTAAAAAAATTCGTTGGCCCTCAGGGCGTTGATCCGGGCACGCGACTCCTGCGAAGGAGAAACCGATGCAAGGTCATTTCCGGAAATGGCCAGGGAACCAGATATCATCACCAGGAGAAGGCCGGCAACAACCGCTGTTAACAATTTTCTTCGGTGAAACATTTCCACCCTCTCCTAATGTTTGCCGCCGGCCTGGGCCGCGGCTGGTTTAACTGTTTCCCTTGAACCATCACCTTGAGCCATGGGCTGGGTTGAATCCAAAGTGTAGGCGGTAAGGATCAGATCTGTTTTCATGGTGTAGGGCTGATCTTCCTGCTTGGCCACCCCCTGCATCCGCAACTTCGATACATTGACGATGCGGTTAAGGTTGGCCAGCCGACTCAAAAATACACCGGTCTGGTGATAGCCACCTTCGATGCTCACTTCGATGGAGTTGTCGGCATAGAAACCGTGACTCACCGAATTTTGCGGTCTGAAAATCTGAAATTCGACACCGGACTGTTGACCGGCCGCAGTCACCTTGCGCAACAGATCGGGCATTTGGTTCAACTCTGGCAATAGGGTCTGAGCCACGTCCCATTGGTCGTGGAGAATGGCGTACTCCTGCTCCACCCGCTCAAGGTTGCGAACCAGGAGGCGGGCCTTTTCCAGATCTCGACTCAATTCCTGGTGCCTGGCTTCCAGCACGGTCACCTTGGCCTTTCCTGAGGCATAGGTGAATGGGTACATATCGGACATGAAGTACATGGGAACAGCCACCAACACCACGATGATGGCTATGGCCCAACGCAATAATTTGGGGTCTTTGATGTCGATATCCATGATCGTCCTTCCTACCCTTCGAAAGCCGCTTTGGGCGCTCGCCGCATGGCGCGCGCCCTGGCCTTGAATTTAATTACTTGCACTTCTCCTATTTTGCCTTTTTCGGCCACCGTCAGGTCGACCGAGGCAAACCAGGGACTGCTGGTGATGTTTTGCAGAAAATCACTGATCAGGAAGTTGCTGAAGGTCACACCTTCAACCTGATAGCTGTCTCCACCGATATCCTCAAAACGAGTCAGCCACATGTGATCCGGCAGACTACGATTCAGTTCGTCCATCAGATGAACCCGGAAATAACGATCCCTGTCCAGATCGATGATTACGTCCAGGCGATCGTTCAGATCCTTGCGCTGTTTGTTGAGGCGCTTGATCTTGGCGATTTCGGGAGCCAGACGACGGCTCTCCGCTTCTTCTTCGGCAATGGTTTCATTGAGCGCCACAATTTCCTTGGCCTGATGAAAGTGCGCACCGGTGATAACCACCGCCGCCACCAAGATCAGTGCCATTGGTGCAAAAGCACCCAGTTGGGGGATTTTCAGACTTCTTTGTTTTGGCTGTTCATCACGCGGCAGAAGATTGATGCGAATCATGAACTCACCCCCTCGCGCAAAGCCAGTCCAATGCCGACGGTCAGCAATGGGCTGAGGTGTTCCGCTTCACCCGCTGCAAACAGATCCGGATCATAGTCCAGGCACGCCAGGGGATCGGCAATTTCGCTGGGTATTGCATAGACTTCGGCCAGGTATTGGAACAGGCCCGGCAAGTGGGCTCCGCCACCGCTCAAAACGATACGGTCGATGCCATCGGCTTCACCGGCAGTCTTCAAATAACTGAGGCTGGGTTCCAGCCCCTTGTAGATTTCAGAACCAACCGTTCGCACGATGTCCAGGACCAGGTCCTTGTCAACACCATCGAGTTGGCCACGGGCCACCTGCTGGGCTGTTTCCCATGAAAGGCCCAATTGCTTTTGAAATTCTTCCGTGAAATGCGCAACCCCAATAGGCAAATCCTTGGTGAAATACGGGATGCCATCCTTGACGATGTGTACATTGGTCAATCCACCACCCACATCAAGCAAGGCCACAAATTCATCCGTATTTGCCTCCGGTTCGAGTGTTTCGCTGTCATCGCCGACAAAGTCGGCAATATCATCATCGCCTGGTTCAGGCAGCACCGGATTATCGGCTACTATCGGCTCGATAACTGTTTCTGCCGAAAGATATTCCCAGCAATTCTGATTGGCAAAAGAGGCCACATCGATGACTTCAGGCCGGAAACCGGCATCACGAATGAGCTCGGCCTGGCCAAGGATCATGTCTTTTTTTGCAGCAACGAGCATGAGCTCCATCTGATCTGCTCCAACATCTTCGTGCAGGACCTGAAAGTCGAGGGTGATATCGTCGATGTCGAAAGGCACGTGTTGCTCCGCTTCCCAATAGATGGCTTCGCGGGCGTCTTCTTCGCTCATCTTGTCCATCACGATTTTCTTGACGATCACGGCGCGGCCAGCAACGGCACTGGCTACCGGCTCATCGGGGATATCGGCTTCCGCTGCGCAATCCTGGATAATCTGGATCACCAATTCACGGTCCATGATTTCACCATCAACAATGGCCTCAGGCGGGAGGTCCTTCATGGCGAAATGTGTGATCACCGGTCTCTCCTCGCTGGTATCGAGGCGCAGCACTTTGATAACATTGGACCCGATGTCCATGGCGATAAGTGATTTCTTCTTCTTTTTCAGGAACCCGAACATGTCGATCCTGCCTTGATGCTGAAACTATTTGGGAAAATGGTCACCATGACCTTACCCCACATGGGAATGGCAACTCTTGTGCCATGAATCGATTCGGCTCGATGGAGCATGGCCTTGAGAAAAAAATGGCCTAATTCTGGAATATTTAGCATTTATTTGATAGTTTTGAATTTTAGAAATCTATTGTGACTAAATGACTACCAAGACGGAATGGAAAAAAATGCCGGAGGGAGGATCAATGGGTCAGAAAAGAGTCAGGTAGGTAGTCCATATCCAGTCGCCGGCCAGCAGGACCAACAGAGCGGCTGCGCAGAGAAAAGTACCAAAGGGGAGTTTGGTTTCGCCAGACACCTTACCCCGGCCAACGGTGACGGCATAAATTGTTCCCATGACTGCCCCGCCAAAGAGCACCGCCGGCACAGCCCAGAGACCTTGGAAAGCTCCCACCATGGCCATCAGCATGACGTCGCCGCCACCCATGCCGACCACCCCGCGAAGCAATTTGTAACCGTAGGAAACAGCCAGGATAATTCCGGCGCCCAGGGCCAATCCGAGGAATGAGTCGACTTGTCCGACAGGAGTAAAAAAACTGAACGCCAATCCCAGCACCATCCCACAGATGGTCAGGGTGTGCGGGATGATCATGTGCTGCCAGTCGATGATGGCGATGTCCAGCAACAGGATCAGGTACAGTGCCGCTGACACTCCCTCAATGGTCACTCCAAAGCGGGCAAAAGCGCCCAGCGCACAACCCGCTCCTGCCACTTCAAGCACCAGGTAACGAGGGCTGATGCCGGTGCCGCAATGGCGGCAATTGCCTCGCAAAATAATCCAGCTTAGCAAAGGAATGTTGTCATACCAGGAAACCTGATTTTTGCAACCGGGACAAAACGATCGCGGCCCCACCACACTCAGGTTGCGCGGAAGGCGATAAACAAGGACGTTGGAAAAACTGCCGAAACAGGCACCCAGAATGGTGGCCATTGCAATCCAGAACCACATGGGATATGCAGGGGCTGCCATTTCAAACTCCCGGTCTGGTGGTGGATTTTCGTGGTTGAGGTATTTGGTCCGCATCCATATTTTCATTCAGCAGCCGGATCATCTTGGCCGCCAGCAACTGCATTCCTGGTTTGTCGGAATTGTTGTACAAATCCTTCCAAAGGGCCAGGGAACCAAAATTGTCACCGGAACGATACTTGCTGAAAGCTGCAAACCGTCGCTCCAAATCAGTAGCATCGCTGCACTTGACCGCCTGTCCATACCAAAAAGAAGCCCGGGAATAATCGCCATCCACAACGTAGTAGATCAAACCAATTTGGAATGGCAATCGCGCCGTGTCAGGATTGTGCAGGATTCCGCGTTTGAGAATATCAATGCTTTTGTAAGGCTTTCCCAAATCGGACCAGGTGATCAGAGAAGCAAAATGGTAGGCCTCGACAAATTTTGGGTCCAGGGTGGTGATGCCGTTGATCAGTAATTCAAAATGGCGAAAATTGTTGAAACCCTTGGCAAAAGCTCCGTAGTACTGGATGAAGCGGAACCAGAGATAATCGGCATGTGCTTCACGGTAACCGACACTGGCCTCTTTCAGGAATTGTCCCGAAGGAAAATACAATTGATCAAATTTTTCTTGGGATGAACGACTCTGATCGAAGGCACGCAAGGAAAAGACCATGACCACTGACAACAGGCTAAAAACAGCGAAACGCCATAGGTTCTCCCGGGAAACGGCCTTCATCAGCGCAACTCCCTCCTGGCAAAAATGGATCCGGCAAGAATCAAGAGCAGGCAAGAATATGACACTCCGTAAAGAGTGGCCATCAGAATATGATCAACCCCCACCGTCGCTCCGTGCACCACTGCTCCACGCACGTTGAAGACTTCCAGATTTGGAATCAGGTAATACACCACCTGGGCGACTCTGGCCTGAAAAACCGAATCCTGCATGACACCGAAGTCATGAATGCTTTCACTCAGATGCCCCATGACAAACACACCCAGGCTGAAAACGGCTGCCAAGACCGGAGATACACTGGTCGAGAACAGAACAACCACGGCCGTAATCAGCATCATTTCCAGAAAAATCAAATAGATGGCCGGCAGGTAGCGGAAGGTGAAGTCGCCCGGTGCAATCAAGGTCATCACCAAAAACAGCGCACCCATGATGGCAACCATGCAGATTTGGGTCAGGCTCAAGCCCAGGAATTTCCCCCACAGGTATTGCCGGCGACTGACAGGCTTGGCTAAAATTGTCAGGATGGTGCCTTTGTCCATCTCCTTGTGAACCATATTACTGCCCACAAAAACAACCACCAGCAGACCAAAGACACTCATGGCAGCCAGCCCCACGTCGGACATGATTTTTCCCTGGGCACCAATGGTCAAAGGCGAGACCACGGCGGTGGAAACCAGCATGACAAAACCGAAAGCCCCCACCAGATAAAAAATCCGGTCGCGAACGGTTTCGCGAAAAGTATTCATGGCCAGGGCATTGATGTTTGAAAGCATCACTTTGAGTTCCTTTGGTCGTGGACTTTCATGAAAAGGTCTTCAAGACCCGAGTGCCGGGTTTCAACAACCAGGACCTCTTGCCCCGATTGAGTCAATTGTTCAAGTTTCCTTACCAGCATTTTCACGTCGCCAACCCTTACAGTTCGATGTCCCAGGGTCGAGGAGTCGTCGACGATCCGAATATCGTAACTGCTTTGGCTGGCCAAACTGGCCATGGCACACACTTCGACCAACTGTCCACCACACATGATTCCCACCCTATCAGCAAGCATCTCCACATCGGGAACAATGTGCGAAGAGAGGATTATTGTTTTACCTTCGGCCTTCAAGCCCTGCAACAGTTGCCGAACTTCTCGACGCCCCACGGGGTCCAATCCGCTCATTGGTTCGTCCAGAATCAACAGGTCGGGATCACCCAAGAGGGTTTGGGCCAAGCCAATTCGCTGAAGCATGCCTTTGCTGTATTTTCGCAAGGGACGATCCGCGACAGCCGTCATTTTTGTTTTGGCCAGTATCGAAGTCACTTGCGCTTCAATTTGGGCTGATTGAATATTCAGGAGTTTGCCGTAAAAAACCAGTAATTCCCGGCCACTCAAGTGTTCAAAGAAATATGGCCGTTCAGGCAGGTATCCAACCCTGGCCCGGGAGTGGATGTCGGTGTTGGGGCAGTCGAATAGCCGAACCTCCCCACAGTCGGCATGAACCAAATCCAGGATGCAGTTGATGGTGGTTGTCTTGCCGGCACCATTGTGCCCTAGCAGCGCAAAAACTTCACCCCGGGCAACGGTGAAGGAAACACCACTGATACCCCGGATGGAACGGCGTAGGAATCCGGACCGGAAATTCTTGTTGAGGTCCAGGACCCGCAGAGCTTCCAACTGGCCCGATTGCGTCCCGGGCGCTTTAGTTGTGGAAACGGCAACAGGGAAATCGGGCAATTCCAATTTTTCAACAGAAACGGGTATGAGTTGCCCAACATCTGCCTTATTTGTTACCACTTTCTGGAAACTCAACGTCCACCTCCGACCGCTTATGGATCTCAGCCTGGATATCAAGGGAGTTATGACACTATGAAAGTTTAACTGCAAAGCTGATGCCAGATTCTCCAAACTTGTGGACAAAGAAAGCCCACCGGAATGTGTCTCCCGGTGGTTTCAAATCATCCCATCCATGCATCACTGCCCACTGGAATAGACCAGAATCTCCCCGTTTTTTCCCCAGCCATTGATGCTGTATCCGGTGGTCACGCCGCCCTGTTGGATGCCCACGATCCCCACTTGGCCCAACGAAGCAGCAGCATTGCCAAACTGGGGTTCGGTCATGGCTCCGGTGAAGGCATTGGCAAGTCGGTTGGAACCGGGCAGCAACGGCAAAATATCCGCCTGAGCATCGGAATATACACCATCGTGGCGCACCGCAAAGTCTTCAGTAGCCAATTGCACCGTATGGGCATTTGCGGTTACCCTGCTCTCCTTGGCCCGGTCCTGCATGCTCATGTAGTTGGGAATGGCCACAGCAGCCAGTATGCCGATGATGACCACGACAATCATTAACTCAATCAGGGTGAATCCATGTTTCCCCAGCAAAACCGACCTCCAGGTTCAAACTCAAAATTAATTGTTATGTAAAGATAATCGGTTGGAAAATGGAGAAATTGAGAAAAATGATTCAAAGTTTTAGCGGCGCGGTATGTGGCCCTTCAAGAGTAACAATAGCTTGGGTTGGTCGCCCTTGTTCTGGCCCCATGCTTCAATGACATAGTCCTGGCCATTGGTGGGCGAACGATAAGTCAAATCACCTGGAAGGCCCCGAAAAATCGCGGCTTCTCCAGTGAAAGGATTAAGCGGTGGTTCATTGTTTGGCAAATATTTGATCAAATCCCGTGGGTCTTCGGGATATAGGCCCAAATTAGCTGAAGCATAGGTTTCCGCCGCCAATTGTAGAGTTGCGGCGTTTCCCCTGATGGCTGCCTCGAAGGCACGCCCCTGCAGATAGTTGAAGGCGGGAATCCCCAGCAAAAACAAACAAACCACGATCATGCTGGCGGATCCAATGGCCAAGACCAGATCAGGGTAGTTTTTGGGTATCTCCAGTTTGAGTTTCACGTGCTTACCTTGTTGAAAAAGCGGGACCGGAAAACCGGCCCCGCTTGCATTCCCAGATTCAGGAAAATTCTACTGGCCGCTGGTCAATGTTACAACCTCAGCGGTCTTGCCCCAACCGTTGATGGAGTATCCAACGTTGACGCCGCCCTGGACCACGGCAACGATACCAACTTGACCGGAAGTAGTGGCAGCACCGGCAAATTGAGGTTCGGTGCCAGCACCGGTAAAAGCGTTCTCAAGAAGAGCGCCACCAGGCAGAAGAGCAGTCAGATCACCAGCAGCATCCGAGTAGATGCCGTCGTTGCGGACAGCCCAATCTTCGGCAGCCAGTTGCACGGTGTGGGCAGCACCCTTAACTTTGGCCTCTTTGGCCCGATCCTGCATGCTGATAAAATTGGGGATGGCAATCGCAGCCAAGATACCGATGATTACGACTACGATCATCAGCTCAATCAGAGTAAATCCCTTACGATTAAACACTATACGTCCTCCTTGTTTCCGGTCTCACAGACCTTGGGATGTTAGATACCGGTCTAGTTGAGGACCGGCTTCTCGGATAACCTACCTTCGGCGGTCAAGTTGTTGCAATGGTTGTGCCACTTATCCCGAAATTTTGCCAATTCCTCAAGTTGTTGATTTTTAGAATCTTGCAAAATTTCATCGAGTCCATCAAAGTCATTTTCCATGAATATGAAGTGCATTTTGCCCACCAGTCCGAAAAAATCGTGCGATTCCCTCCCTCTGTGCAGCACTGTCAAACTACTTCCAGGGGCTCATCTTCCATCTTAGAGGCCTCGACATCAGCCTCCCTCAAGGCCGAGTCCACGGCATTGAGCAAGTCAGATTTGGTGACGCCTTCCTCGTCTTCATCCAGACCGTCTTGGACTTCGTCCGGATCCTGCACCCCGTACTTCTTGAGTTTGCGGTAGAGGGTGGAAGCGTTTATTCCCAAAATCTCGCTGGTTTGCTTACGCGCTCCGTTGGTGCTCTCGAGCACGGCCAGTATGTGGGCTTTCTCCAGATCATCCAGGGTGATGTGCCCCCCAACGGACATTTGGCCTGCAATCTGCTCGGAGCTGCTCTCAACCTGCAAATCAAGCGGCAAGTCATTCACCGTGATCACCTCGGCATCACGAATGATGCTGGCCCGTTCGATAATATTCTCCAGTTCGCGAACATTTCCCGGCCAATCGTAGGCATGTAGGGCTTTCAAAGCTGCATCGCTTATCATGGAGCTCAGGTTTCCCTGGTATTCGGTGGGGCACAATCGGCGCAGGAAATGGTCCACGAGCAGAGGGATATCATCGATTCGTGCGCGCAAGGCCGGCAAGTTCAGGGGAATGACGTTCAAGCGGTAAAACAGGTCGATGCGGAAATTTCCCTCCGCAACCTCCTGCTCCAGGTCCCGATTGGTGGCCGCGACCACCCGCAGATCAACCTTCACCGGTTTACTGCTGCCCACGGGATATATTTCCCGCTCCTGCAACATGCGCAGCAATTTGACCTGGATGGCGTGGGGTGTTTCCCCAATTTCATCCAAAAAGATGGTTCCGCCGCAGGCTTGACGGCAGAAACCGTCATGATCCCGATCAGCTCCGGTGAACGAGCCTTTAACATGCCCGAAGAGTTGGCTCTCCAACAGGGTTTCTGGGATGGCTCCACAGTTGATGGCCACAAAGGGACCATCAACCCGACCACTGTACTGGTGGATGGACTGGGCAATCAGTTCCTTGCCCGTGCCGCTCTCACCCTTGATCAAAACCGTGGCACTGGTGGAGGCGATTTTTTCGACCATTTTGAATACCGAACGCATACCCGGACTCTGTCCGATGATTTTCTTGGATTTGGTGGTCCGGGTCAGCTTTTTCTTCAGTTCGGTGTTCTCGGTGCGGGCTTGACGCAAAGCCAGTGCGTTGCGCACAACCATGCGGATCTCGTCATTTTTGCAGTGTTTTTGCAGATAGGAGAACGCACCCAGGTTCACCGCGTCGATGGCGGACTGCTCGCTGGCATACGCTGTCATGATGATAACCGTGGTGGACGGATCTAGGGCCTTGATACCCTTCAACAATTGGATGCCATCCATTTTGGGCATCTGGATGTCGGTCATTACCAGATCAATTTTCTGTTTGGCGATCACCTTCAAGGCCTGCACCCCACAATTGACCGTCAGAACTTCATAACCTTCCTTACGCAACAGGATGGCAAGGTACTGGCACATCGACTCTTCATCGTCGACAATCAGGATCTTGTCCTCGGCCATGTTGTCTCCTTCATCGGATTAGGGCAAATTGCAGTGTTGAAGGAGTTATCGGCGGCAAAGGGAGCCTACTTAACCATGATTTGGAAAAAAAATTGAGGAAATTGAAAGAATTTGGGGGGTAAGTAAAGACAATCACCATGCAATTTGCTTGATTTTAGCGGTTCCCGGGCCCTCGGTGTTCAAGCAGGCATCAATTCTTCAGAAACTCGACCTGGCGATTCGACTGCCGTTACAGATTCTTGATCCTGGGAATTCCCGCTCGCAGGCTCCCTCGCCAATTCCGGTACATGGACCACAGGCCAACGAACCCTGAAGGTGGTTCCACCACCCGGGGCATCTTGGACGCGCACATCGCCACCATGGGCGTTGGCAATGCGTTGCACAATGCTCAACCCCAAACCGGTCCCTTTTTCCTTGTTGGTGACAAACGGGGTGAACAGTTCGTGGCGGATGTCGTCATCCAAGCCGGGACCGTTGTCGGTTACCACCAACTCCTGGCTGGTGCCAGCCGCCAGCAACCTCAATCGGAGCCGCAATTCACCCTTGTAGTTCATGGCTTCACAGGCATTGATCACAAGATTCAAGACCATCTGGGTCAATTGTCCGGGGTCAGCCACCACATCCATGTCTTCGGGCTGAATATCGCAATGGAGTCCAACTTGGCCACCTTTGGCCGTGATGTGTTGTCGAATCTGAAGGGAAATTTCATCCCGGAATTCCTGTCCCTTGAAACGGCGTCTGGTTGTTGCTCGCATTCGTGAATAGGCAAGAAAATCGTTGATGATGGTGTTGACACGGGCGCTTTCCTTCAGCACCAGGGCCATCAATTCCGCCTGGTCTCCTTCCAGTTCCAAATCATCGGAAAGCATTTCCACGCTGCCACGGATGCTGGCCAGAGGATTGCGGATTTCGTGGGCAATGCTGGCTGCCAGTTCACCAATGGCCGCCAGCCGATCACTCTGCCGAACTCGCTCCCCCATTTCCTTTTCCCGCGTGAGATCAGTGAAAAGGGAAATGGCACCAATGATTTTTCCGTTGGGGGTAGTGAGATGATTGACGTTCAGGCCAATGGGCATTTCCCGCCCCATGCGCTTGAGCTGCACTTCGCCACGGTCAACCGCCGGGGCACCTTCGGCCACAGGCAGGATGGTTTCAGTGAGTTGCTCCATGCCGCCACGGCAAATGTCGATTAGCTTGCGGCCCAGCATGTCCCGATCTTCCATTTCCAGAATGCGGCAGCAGGCAGGATTAACACGGATTACCACTCCCTGGCGATCAATGGTCAGCAGACCACTGCGAATGTTGTCGATAATGTTGCGCACTTCCCAGCGCGCTTTCTGCACCCGCAAGTGGTTCAACGCATCCTGCTTCTGCATCACCATGGCCCGACGGAAAAAATTCCACGACACCGCCTGAACCAACACAGCAGAGACCAGCAGAAGTGCAATAACACCGGGGGTTTGGCCGGAAAAAAACGCAATCAGCCCCACGGCCAAGACATCAATAATCATTTGTATGGGGATTAGAGCGCGGCTGTTCCAGCGCCCCGATTCTGCCATCCAGGCCAGGCCGATGGAAGTTCCCAAAACGACCAGAGTACCTATCATACCAGTGCCCGAAGTGTATTCAGGTGCTAATTGGTAAGCCACTGCGGCTATCAGCGACAAAACAACCAGCAAAGCTATCCGACCGAAAAATCGCCGGCTACCAGGGCCGTTTGTTTTGTCTCTCACTGAAATAAAGTCCAACGGCTTACCCCACGATGCTGGACATCTTGAACATGGGCAGATACATGGCAACCAGCATACTGCCAACCATCCCACCCATTACAACAATCATCAAAGGTTCAATGGCCGCAGTCATGGCTTCCACCGCCGAATCCACTTCGTCGTCATAAAAATCGGCTATTTTGGACAACATTTCATCAAGGGCGCCGGTTTGTTCTCCGATGCCGATCATTTGCGTCACCATGGGTGGAAATACACCGCTCTCTTTCAGGGGCGCGGCGATGGTTTCACCTCGACTGATGGCTTCGGCTGTTTTTTCAATGGCCTGTTGGATAACCGTATTGCCTGCAGTTCGGCTGGTGATGTCCAAACCCTGCAGGATGGGAACACCGGAGCCAATCAAGGTACCCAGGGTACGGGTGAAACGGGCCACAGCACTTTTTTGCACCACCGTTCCCAGGATGGGAATCTTCATGGCCAGCTTGTCGGTCATATAGCGGCCACTTTTAGTGGACCGATACGTTTTATAGGCAAACGAAATGGCGGCTCCTCCGGCGAGCAGCGCCCACCAATAGCCGCGAATGAAATCGGAGAGGTTCATGACGATTCGCGTCGGAGTGGGCAATTCCCCGCCAAAGTCGCTGAACATCTTGGCGAAAACAGGAATCACGAACATCAGCATGAAGATGCACGCTCCACCGGCCACTGTCAGAACGATGGTTGGATAGGTCATGGCGCCTTTGACCTTGCGCTGCAGGGCATCGGCTTTCTCAAGGAAAACAGCCAAACGGTTCAGGATAATATCCAGAATACCACCAGCTTCACCGGCGGCGATCATGTGCACGAACAGATCACTGAAAACCTTTGGATGCTTTGCCATGGCTTCGGCCAGGGTCGTTCCACCCTCCACATCGGCCATTACCTCCTGCACCACTTTTTTGAAATGCGGCTTCTCCAGTTGTCGACCCAGAATATCCAGGCACTGCACCAACGGCAGGCCGGCGTTGACCATGGTGGCGAACTGTCGGGTGAAAACCGACAGGTCCTTGACCCCCACACCCTTATTCTGAAAAAAAGATATCTGGATATCCTTGGGTTTTTTCTTGATGGAAGTGATAACGATGCGCCGCTGGCGCAGATAGCTTCCCACTTCCTTGCGGTCTTCAGCTTCGTACTCGCCGGAAAGGCTCTCGCCTTTGGCCGTCTTTCCCTTCCAAACAAACATGGTGGAACTCACAAGAATTACCTTCCTCAGATTGCCAGTGCCGGGTCGCCCAGCATCTGGGACAATTCGGTGGGATCGGAACTACGTCCAACAGCTTCTTCCACCGAGATCCATTTGTTGATACATGCCTGATACAGACTCTGGTTCATGGTCTGCATGCCGTGCTTTTGCCCGGCCTGCATGTGTCCATAAATCTGGTGAACTTTGTTGTCGCGGATCATGGCCTTGATACCAGGAGTGCAAACCATGATCTCCAGGGCCAGGACTCGTCCGCTACCGCGCATGCGCGGGACCAACTGCTGTGTAATCACGCCGGAAAGGCTGAAAGCCAGCTGGCTGCGCACCTGGTTCTGCTGCTCCGGCGGGAATACATCCACGATGCGGTTTATGCTCTCAAAAGTACTGTTGGTATGAAGTGTAGCCATGGCCAGATGGCCGGTTTCGGCAATGGTCAAAGCCGCAGCGATGGTCTCCTTGTCACGCATTTCACCGATGAGAATAACGTCCGGATCCTGCCGCAAAACGTACTTCAAAGCATTCGAAAAACTCTTGGTGTCACTATTGACTTCACGCTGATTGACGATGCACTTCTTGTGCTGATGCACAAATTCGATGGGATCCTCGATGGTGATGATATGACTTTGGCGGGTGGAGTTGATGGTGTCGACCATGGTGGCGAGGGTCGTCGACTTGCCGCTTCCGGTGGGGCCAGTTACCAGGACCATGCCCTGGGTTTTGTTGATCAGTTCGCGGCACACCGGAGGCAGGCCCAGCTCTTCAAAAGTATTGATCTTGTAGGGGATTTGCCGGATGGCCATGGCTGTGGCCCCACGTTGTTGAAAAACGTTTGCCCGAAAACGACTGATACCCTGGACGCCAAAACTCAGGTCCAATTCCTTGTCGTTTTCAAAGCGCTTTTTCTGCTCATCGTTCAGGATGCTGTATGCAAGATGGCGGGTGTCATCACCCGACAATTGAGGGAACTGGCTCTGGGCTACGTTCCCGTCCACCCGGAAAAGCGGCGGTAACCCCGCTGTAAGGTGAAGATCACTGGCCCCTTTGCTGACCATCTCTTCCAACAATTCTCTCATTCCTACCACAGGAGACTCCTCTGATTGATTAATCGGCCACTGCTGTTTCACGCAGCACTTCTTCAATGGTTGTTATTCCTTTTTGGACTTTGATCATGCCGTCATCCCGCAGAGTGAGCATGCCTTCGCCGGTTGCCGTGTGCCGGATTTCCGTTGTGGAGGCCCGGTTCAGAATCAACTCCCGGATAGCCGGAGTGATTGGCATGACTTCGTACAAACCCTGACGCCCGGAATACCCGGTGCCCTTGCATTTGTCGCACCCTTTGCCCTTGAAGACAGGAGTTCCCGCCGGCAAACCGACATCTCCCAAGGCTTCGTCCGATAACTTGATTTCTTCCTTGCAACCACTGCATATACGCCTGACCAGACGCTGTGCCATGATCAAAAGGGTGCTGCTGGCCACCAGAAACGGTTCAATGCCCATGTCGATCATTCGGTTGATGGTGCTGGGGGCATCGTTGGTATGCAGTGTGGAAAGAACAAGGTGACCAGTCAGGGCGGCCTTGGTGGCAATACCACCGGTCTCCAGATCACGAATCTCACCTACCATGATGATATCCGGGTCCTGACGCAGGAAGGCCTTCAGAGCGGTGGCGAACGTCAGCCCAACCGATTCGCGAACCTGGACCTGATTGATGCCGTCAAGATTGTACTCGACTGGATCCTCGGCTGTCATGAGATTGGTTCCCTCGATGTTCAATTTGGACAGGCAGGAATACAACGTAGTAGTTTTACCGCTACCGGTGGGCCCGGTAACCAGAACCATGCCAAAAGGGGCGGCAATGGCATCGTATACACCCTTGATGGCTTGCTCTTCCATGCCGAAATCGGCCAAATCCAGGTTCAGATTGCCTTTATCCAGAATACGCATCACAACTTTTTCACCATAAATACATGGCAAGGTGCTGACGCGCAGATCGACTTTTTTGGAACCGACCTTCAACTTGATGCGGCCGTCCTGGGGTATGCGTCGTTCGGCAATATCAAGTTCAGACATGATTTTCAGACGACTGATTATGGCATTTTTCAGTTTGATCGGGGGTTCCATGACTTCTTCAAGCACACCATCTACACGATACCGAACACGCATGCTACGCTCGTAGGCTTCAATGTGAATATCACTGGCACCGATCTTGACCGCCTCTGCCAACAGGGTGTTGACCAACTTGACTACGGGAGCGTTTTGACCGTCCTCACCAAGCAGGTCGTCGGCTTCCTGCTCCTCAACCAGTTCGATGTCGTCTTCCAAGCCTTCCATGATCGAAGCCAGGGAATCGGTGGTTGCATAATATTTGTCAATGGCCTGTTTGATGGCCATTTCGCCGGCGACCACCGATTGGACTTCCAATCCGGTGATGAATTTGATGTCGTCTATAGCGAAAATATTGCTGGGGTTGGCCATTGCCAAAGTCAGGACCCGGCCGGTCCGGCTGATGGGCAGAACCTGGAATTTGCGAGCCACATCATCAGGAATTCGATCGATGCATTCCATCTCGATTTCCACTTCACCCAAATCAACAACCGGCAGCCGAAAAACCTGTCCCAAGTGCTGGGTGAAAGTGATTTCGTCCACGGCCCCGGTTCGCACAAGAGCCTGGCCAAGGGTAACACCTTCTTTTTCCTGGATCTCAAGGGCGCTTGTAAGATTGGCTTCATCAATAATGCCAGCTTCAAGAAGCTGTTTGGCAACCTTGTCTTTCACAAGCGGCGTGGGCGTTGAATTCATGCTTTTGATTCCCTGTCACTTCCCTGAACCAATGCAGCCGACACTAACCCCATGACGGCAAAACGGTTTTTCCTGCTCCACCGTATTTTCGACCAATGGGGACTTAACTTTAACGGGAATCAGGGTGAAGATCGTAAAATTCCAAAAAGACTTGAATCGGGTAGTTCAGGGGTCATTGCAGCAGTTGGCAGGTAAAGAACAAGGGAATCGAGCCTGGCAGAGAGCTTTTTCCCGATGCCTTTTATGGTTCGTAGGTCTTCGGCAGAGCGAAAAACGAATCCATTCAGGCGGGCATCCGCTATGCGTTGAGCCATCACCTTTCCCACCCCGGGCAGCAGCCGCAGGCTGTCTTGGCTGCAAGTGTTGATGGGCAAGGGGGTCGTCAGCACAATTTTGACTGGTTTGCCGGCATCCTGTCCGGCCAGGGCGCCATCGGGCAGCACCAATTCGTCAAGCCACATGTGATCCCGCCACAATCCCTGATCATCCAGGAGCATGTGCGTGCGCACCTGCCGACCTGCCACAAGCAGGGCCACAGCCAGCACCAATCCCAGGCCCTGGCGTCTGGGGAGAATCAGTAGAGAAAGACCCAATTCAGCCGCAGATCGATTTCGCGACCCGGACTCAACGTGGCCGAGCTCAGGCGAATCCGCTGATCCGTCACATTGCGGAAATTCAGGGAGAGGTGGGTCCCCACCAGCCGGAACCCAACCAACAGGTCGTGGGTGGTCGCCGATGGCAGCGTGACCGTCCTGGTCACATCCCACGGATCGCCCATGGGGCCCCGGTATGTGCTCAGAAGGGCCGCCTGAAGGATCCCGTCTTCCTTGAACAGATGCAGTTCCCACATTAGTTCCATGCGAAGATATTGGTTGGGCGGCAGAAAGGCTGCCTTGGCTGTTTTTTCGTCGAATTCCTGCCATGTTCCCTCCACCCTGGCTCGGCCCCAGCCGAGAAACCGCCCCTGTCGGGCGATGGAGGCTGTCAGGCGCTGGCTGTCCATATCCAATTGGTTGCGCCAGTGGCCGACGAAGGCTTCAGCTGGGTCGGCTATCCAGGTGATGCCATCGCGCAGTTGCCGGGCGCTCAAATCCAGGGCAAGATCGAAGCCCAAGACACTAGTATTGAACAAGAGGTTGGCGCGCAAGGTTTTCTCGTGGGTCAGGTCGACATTGGGCAGCAGATAAAGTTCCTGGGTGTCGACAACATGCAGCAAAGGTGTCAACAATTCGTCACTGCGCGGGGCACGTCCCCCGGCTTCAACCACCATTTTCCACCAGGGATTGATTTGGGCCTGCTGAAAGGCGACAAATCCACCGGGCCACAAGCCTGCATAATCCTGATAGTCGCCAAAGAGACCAAAATTCAGTCGGGATGATCCAAGGGCCAGGCCGGTGCGGGCCGCCAACCGTGCTTCAGTTCCATCTGCACTGCTGGCCGATGCTGGCAAAAGGTCCCAATCAACACCATCATCGTGAATGTCCCAATGGTTCACCATGAGTCGCAATCCGCTTGCGGGACCATTCAGACTTTCTTGTCGCAGGCCGGCATCGGGTTGGAACGGGGAGATCAGATCACTGGTATCCCTGGGCGAATGAATAAGATCCAGCACCACCCCTTCCCGACCGGCTTCAAGTTTACGCAGGTTGATCCCAGGCACCGTCCCGACAGGTCGATCCCCCCACTCCACAGTGCGGCTGTTCCAGAATATTGCCGTACGGAGAGCCCAGTCGCCCGTGCGGCTGCGTACGGTGGCTGAAGCGCCATCGGACCAGATCTCCTGGTGTTCGGCTCCGATGGTCGGCAAATCATCCTTGGTTTTGCGTGCGGTGGAGTACTCCAGAGTCAAACTGTTGTCATCATCCAGGTGGCGGATCAGCCGGGTCCGGCTGCGGCGAATGCTGGAGTGGCCGCGGAATTCATTGTTGAGATTAAAGTCCTCATCAGGTTGGTCCGAATAATTGTAGCCGTCGCGATCAATGTTTTCATCGAATTCAAAACCCAATCGCCAGGCGGTTTTCGGGGTCATCAGGCTGATGCCGCGCATGTAGGTTTCGTGGGGCCCCTTGATTCCACGATAGAAGGAAACAGCCTTGGCAAGGTCCTTTTCATCGGTGGCCATATTCACAACGCCGTCGGTTCCACCAGACCAGTCCCGTCCAGTTTTTTGCTGAACGAGCACCACGGCCTGATTGGAGACCAGCCAGGGATCATCGGCCAGGCGGTGACCTGTTCCTTGGGGGATTCCGTCCCTCAAGAACATAGGTGAGACCGAGGTATTGGCCTCTCCCAAAATCACTGTCATCCCGCCGAGACCTCCGTCGGTCACCGGCACCCAGTTGGTTCGGTTGTTCAGCCATTGAATGGTGGTTGCGGAAAAAGGATTCCAGAGAGGACGTTTCCAGCCATGGGGACCAGGTACGGGGAGGGAAACAGCGTCGGGCAAAGTGAGGGAATCGACCTCCGCATGGGAAAGTGTATCACCTGGAGCCATCACCATGGAGTCAGGCAAGGCTTGTTGGGCCCGAGCCTCGTCAAAGGTAAATATTCCGGAAACCAACAGACCAAAAAAAAGAACACCGATGCTTCGCCCCACCAGAGGCGACTGTCCCGCCTGCGCCAACCGACGCACCAGATGTGGGAAAAAGAGAAAGAAAAGGATCGTATTGACTCCAATGTGAACAAGGGCAAAGTAGATCATGCCTGCCAGGATTATCCTGGGATCCGCGTCCGGGGCCATCAGGACAATTGCCAGATTGGTGAAGACCTGGTAGAAAAATGTTCCCGCGAAACCTGAGGTGGCCGCCAGCAGTGAAATCCTGATAAATCCAGCTTTCTTCCCGGCTTGCAGAATTTGTCTGCCAAAAAACCAACCCAAAAATCCCGTCAGACCGTGCCCCAGCATCTGGGCCGCCAGTAAAACTGGTGGCGGTGGACCATAGGGATTCCCAAGAGAATAAATTGTCCCGGACAACACCCCACAAAGTGGCCCGGCCACCGGGCCAAGCACCGCACCCGAAAGAGCGATGACCAGGGACATCAACTCCACATTGGGAATACCTGCGAGAAGGTACCCGGCACCCACGGCGGTGCCAGCAAAAAGGCCCAACAACACGGGTTGCCGGACCGGGGAGTGTTTTGTTCCAAGCTTTCCCGGTTTTTTCATACCCGTATTTTAAGGGAACACCACAACCAGAGCAAGGTTTCGCTTGGGTGAAAAAATTATGAAAATTTTTGGGGATTTTATCGAAATCAAGTCAAGGAAGCCAGCTTGGCAACCCTTCTTCCAACATCCAGGAACACTGGATCCTGATCGTGGATCATCTCAAATAGCCTCAAGGCTTCATCGGTGTTGTTGCCTTGTTCGTGGGCACGCGCAATATGATAAAGTAGGCCCAAGTACTCATGGCTGCCCTCTTCGGGAATATCCAGCCCCTCGGTCAGAACAGCGATGGCATCTTCGACCTTGCCCCCACGCAGAAGGGTGATTCCCCACATTTCGAGGGCCCTGATGGCGAATTCAGCATGGCAGGACGCCTTTTGAAAACTTGTGCAGGCCTTGTCGTGCATACCCATTTCAAGGTAGACCATGCCCATTTCATAGAGACTGGACGGATCGTCACTGGAATTTGCACCACCCAACTGGGAACCGATTTCTTCGCTGATGGTTTCTTCTTCACGCACTGACTCTTGAATGTCGGAATCTGAGTCTTCAGCCAGGAGTTCATCAAGCAGGTTCACCGTGCTGGGTTCCGGAACAGGCACATCAGTGCCCTCCGGTAATACCTTCTCATCGTCGGAGTCCTTCCCGGTCCCTGGAAATTCCTCCACTTCACTGGTGACGTCGGGGACTCCGGCGGTTGCCTGGGCTATCAGATCATCAAAGCTGCAACCTTCGCCCATGTCCAGATTGAAACATCCGCCTTCATCAGGTTCTTCCTTGGTGGGTTCTGCTTTCCCCTTCGCCACTGAAACCGATTCGCAGACGGCTGGATCCGGTCCGTATGGTGCGACCGGTTTTGCAGGAGCGACCGGCCCTGCAGGTGATACCGGCTCTGCAGATACGACAGGCTCTGCAGGTGCGACAGGCCCTGCAGGAGGAACTGGGGTTGAAGGACCCTCAGAGGCTATTGTATCGTGGACCTGACTCACCGATCCAGTATCGGGAATCTCAGGTTTAGCCGGTGCCTCCGCAGGTGTGGATTCATCAAAGCTGACGTTGTCGAACCCTCCGGCGCTGCCAGGCTGGGCCCCAGGATTCTGTTTTTCCATCCAACGGGAATGCTCAGGATAGTTGGCCAATTCCGGAGTTTGGGCCAAAGTCTCCTCGACCATGCGCTGGGCTGTTTCTTCTTCGCCGGCATCCCACTTCAAACAGGCCAGCTGGATTTGCGTTCGTCCTGACTCCTGCGCCAGGTTCCACATGCGGAACACTTGCAGCAGGCTTTCAAGTATTTCTGGATTTTCAGGATAAAGCTCAAAGAGATGTGTGCAACGCTTGAGAAAAATTTCTTTGATGTCGCCGGTGAGGTTTTCCTGGTTTCCCAGAAAAACCAAGGCATGCTGGGCGCCATCCATGAGCAGGCCCTGATTGGCACGGCTCTCCGCCAGATACCAGTGGGCATTCATGTTGTCCGCATCGTAGCGAAGAATCTTTTTGTAGATGGCTACCGCGTTGTTCAGCAATCCCGTATGACGGTACTTGGACGCAGCACTGAGAAAGTGCTTCACGCCACTTGCTGTTTGCCCGGCCTTCAGGCAAAGATCACCAAGTTCATTGATCAGGGTCGGGTTGCTTTTGTCCAGTTCCAGAATCTGCTCGTAAATAGCCACAGCCTGGTCCCAGTCACGATTTTTACCCGCCTGATAGGCATCTTGTTTGAGTCGGCTAAGCTTCGACAAGTGACAAACCCCGCAGACAATAACATTTTGAGTTATCTGCTCTGATGAAACTACCGGCTTATTCCGGTGAATCCTGTTTCACCATTATCGCCCCTGCCAGGGTGGAGTTGAGCCTTTTTCTTTGCATTTGACTAAAAATACCTCTTCAAATCCGCAGCCCGCCCAGAAAGACCGATTCCACCGGGTTGTGCCCTGCCCGATAGGGTATCAAGCGGTAATCATCACCATCGAGAATGAGGAAGTCTGCCTTTTTACCCGGGACCAGGGAACCAACTTCGGCACTCAGTCCAAGGGCCCAGGCCGCGTTCAGGGTGGAAGCAACCAGACCTTCGGAGGGAAGCAATCGCATCTGGGTGCAGGCAATGGCCATAACCAGCGGCATGGAATTGATGGGGCAGCTGCCGGGATTAAAATCACTGGCCAGGGCCAAGGCACATCCCTGATCAATCATGTCCCGTCCGGGTGCATAGGCTTTCAGCCCCAGGGAAAAAACGGTTCCAGGCAACATCACCGCAATGGTGTTGGATGCTGCCAGGGCCCGACGTCCCTTTTCATCAATTTTGATCAGGTGATCGGCCGAGTCGGCTCCCATACGAGCGGCCAGCAGTGCTCCCCCAAAAGGAACCAATTCATCAGCGTGAACAGTAAGGCCCAGGCCAAGATCCCGAGCGCGGCTCAAAATGATCAGGGTCTCCTCCAAGTCAAAAACAGTCGGTTCGCAGAAGACATCGCAGCGTTGAGCCAACCCTTCAGCCTTGACACGAACCAGGATCTCATCGGTGACCAGATTCACATAGTCACGCCGCCGGTCTTTGTATTCATGAGGGATTTCATGAGCAGCAAGGCAGGTTCGAACCGAACGCAAACCTACTTCCTCGGCAGCCGTTTTTGCGGCCCGTAACATTTTCAATTCGTCTTCCAGGGTGAGGCCGTAACCACTTTTGATTTCCACGGTGGTCGTTCCAAGGGCCAACATTTCCCGCAACCGGACAGTGGCCAATTCCACCAGTTCCGTTTCGGATCTTTCGCGCAGGTCCCGCACAGAAGAATGGATTCCACCACCTGCTGCAGAAATTTCCAGATAGGTTTCACCCCTGAGGCGCCGCTCGTATTCATCCTGACGGGTTTTGCCAAAAACCGTATGGGTGTGCGGATCGACGAAGCCAGGAATCACAGCTTTGCCTCCGGCGTCCACGACCTGCAAAGCCACCGGCGGGCCATCAGGGAAGAGGCGAGCCATCAGTTCAACCTCGGGTCCTGTTGCTGCAATTTCATCTCCAGACACCACCAGAGCGGCGTCTTCAAATATCCCAAGTTGGGTCATTTCGTCCTTGCGGCGGGGCCCCAGGTTGTCGCCTGAATCGAGGGTGCACAACTGGCCGATGTTTCGAACCAGCAAAGTGGCTTGTTTGTCTCCATCAAGGAACGCCTGATCATAATGGGCTACTGTGCTCATTTTTAGTCCTTTCCGGAATCTTCAGTCGGGGCGATAGGTTCGAGACAGGTTCGGGATGTGGCAGGGATTCCCCGATCTTTCATCCAGGTCGTGACAATTTCCAGATCTTCGGTTAGGGGTCGATCTCCAGGTCCCAAATCGATCAACATACCAAGGGCCTGGACAAGATCCTGCAGAGGACCAGAAATCTGCAATGGTTGCCGTCCCATTTGTGCAGCCAGGTCTTTGCGGATGATGAATTGCAGGGCCCGCGCGGCGGTGATCATTTCCACCGCGATGACGGTGCGGGTGCGGTCCAGCACTCCTGCCAGCTTCACCGCCGAAACACTGCCCATGCTCACATGATCTTCCTGACCATCGCTTGTGGGTATGGAATCCACAGCAGCGGGAAAGGCCTTGGATTTATTTTCGGAAACCAAAGCGGCTGTGAGATACTGGGCAATCATCAAACCGGATTCGAGTCCGGGTTGCCCGGCCAAAAAGCGAGGCAGGCGTCCGCCATTTCCTCCGAGCAAGAGGTTGACCCGGCGGTCGCTGATATTGGCCATTTCACTGATGGCCTGGTAAAGAAAATCCAGTTGAAATGCCAGTGGTTGACCGTGAAAATGGCCGCCAGTGATTATTTCTCCTCCATCAGGAAACAAAACCGGGTTGTCGGTCACTGAACCGGCTTCACGCAGAAAAACCAGGCAGGCTTGGCGAACAACCCCCAGACTGGCACCGAGAACCTGCGGACTGCAACGCACCGAATAGGGGTCCTGAACCCTTGGACAATCGTGATGCCCGGCCAGAACCTGACTTCCTGCCAAAAGATTGCGGAAACTGTGGGCAATGTCGCCAATTTCGGGATGCAGGCGAGCCAGGTGGTACTTTTCGCCAAAGGGAAGAGCGCTGCCTTCGAGAGCTTCCAGGGAGAGGGCTGCAGCCAGGGTGGCCCAGCGCATCAATTCCAGAGACTCACCCGCATTCAGCAATCCCAGGGAGTTCATCAATTGGGTTCCATTGATCAAAGCCAGGCCTTCTTTGGCTTCCAGTTCCAGCTTCTGGCGACCCAACTGTTCCAGATCCGGTCCTGCCGGACGACGGTTTTCCTCGGCATCCAGAAAATGACCTTCACCCATCAGCACCAGGGCCAGATGCGAAAGCGGTGCCAAATCACCCGATGCCCCAACTGAGCCACGACTGGGAATAAAGGGATGCAGATTTTCTTCCAAAAGCCACAAGAGCTGCTCAATGACCACCACCCTGGCACCTGAAAAGCCATGGGACAAACTCAGGGCTCTAAGAAAAATCATGCCCCTGGCCTCCGGCAAACTCAAAGGCTTGCCCCATCCGACAGCGTGGCTCCGGATGAGATTTTTTTGCAACGTCGCTTGTTGCTCTACGGGGATCACCGTATCTGCCAGACGTCCAAAACCAGTGTTCACCCCATAAATCCTGCGGGATGAAGTGGCCAGGCTGCGCCTGAAATCATCGCAACGCTGAACCTTGACCCGGCTCGATTCAGAGAGACCCACCGTCAGGCTACCGTGGCAAATTTCTTCAAATATCTCCAGGTTCAAGGTGGATTCACCAATAACAAAGTGGGTTGTTTTGCGAGAGTTCACGGTGGCTCTTTCCAGGGGATCAGGAAAATCAGGTCTGGTTGAAAAAATTATCAACGCGAGCGATCAGGTCGTCAGCGTCATCGAAAGACGCCGGGACTGCCGGCAGTGCGCCCAGAAACGTAACCCCGTAATTTTTGGTGTGCAAACGGTTATCCAGGATGATGACGATACCCCGGTCCCCCATGCGGCGAATCAGCCGGCCAAAACCCTGTCGCAACCGCAAAATGGCATCGCGAACCATGAAATTGGTGAAGGGGTTTTCCCCAGCAGCAGCAACCTTTTCGCAACGGGCTTCCACCCATGGGTCATTGGGCACCAAAAAAGGCAATTTGGTAACCACGAGAATTTCCAGGTCGCGGCCGGGAAAATCCACGCCCTCCCAAAAAGTCGCCGTACCCAGCAGCATGGCCCGACGGTGTCGGCGAAAGCGTTCCAGCATGGATGACGACTCCGTTCGCGGTGCCTGGGCCAAGACCACGGGACCACAGCTGGTGCGCTCATCCGCAGTCAGTCCTGCTTCAGACAAAACCGCCACCGATTGCTTGATCATACGGTAAGAAGTGTAAAGGCCCATGGTTTTGTGATCGGAATTCATACCCAACGCGAGCATGACTTCACCAACAGCCTGGCCAAAGTCAGCATCGCCGGGAGCCGGGAAATACCTGGGTGTCAAAATGCTCACCTGGCGACTGTAGTCAAATGGTGACGGGCAGGTGGCGGTGAGAGTAGGGGGATGCCGTCGAGTCAGTCCCAACTCACCCATGAGATGAGAAAAGTCCTCTCCCACCGCTAGGGTAGCGCTGGTCATGATGGGTGCAAATTCTGCCTCACCCCAATATTCCTTCAGGATCCTCCCAGCCTCCAAAAGGGTCGCCCCAAGCACGCGCAGGCCCGATTCGAGGCCCGGTTCCACCCAGGTGACCCAGTCTTCGTCTTCAGTGGTGGTCAGGAAACGTACATCTTGGTGTAGCTGGCGCAGCATCTGCCCAGCGGCCGCCACCTGGGCCAGATCGTCTTCCAGCCCGGACGAAAGGTCCTCCAAAACTTCGGTGGTGCGTTTGACCCGGCCAAAAACATTGTCGGATTCAGCCAGGGTATCGAGCAAATCCCCTGTTTGCAACCTCAAATCGCCAAAGGCTTCATCCTTGTCCCGTACCCGGGCTCGGCCCTGGCGTAAGACACCGGCAGGCATCACTTCGTCCACCCGGTCACCGAGGGCCTGCCACCATTTCCGGAAAGCGCTGAACACCTGACGTGTGGCACTGGAAAAATCTTCCACGGCGGAGGCGGCCTTTGCCCCGTCCTGGTCAATGGCCCCCAGGCGCACGGATAAAAGGTCCAGCCGATCAAACCGTTGGCTGTCCCTTTTGGCACGGCCCAGCAATTCCGCAATCTCGTCCAGCCGCCACCTGCCGCAAACAACAGCGTGGCTCTCCAGCGCCACCAGGGGTAAACGATGGGCTTCATCCACCACCAGATGATCAATCTCTCCCAAAAGAGTGTGGCCTGCCCGCAGATCCTGCATCAGCAGGCTGTGGTTGACCACCAACAGGTCCGAGCCACGGGCTCTGCGCCGAGCCCGTTGCACAAAACATTTTTTACCCTCGTAACATTGGCCTGGCAGACACATGTCCGACCGGAAGAAAATTCGGTCCAGGTCATCCCCCAGCAACGGGTGGTTATCGAGCTCGGCGCGCATTCCCTCTGAAGTGACTTGCAGCCACAAACGGAAGCTTGCTGCCTTGAGAGCCTGGTGCAAATTTTCCACGGGACGGTAAAAGAAGGCGAGCCTCTGGCGCAAGCAGAGATAATTGTTGCGCCCCATGAGCAGATTGAAGCGGTGGTCCTGCAGCAAAGGCTCAAGTCGAGGCAGATCCTGTTGGAGAATCTGGGACTGCAAAGCCTTGGTATAGGTTGAAATAACCGCCCTGGTGCCCAGCCGCCTGATGGTTGAAATCAGAGGCACCAGATAAGCCAGGGTTTTGCCGACACCGGTGCCGGCTTCAATCATCAGGGCATCCCCGTTTTCCAGGGCGGCCGCAACATCGTGCCCCATCACGGCCTGTTGTTCACGAGGTAGAAAATTATCACCGTACAACGAGCCCAGGCAATGCTCATCCAGAAAGAAGGCGTGCATATCGCTGGAACCACCGGGTGGGGACAGATGCTCCAGATCCTTGGTAGCAGGTGTGATCTCGGAGTTTTCTGAAGTTTTGGGAACCATCGGCCCAAGAGGAAGCTCATCCAGGATGTCCAGTAGGGGATTCAGATCAGGCCGTCTGCCCTTGACCAGACGGCGGCAGCCTTCGGTTGCTGAGGACTTCAACCCCTGCCACCACATCACACGGATGCGAAAACGCAATGAGAGCTCCCGAAGATCAGCTTCAGCGGCCAAACGGCTTGTCGATGCCGCTTCCTGAAAAGCCCTCGGTTGAAGGGGATCCAGAAGGGACCAAAGAACACTTTCGGAGACCAGCAAGCCACCTCCAGGGAGCATTGAGCAGGAGCCATCGCCAAGTGCGACCAGGATGGGATTAGGAAGTCCCTCCGGAGGAGTTTGACTGTCGGTCAATTCAAAGACCTTCCCTGAACCGGAAAGGTCCAAAGCCATCCAGCCAAACCCACTTTCTTCACTCCAGTTGCGGACGTGCAGCAATTCCTGTTCAATCATGGCTCAACCGAGCCTTCACCGGTGATTTTGCGGGCGGCATTCAATCGAACCAGAAACTCTTCTTCATCCAGAATTTCCACACCCAGCTCCCTGGCCTTTTTCAATTTGCTACCTGCTTTTTCTCCGGCCACCAGAAGTTCGGTTTTGCCCGTGACACTACCGGTGACTTTAGCTCCCAAGGCCATCATGGCCTTTTTGGCATCGGAGCGACCCATGGATTCCAGCGTTCCGGTCACCACCACAATTTTATTCTGGAACCAGTTTTCCACCCCTGCACCGGCCGATACCGGTGTTCCATGCTCGGATTCCAGAAAGAACCCCACCTGACGCAGATCCTCAACCAGTTTCGATCCACCTTCGGCCTGGAAAAAACCGGTCACCTGATCCGCAACCGTATCACCCACATCGGGCAAAATTGACAGATCCTCTTTGCCTGCCTTCAGCAGGGCTGCAATATCCCCAAAAGCGCCAGCCAGTGTTCGGGCCGTCGTCACACCCACCTGGGGAATGCCCAAAGCAAAAACCTTGGCATCCCAGGGACGATCAACTGAACGTTGAACACCGGCCAAAACCCGATCAGCACTTTTTTCACCCCATCCGGGAAGAGTGGCCAAAGTTGTCCTTTCCAGTCGGAAAAGGTCTGCCGGGCCCTTGATCAAACCCAGTTCCAGGAAAAGGTCCAGGCTCTGCCCACCGAGGCCTTCAATATCACAGGCATCACGACTCACAAAATGACGCAGGCGACCGGCAACCACCGCCGGACAAAAAGGATTCAGGCAACGAAGAGCAGCTGCGCCAACCTCTCGGATCACCGGTTGCTCGCACACCGGGCATTCAGTGACCGCCGCCATTGGTTGGGAATTCCCTTTTCGATGTTCCAGACAAACACGCAGGATCTTGGGGATGATATCGCCTCCCTTGACAACCACCACCCGGTCGTCGGGGCGAATATCCTTTCGCCCCATATCGTCCCAATTGTGCAGGGTAGCCCTACTGACAGTGGATCCTGCAAGAGACACCGGCTCCAATTCCGCCACTGGAGTGATGACACCGGTGCGGCCCACCTGAAGAGTGATCTTCTTCAAGGTGGTCAAAGCCTGTTCTGCCGCAAATTTGAAGGCCAGTCCCCAGCGAGGAGCCTTGGCGGTGGATTTCAGGCGGAGTTGGGAGGCACGGCTGTCCACCTTGATCACTGCCCCATCAATTTGGTAGTCCAGGGTCAGACGCTGACTTTCCAACTCGCTCAGATGGTGGAAAATTTCCTCTGGAGTCGTGGCGGTTTTGAAAAAGGGGTTCACCGGGAAGCCCAAAGCCCGCAGAGCATCCATTTCGGCCTGGTGGTGGGTAAATTCACCTGAAATCCGGACCGGTTGGACATGCATATCGGGATCCGAAGGATGGGCCTGACTTGATTCAGGCTGGCGGACGCCGTCGACAACAGGAAATATTTGATAGAAAAAAATCGACAGTTCCCGACGACGAACTTCTTCGGAATTGAGCGTCTTCAAGGTGCCCGCAGTGGCGTTGCGAGGATTGGCCAGCTCCGCTTGTTCCTGCTGACGCCGTTGCCGGTTCAATTGGGCGAAACGTGTCAAGGTCAGATACGCTTCACCACGGACTTCAAATTCCTTAACTTCAGGATCGGGAAAAATCCCGGCCCAATCTTTAGGTAGCTGCAAAGGGACTTCCCTAAAAGTTGCGACATTGTCCGTGATCACATCTCCCTGACGACCGTCACCACGGGTCAGTGCGAGGTGCAACTTGCCGTCCCGATAGCGGGCAGCCACGGCCACGCCATCCATCTTGGGTTCAACGGTGTAGGTTACCTGATCCTTCCCCAACTCCCGACGCATGCGTTGGTCAAAAGCGGCAATTTCCTGCAGATCATAGCTGTTCTGAAGGCTGAGCATAGGAGCTGAATGGGCATGCTGGGAAAATTCTCGTTGCGGTCACTGCCCACAGTCGCCGAAGGGCTCTGCTCGGTGACGAACTCCGGCCACGCCAGCTCCAACTCCTGAAGTTCCTGGTCCAGCTGGTCGTATTGCTGATCACTGATTTCAGGTTGGTTCAGCTGGTAATAAAGCCGGTTGTGACGCAGAAGCTCTGCGTGCAGGTATTCAATTCTAAGTCGGGCCTGTTCCCGATCCATGGCAACTCCGGTCCGCAATAGGTCTAAAAAGATTCCAGAAGTGTGATGTGCAGTTTAGCCTGGTCAAAGTCAACCGTACCGGGGAAACCCACCGCCAGGCTGATGTCTCCACCCTGGGTGCGGGCCAGAATACCCAATCCATAGCCACGGGGCCAGCCTTCCTTCAGAGAACGACGATCAGGCTCGTCGGGCAATGGATCGAGGGCTGAAAATTGAAAATACCCCAGGTCGTAGAAAGTGTAAAGGCGGGAGCCACCGGCGCGTCCGATGCGCAACTCCACAGCCCCCCAGTAAGCTCGGGTCCCGTTGAATTCATCCTCCCGATACCCTCGCAAAGAAGCCGCTCCGCCAAATCGAAACTGCTCCGAAAGCGGAACATCCAAGCCGCCGCCGGTAAGCTGACGGTAACTGCTGCGTCCAAAGAGACTGATGGTGGAACTTACCCACCACTCGGCGGAAAAATCGCCTTTAAAAATGCGCTGCGTCAAGGCTTCGCCCAGCTGCGGATTTGGTTCGCTGCCGCTTTCATCCTCGACTCGCAGGGTGGATGAACGGTAAGCCGTCTCAACGGCAAACAGTCCGCTCCAGCCACTGCGGGAACGGTCGCCCCGATTGTGTAAAATTGCACCTCGACCCCGGAAACGGCTGGTGTGTGCCAAAGAGCCTGAGGGAAAGGTTGAACGATCCCAGCCGAGACCCAATTCTACGCCCCAGAGGGCCACCACAGACATACGCCAGCGGTTATCCAAACGGAACCGAGTGTACGAATCGGTTTGAACTTCATTGTCCAGGATTACCTCGGTATCAAGAGGTGTGCCGAAAGCCAGAGGCTCCAGATAAGAAAAGCCGAACCAGGATTTTTTGCTGCCGTCGTCGCGCCAACCAATGCCCAAGCTGCGGCCGGTGCCGGCCATGTTTGGCAGTTTCAGGTCCACCTCCCCGCTGATGCGACTGGGTTCCCCCTCAACCTGGCGGCTCAAGCCCAACACCACCTGAAAACGATTCACCTTTTGCCGTTCGGTCACTGGAAAATGAATACCCACTGTGTCGACACTGGATGTCAGGTACACCTCCGGGGTGCCAACGTAGGAATACAGGTCTCTGGACAAAAGTCGGTCGGTGGCTCTTGTCAAATCCGATTGACGCAATACTTCTCCGTGCCGCAAACCAGTGGCCCTTGTCAAAAACCGGGACGCTCTTTCGCTGGGCAGTGTGCTGCTGATAGGGCCAATAACAGCCCTGTTGCCCGGCAGCAAACGCGCCTTGAGAGAGACCAGGGCGGCGTCCTGGTCCAGCATGAAATCCTGGGTCACCCATCGGGCAAAGGGGTAGCCCGCTTCACCGGTGGCCAGCAGGACCATCTCAATGCCCTTTAGCATAACATCCTTGTTGAATACATCGCCTTGGCGAGGCAGCCAAAGGGCCAATAGATGTTGGCGACCGGAAAAATCGTCTCCCGAAATCTCCAGGGTGTCCCAGTGGTAACGGGGCCCAGCCGAGAGCCGCAAAGTATCTTTTCCGGTGACCCGTGCCGCCAGGTATCCACGCTCCTGCCAGCGTTCCCTTAAAAGAGAGGCGACCGGTCGCCGCCGGGGAATCGAATCATCCAAAGCCGAGGTTTCCACCCAACGTCGCAGGACATCCAGACTGTCTTCAGAAGTGCTGAAAGGATCAGGCAAGGCACTGGTTGGCACGGCTCCATTGAGTCCACTCAACCAGCGGCCATCCTCATCCAACCATGTTTGCTCCTGAAGGGATGCACTGGTCTCAGCTGACCAGACCAGCCGGGGCAGGAATGTGGCAGCGTGGCAAACCGCGGCCGGGAAAATAATCACAAAGACCAAAGCCAGGACCTTAGAAACGCGCTGTGGATTCCAGTCGTACATCATGTTGCCACCCCCTGTCTCCCTGTTTGCGGGCAAAATAGCTGATCCCCATGTCGAGATAAGATGATGGTTCCCATCCCAGACGTACCGAAGATTCCACATTGCGACCAGGAATCGGATAGAACCACGGCCTGAGAGCACCACCTGGCTCATCACTTTTGACTTCCGAAAAACGCATGTCGGCCTGAATAGTCCACTGTCCCAGGAACTTGTGCCGGGCATTGGGCTTCAGGGCATACTCCTTCTGGCTGACTCCCGAGACTATGTCGTTCTTGGTGAGATAGGCGGCCGTGAGGGTCAATCTCAAATCCGATGACGGACGATAGGTGTACCCCAGTTCCGACTCCTGCCCAAGGCTCTCATAACTGCGACGGCTGCTGGTGGTGCTTTCGGTGGAATACCGGCTTTCGGTTCTTTGCAACCACTTGGCGCGAATTGAAGCGCGTCGTCCCAGGTTGAAGGTGGCGTTCATTTGGTAGCTCCGGTTCAGGCGGTCTTCCGGGTGGTCGGCAAATTGGCGGTCCATGGTTTCCTGATAGTCGAATTTTGCCCGTAGATCAGCCGTGGGGATGTGCTGCAAAAAGGTAAACTCTTCGGATATTTTGAAAACACCCAGGACCGTATGTTCTTCGTTGAAGATTGCACCCGGTTTCAGGGCGAGCAATGAGCCCACATCATCAGTGGTGCTGCGACCTTCGACCGAAGCCAGGGTTCGGGCAGTCCAGGCGCCATAGATCTTGTCTTTCCCCAGAAACTTGAAACCCTGACGCCAACTTACATCCGTAACCACGGTGGTGGTGGCCACCAGGCTGTCGGTGGCCGCTTGAACCAAATCGAAATCCCCCAAACCTGGTCCCAGGTAATCGCCGTCTTCGTTGTAGTCACCCCGACCTTCGCCCACAAATACAATCTGCCGATCCAGCACCCTGGTGCGGCTGTTGTCCAGCCGGTAACCGAGAGACCAGTCGCTGGCGGTTTTGTCCCATTGGCCGGACAGATTCAAGCGGCCCAACCTGGTGGTCTGCTCCGGTCCACCGGGTTGCAGGATCTGCCGTACTGTGCCATCGCTCACCAGGCGCATTCCGCCCACCAGGGAGGAGGTCACCCCTGCCATGTAGGTGCGGCTGTCCCGTTGCGTATGCCAGACCCCCGACACCAACGAATCAGCCAATCCACGTTTGAAGGAAAGACGCCAGTCCAGCACGCGTCCGGACCTTGATTTCAGCCCAAAACCCGTTTCTTCCAGACGATAACCGGCGGCCCTTCCACCCTGGATGGCGCCATCGTTCCAGGACTGGAAATGGTAGCGCACATCCGGTTCAACCGGACCCAACCCCCAGCGAATCTGGTGCAAACGACTGACCCGTTGGATATCCAGCGGATCTACGGTGTCCGAGGCGGTGGCCGACTGTTCCCTGTGAAGGCCCGAACCACCGGCCAGGGACCAGTTGGCCTGGCCGAAAACCTGGTTCGCCTTCAGATCGTTTCCATGAACCAGATTGCCCCAATTCCCTTTGATTTCCAAATTCTTGCCTTCAGCACCCATTTTCCAGATGGCTGTAGCCCCGGTTTCGCTGTCTCTCTGATTCAGAAAACCAAACCTCCGGGCCCGATCGGACAACCCCCAGCGGTCATAATCGAAAACGGTTTTGTAGACCTGAAAAGGCTTGAAACCTTCTTCACTCATTTCCCAAAATCCATCCACTGCCAAAGACCCAAAAGATTGCCCTGCCAGATGGAGGCCCTGGGGAGCCAGTCGGGCACTGAGGTGTCCGGCAGTGGATTTGTTGTCGTCGTTGTCGATTTCGGAAAGCTGGTTGACATCCAGGTTTCCAAAATTCCATTCCGCTTTCAGATGGGTCGAGCTGGAATCACCAAGGGTGCTGGTCAAAATTGCGATGCTTTGCATCTGAGGACGATCCAGGGGTCGGCCAATCAAGTAATTGCCGTTGCCGGCACCTTTGTGGACAAAAACCTTTTGTCCAGTTTCGGTTAGAAAATCCAGGGAATAATCGCCCAAACCGGTGCCTACGTGAAAAAGGCTCAGATTGAAACTCCCACCGGCAGCATTATAGACGTAAATGGTTTTGCCATTGTCCACGGATTCATCGTACAGCCCTTCCCCAGCCGGAACAGCCGAAACACCAGAGGCCACGGCCAAGAGAGGATTGTCACCGGCAGCCGCCAGAATCGCCTCATCAGAGGGCGAAAGTTCCCCGGTGCGCAAACGATGAGGGTCATCCTTTTCCTTGATAATTCTGGCATGGAGACTCCCAGGAACCTCAACGCCCGGCAATTGGAATCGCGCACCAGTTCCACCTCCCACCACCGTCCGTCCGTAAGGCCCTTCGCCCTGTTCGTACTCCACCACTATGGTTGATTCGGCCGTGATAAGACGGCGATAGGTGAAGGTGATGCTGCCGCGAACATAGTCGATGGTGTAATCACGATCAGCGCCGCGAGTCAGGACTTCCCCATCAAGGGTGACTTTTTCACTTCCGGCCACCAGAAAGAGGTTTGCCCCACCACCGGCACCACCCAGAAAATAGGGGCCCTGGTTGGATTCCTGACCACGGATTTGCAGGGTTCGATAGAGGCCCCGGGGAGAGCCGGCCAGAACTTCAAAATCGGTTTGTCCCGGATGGGCTTCCAGGGCGAATCCCTGTAATTTGCGCCGATAGTTGCCAAAAGTGGACCCGGAACGCCGGGCCACAAAATCCCCCAAAGTGGCGGCCCAATTTTTAGCTTTCATTTCCACTAAAACCTTGTAGATGTCCCGCAGCTCTTCAGTGTTGCCTTCGGGGATGACCGGCAAATTATCATCGGAAAGGAAGGCCCGAACGGCAATGTCGTCGGTCAGCTGGCCCATGATTGTCAGCCGTAAATTCTGATCCACGGTCATTTCCCGGCGATTGCCGGAGCTGACCTGAACCGTCTTGCTGCCACTGACCTCCAAATTGCCGCTGCGCCACATGGTTTCTTCGAAGGTGGGCGTTCCGGTACTGAGCCGCCCCGTCACCGGATCCCTTTGGGGTGGTTTGGCCATGGGCCGCAAATCCTGTCGGGGGGGCAGGGCCACGGGCAGAAAATGGTACCTTACCACCACCAGGGCCTTGTCATCGTTGGTTGACCACAAGCGCAGCGGAATGATCACGCCTGAGCGGGCCTGGACTTGAAAATCTTCTCCCTTTTGCCATTTTTTTCCGTCCACAAAAAGTCGCACGGTTTGGCGATCCAGAAAGCCATGAGTCAGTTTCAAGGGGTTGTCCTGGGATGGACCAAGGATGAACTCGGTTTCTTCACGGTAACTAGATTTAAGAGGGGTGTTTTCGGCGCCGGAACTTTCGCCGGGAAAAGTAAGACAAAAGAGCAGGCACAACGAGGCGATCGGACCCGTAAGCCGGGTGGCAATCATTCGTAAATGATCCGGTAGACCAGGATCGACTGACGCGAACGGTCGGTTACAGCCAACTGGTCAGCCGGTCCCACCGCCAAGCTGACCGGCACCTCGGGTAAGGCGGCGGTGATCATTTCACGACCACTGGAGAACAGAAGGCGCAGGTTTCGTCCGAAAACATGAATCTGACCGTCGGCCTGATCGGTCACAAAAATATTGCCGTACCGGTCGGTGGCCACGCCAGAGGGGGAGAGAAAAACATTCTCTGGGTCAAATCGCCAGCCGATGGTGTTTTCGAAAAATCCTCTTCGCCCATAAATACAGAGGCGTGAATTGCCGGTATCGGCAACTACGATACGGCCATCGGGCAGGAAGGCGATACCCCCGATTCCGGTAAACTGGTCATCCTGTACGCCGGGCTCTCCCAGGCGGCCGATCAAATTCAGGAAGGTATCCAGTTGCAGCACCTGCTGCTCTGATTTATCCGTCACCACCATGCTGCCATCCCGATCCAGGGCGAAACTACCAGCCCGGGTCATGGTACCGGGGTCAACGCGGCGCAAATCCAAAAGCTGATCCTGGTGGGCTCCCGAAAGATCGAAGCGCTGAACCGTGTCGGATCCGTTTTCCAGCACCAGCACCTTGAATCCATCCACGGCCACATCAACCGGATGGTAGGGCCGCACCATGGGAACATCAAATTCGTACCAGCGGTCGGTCCCGGAATCCAAGCCGAAAACCTTCCCCCGTTTTTCATCACAAAATATCAGCGAACCATCACTGGTGTAAACGCAACCGGCAAGACCTTCGAGGGGGAAATATGTCGCACTGGCATCATTTTCAAAAACATGGACAAATTCCAGGGCCACTGGTGTGGATCCCGCTCTGACTGGAGAATGAACTTGGATTTTGGACGAACCGCCACCGGAAGTACAACCAACCAACAGCATCGTGGCAAACAACGCCATAAACAATCCCGTGCGAAAAATCATCAGAAACTCCGAGAGAAAACACACTGGGCGCCGGGATCATGCCATGAAGGCAACATCTCAACCCCCAGCTTCATTCCCAAAACTTCAGTTTCCAGGGTACCGGGTTGGTTGCCGGCGCCAAGGACAGCGTCAACCACTGAAATGACCCGGTTGACCACTGCAAAAAGGATCATGAAATCGCGACGGTCGTAGGCGTTGTTGGCGTCAGCCCGGATTATCAGATAATCGGTGCGGCGGCCATTGTTCACCCATTGCCACGAATCGGAGTTCGAGACCAGCCCACTGACACTCTCCTGCAATGCCCGGGCTTCACGCCTGCGGGAATCGTTGAAACCATCGCTGTCCATGTAGCGCCCAACGCTCTGCCAGTAGGATTCAGCATGGCCACCGCTGGTTCCGGCGTAGATTGCGGCATATTCCCGGGCCGATTCCATGCGATTGTCACCCTGGGCATCAAAAACAAAATAGGCGGTCCAGATGGCCACTTCTGCCCCTGCCATGATGTAGGCCTTCTTTCTTTCCCCGTTGTAGTACTGACCCGCACCAGGCAGTAGGGCGGAGTAAATACCCACCCTCACCTTTTCACCTGTATTGGATGGGCCCGCAGCTTCGTCTTCCTCCTGGTCATCAGCCTTGGTGCCACCACCGAATTCATCGGGCTGTTGGATACCATCACCACCAATTTGATCGAAAGCAAGACCCATGGATGCACCACCACCAGGCCACAATCTGGTCGGGCTGGTGCCTGTGACAATCAATTCGGTTTGCAAAAAAGCGGAGTTGCTGGGCAGTTCCAGCGCATCGGCACCGGTGGTCGGGAAAATCCCGCACAAGCAAATCACCAGGACAACTTGGCATAGAACTCGCAATTTCATGAAACTCATCAGGTCGGGCTCCTCTTGGGGGCTAAATTCTAGAACGATACTTTCGCCGCCATCACCCCGCGGGTAAATCCGTAGGGTTGGGCAATGAATTCCACCGAATGACCGGCCATTTCCAGATTGTTGGCAGGACCGCCACCGAGCAGCCCCTGCAGGTAGGCCACCTGCAAGACACTGAAGACACGCATGCCAATGTTCACGTACATCCAGCGGTCACGGGTCTTGAAGGCGTCATTGCTTTCAACGCGCATTTCACGATAGATCTCGCGGTTCCTGCTGACCCAAGGCTGACGCAGGTCGCTGATGGTATTGGTGGGCACATAACCGTATTCGGGATGTTCTACGCTGGCCCGGGTGTAATCGTCCCAGCCAAATATGAACTGGTCCCACTTTCCCAGGTTTTCATAGTACTCGCGGAAGTCATCTTCCTTGGTCACATACAGGGGAAGATTACCCAATTCAGAGACATCAGCCACCGGTTCAATGGCCGGAAAATAGAGGGCTCCTTCGCCGGATCGCTCCAAATCCGTGCTGGCCGGATTGTATGCTTGGACCAGTTGCTGATCTGTGTAATGGGCGTCGGCAAATGCGTAATACTCATCCCTGAGATCTTCGCCGTCGTTGTGGTACTTGCTGACCTGGGTCCAGGCAAAAATATCCACGGCCATCATCAGGTAACCCCGTTTGTAGCCCATGATAGCTTCACCCGAACCAGGCAGAACCATGGAAGCAAGCATAGTCAGTCCGGCGCTTGCACCATTGCCGCTGAATTCCTCCTCGGTATCCATTTCGTATCCTCCGGCACCAACATCAGAGCCGAAATCGCTTTGGTCAAAACTCCACCCGGCCAGGGCCATGGTCTCCAGACTGTCGTGTTTGAGCAGCCAGGCTGCACGTGTCTGCCCCAGACCCGACAGGCCCGTATCGGCAGAGACCAGACCAGAAGAGACGGACATCACCAGGACCAGAGCCATCCCACCGGTGAGCCATTTTTTTCGCAAAGACATTTTTTCCTCCCCCTGGAAAATGGAACTCATCGTTCCACCGCCAGAGTCATGGTTTTGGTTTCACTGCCGCTGGCACCCGGGAAAACAAGGCGCCCCAGGTAAAGACCACTGGCCAGACCGGAAATATCCAGTCGATTTTCATTGATAGCATCGGCAACCGTCGCAAATTCCGCCCGCTTCACTTCCTCACCCTGCAGGTTGTAAAGGACAAAGCGGGCCTGTCCCTGTTCATAGGCATAGAAACGAACCGTGACGTCACTTTCGTGTACCGGGTTGGGATACATGATCACCCGGTCCATCTCGGCAGCCAGCGGAGACCGATCACCGAAATCCCGAGGAAGCCCCACGCTGCCCGAACGAGTGCTACCGCCCAAGGGTCCCAGCCAGCGGCTGGTCAGGAGATCATCTGCCGATTCCGCTGCCAAACCATAGGTCACCACACGACCGTTGACATGATTTCGGCCAAAGGGTTCGGTGGCATAACCACCCGACGAGATCATCCAAAGCTGGAGGTTGCTCGCCGCATCATTCCCATAGGCCAAACCAGGATTGCCTTCATCGCCCCAACGAAATGGCATGGAGTTCAACAGCGTACCCGTGGAGCTGAGTCCAACCAGATGGCCCGCCGTCGTATTGTAGAATATTTCATTGATTCCATCGCCGGTACCGTCGGCAACAATAAGGGGACCGACGATGCGAGTGCTGTCCGGCAAGGGGAACAATTCAAAAAGACGACTGGGGAATCCACGCACGGCAATGCCATCGGTGTGGAAGGCAAAGATGCGTTCAGCGGTGGCCAGGATGATGTCGCTTCGGCCATCGGCGTCCAAGTCGGCAACGGCCGGTTCGCAAACCAATGCCGTATCGAAGTCGCCGAAATTCTCTTGGGAAGTGCCCGCATCCGAGGTTGTTTTCAAGACCCCATGGTCATCAAAAGCCAACAACGCAGAATTTTCAAAATCATCGACCACAGCCAAATGGACTTGACCTTCAGGCACCCTCTGCCAGGGGAAATCTTCAAATTCCCCGGGGACCAGGAAGGAGATCACGGACAAATTTTCACTTGAGCCCAGAACCAGGTTGTCATGGAAAAACGGACCTTCAACTTTGAATACCCTGGGTTGGGTCACCACACCAGAGGAAAATTCAACAGTTTCCTGTAATTCCCCTGTTGTTGACAGGTAGAAATTCAAGGAATCGGGAGCGACCACGCAGGCAATCAACTTGTTACCCAGACTGCTAATCCCGGCCACGGGAGCAAAAAGCAAACTGTCCCCCACGCTCACGCTCCACAGGGGAACCGGGTTGCCCGAGGCGGACAACTCCACACAACCCAGGGTGCCGGCCTTGGTCCCATATACCAGATGGGGATTGGTGGCAGTGGGATCAAGCACCAAGGGTGGTCCCGCCAAAGGAGCGTCCAGGGCCAGAATGACACCTTCGTTCTTGTCTTCAGGAGGAGGCCAGGGTGCAAAACCGTTTGCCCGGATGGCGTAAAGTGATGAAGGGAACTCTCCACCGTCCCAGTTTTCGCCAGGACCATCGGCAAAAACCAAAATGGATTGGCTGCCCACGTTCACTGGAGTCAGAGTGGATGAATCCAACTGACGGGGACCGGCACTGCCACCAGCGGCGGCGGCTTCGTCGGCGTCCACCGAGAGGGCTTCCCAGGGAAAGCCGAAGTTAACCGGCTGAACGGATGCTCCAAAGCGAATCACGCTGGAAGAGCGGAAACCGTTGGGCCTGATATCAGTCAGGGAGACGCCGGACCAGGAGTGATCAAAGTTGCGGCTGGAAGGAATCCCATCGGTGAGCAGGTCATTGAACACTTGGCTGTTGTTGCCGAATGGGTCCCGGTCCGAACCGTACCAGCCCAAAACGTAGGCATCCAAAACGCCGATATCCTGGATTCCGTCGGCTTCCACCAGACGCAGGCCGTCGCCAAAGGCATTGATGGTATTGTCGGCAAGATTGGCCGAGATACGATCCATGTTCACGTGCCAGACCAGCAGCCCCCCCTCGGGCATGAAATAATCGTACATGCCGCTGTTGCTGAAAAAACCGGGGGGTCGTTCGCCGGCCAGGTAGAGGATTACATCGGTAGCATCATCTTTTTCAAAGAACAGGCTGGAATAGGGCGTGTAGGTGCCGGTGGCATCGGGAGCCGGAGGCACGTAGCGATTTTCCAAAAGGAAAAATTCCCTTGGTGAGGCTCCCACTCGAATGGCCTGGGGGTAGTCGGGGTTGAAATCTCCATGGCCGGCATCCCACATGGGGTACTGATTGTAGGGAACCTGCACGGCGGGCAACTTGTAATCATCTGTGCGACCATCGACTTCGCCCATCTGCACCCAGCCCAGAAACCATTTGTTCCAGACGGACAGTGAGGGAGGTAAAACACCCGTGGCCGACTTGACGATGGTATCGTTTTCCGCCGTGACGTATCCCAGCAGGACAGGCAGGTTGGTGCCTGAATCCATCAGGTCCCAAATACCGACTGAAGGAAATCCGGTGGACGTATTGTAGACATCGGGTAAACCCAAGGCATGGCCAAATTCGTGGTAGAAAGCTGCGGCGATGCTGCCGGGGTAACCATCCTGATTGGTAGTCTCTGGGATCACCGAGCATTCGCTCAGGGAGCCGCCGGAAACCAGACCCTCGGATTCGCCGAGGGCCACAAAAAAAGTAGGAATGTCGTTGGGAGAATCTCCGTTGATGTCACTTTGCCAGTCGCTGCCGGAATGGACGAAAATGATGTAGGTCAAAGGATTATCATCGTCAAAATCGCTGAAATCAAAATCGGTTCCCGCGGTTGCGGCATCTCCAACCTTGATCATGTCGCGGACCAGTCTTTCTAGACTCTCCAGAGTCCAGAAACCATCGTTGCCAGGGCCGTAGTCGGCGATATCACTGAGCTTGTAGCTGGCTTCCTGTTCTTCGGGTAGCACGGTGCCCTCGATGAATAATCTGCCACCGGACTGGAATTTGTAATATTCGGACAAACCCAGCAAATGGCTCTGGTAAAAATCACGATTATGGGGCGGTGGATCAACATACAAATCATCCGGATTTTCCGGAGGCACGTAGTTGAAGTCCCCGCCTGGTGCCACGGTGGTCAGGTGGGGGTCCCGATTTTCCTCGAAACCGATTCGCACGATGAGAACCTTTAAAGTATCCACACCGGTAAAGGCCTTCTGAGCTTTGTCGCTGCTGGAGTTCTGGTCGAAAAGAGAGGCTCCGAGTCCTCGCCCAGCCAGGAATTCCCTGCTCAAACGAGAGGTATGACGCTCACCCACGATCTGGTGGATGGCCTGCCAGCGTCGGAAATACTCACCCTGCCGAGCCTGTTCCCGGACCATGCGATCATTCCCATCGGGCAAATTTCGCATCTCGGTCCAGTCCTTGAACATGACCGGTACATGACTGTGAGCACGAAAAGGAGTTGCCTCGGCCCAGGCAGATTCAACCAGTGGACCGGCCATGAGGGCCAATCCGCCAGTAAGAATCATAAACCCGAGGTAGTGCCGGATTATCCGGCAAGTCAGTTGGTCAAGAGGCCGCAAAGCCGCTCTCCTTACTCAGGGGGGTTCTGTCGCAACAACTGCAATCTAGAAACGGTAACCTATGGACAAACGATTGACCCGGTCCAGGCCCTCCGCCTGGGGTACGGACGCGAAGTCGAAGGTGATGGCCTGACCAACCCATTCATTCATGTCCACACCAAATCCGAAGGTGGTATCGCCGATGTCGCCGTAAGCGGCGCTTTTGTAGCCGAAACGAACGAAAAGGCTCCGCATGTAGTTCCACTCCACGCCGGCGCCGTATTCTTCCTGGGAGGTTTCCAGGCCGAACCCGTAGTCATCGTCCTTCCACTTGTACAGCGGCACCAGGTAATCAGCCACCAGCAGCAGACCCATGAACTCGCTGTGATAGGCGCTGAAAGCCAGGCCAAGAGTCACCTTGCGAGGCATGGGATCACTCTGATCGGCATCCACGTGCTTGATATCCGGGCCCAGGTTGGCCACGGCCAGACCGATGTTCGAGCGAATGGACGGAACCTTCCACAGAACACCCAAATCAACACCGAAGCTGTCACCACTGCCGCCGCCGCCTTCCTGCAGGAAGTTATCATCGGCAAGCTTATCGCGAAAATATTTCACACCGATGCCCACACCCAATGTGCGGCTGAGGCGCACCCCGTAGGTGGTGCTGAAAGCGAACATGTAGGAACGGAAGAGCCCGGTATCCTCACCGGCCTCGTTGGTGCCCATCTGCTCACCCATATCCAGGTAGTTGATGGCAAAACCCAAGGCGCCATGACTACCCAGGGGCATGGCGTAACCACCCCAGTACAGGGCGATGTCGTCGGCCAGACCGGCGGCCAGGCTGGACTGCATCATGTGCACATCGTGTTGCTTGGGTCGCTGGGGAAGAAAAGCCAGTCCGCCGGGATTCCACCAGATGGCGGTTACGTCCTGGGAAAGAGCCGTGCCCGCTTCGCCGAGAGCGTTGTAACGCCCACCAATGGGAAAAGTCAGGTTGATGGCACCGGCTCCACTGCCGGCCAGAGAGCTACCGGCAAATCCGGTCAACAGGATGGCTCCCAGAACTGCCGCTATCGTTATCCGTTTCATGTCCAATTATCCTTCGGTTGAAGTGTTGTCGCCGGTGGAGGTCAGCCGCCGGCCATGATCATCATCGAACTAACGCATGATGACGAGTTTCCCCGTCTCAGTAATATCCCGTTCTCCACCACCGGCCACGTTCCCACGAAGGACGTAAATATAAGTCCCGTTGGCGATTTCGTCTCCCTGGTCGTCACGGCCATCCCAGGGAAGAATTTGCGGTCCGGCGGAAAGTTCAGCTGCCACCGATTTGATGCGATGGCCGCTCAAAGTGTAAATGTCCCATTTCACCAGCATCGGGTCACTGAGCTCGAATATAAGTCGGCAGGGACCGGGTGTGGGGTTAGGGAAAAGAGTGATCGAATACATCTCCACAATGCTTTCGGGAATGATGAGGAAGGAGATGGTATCGTTGCCCACATTTCCCAAAACATCGCTGGCGTGCAGTGCGGCCAGGTGGTTCCCCAAAGGTAGATCGCCGGGAAGCGGGAAGCTGAAGCGGCCGCTGGTGTAGCTGTCGGCATCGAAGGCGAAGCTGTGGGTGACATCGGTCATGAATCCGGAATCGTCGAATTCCAGCAGCATGCTGTTGCCCGGCGTGGTGGCCAGAATGGCGATACTGCTGGTATCCTGAAGCACGGCAGTCAATTCGTCTCCAGCACGGACCCGGTAGCGGTTGTCTTCGAAAGCAAGGTTGATTTGGGGTCCCAGCACATCGTCGCTCGGACCAATGGCCGAGCGAATGGCAGACACATAATCGAAGGCCACGCGGGAATCGTCCAGGCCTGTAAGCAGCAGTCGCAGACGAGCCTGATCTCCATAACGCAACTGGACGGGAACCTTGAACGGCACGCGAAGTTCACTGGAGGTCATGACACCTGAGCCGATGAACAAGGCCGAGCCACGGTCGTCAAAAGTGTCCCACCGGGGAAGGCGGAATATTTCTCCAGGAATTGAATCTGTCTCGTTATACCAGGACTTAATGTAACCGTGCTCGAATCCTGACTCTTCCACCAGCAACTCATAGGAATCGCCGGCACCCAACATCAGACCTCCAGTGTCATCGAGGACAACCACCTGGCGCGCACCCGCCCTGATGGTATCCAGGTTGGTGGCTGCAAAGGTCAAATTATCCACAGGATTTGGCAGACTCAAGGCCGGATCACCCATCAGGTTGTAGCGTTGCGAGTTGTATCGTCGGCGCGCGGTGGTCATGGCCGCCTTGGCCTGAATCAGAGCCTCGGCCAGGGTTTGGTCTTTTTCCACATGCCGGCCGGGATAGAGGTTGTTGTAGAAAGCCGTGGAGAGGATATTGTTGGAAGTGATCCAACTGACCTGGCTGGCGCAGATGGCCGCAATGGCTCCGCCTCCATCGGAACCCACAAACAGTTCGGCCATGGAACGGCGCGATGGACTGTCGTACACTCCCACGTCGCAACTCAAGGCAATGAAGGCAAAACGCTTCATGCCATTGTTCAGGTTGCCAATATCCTGCGACTGGAAAATTTGTTCATCTGCCAGATTGTTCTCGGCCCCATGTCCGATGTAGTGGTAGATGCTTGTACCGACACTCAGGGCTGCATTGATGTCCATGCGCACCTGCGGCTTGATGGAGCTTCCGGGAGGAAAATCATAAGCAGCCCCATAGATTTTTTTCATGTCAATACTCGAAGGAATACTTTCCAGGGCAAGCCGCTCTGCCTGAAGAATGTGGGCTTGCTCACCGGCGCTGGCTTCCGGCCATCTGGGATTGGAAGGAACAACACCATCATCGGCAACCATCACAATGCCGTTGCTCCAAAGTCCCGGTTCGGTATTGGACGAAAATTCGATCACCCGATCCACCAGATCAGCGGCGTCGGAGCTGGAAACGGCAGGCAAACGGCCAACAGCCACATCGGGATAGTCCCAATCAAAATCCGAAGGTGGAGTGTCGAAAGAGACGAATGTATCATCCGAACCATAGGTTTCATTGGCATGGAAGTTGGTGGCTACGTTGCGAGGGAAGAAGTTGCGGTGGTCAGCCGGCAACAAATCCAAAAGGTCCCCATCCAGGGCATCCTGGTTTCTGTAATTCCGGTGATCCCTGCTGGCGTTGCCCATCAAACACACATACCGCAAATTTCCGCCGCCATCTTCAAAGACTGATTTCAAATAATTCCGGATGGCGTAAAGGTCCTTTTGCCCACCGGAATAATTATCGTAGATGTCTTCGGCAGAAATTGCATAGGCCGTGGGGTTTACAATTCCGGGCAGGTTCGAGGAGTGGAAGTCAGCCAGAATTTCTGCCGAACCGGCAAAGGCAGCAGCGTAAACGACGATGTAGTGGGCATCGGTGGGCAGGACCCGCAAGTCAAGTGGATTGGCCAACTGCCCGGAAGCCACTTGATGGAGCTGCCCCGCAGTAGTGGCCAGGAAATGGCGGTCGTGGGTCGTGTCCAAAGTCAAGCCGATAGTCAGCTGGGACTGAACCAAATCGCCGGAAAGAATGGACGCTGTTTGCAAGGCCCCGATTTCCCAAAGGATAACTTCATCCCCTGTGGGAACCGTCAGGTGTAGATCTACCTGCTGGCCGTCGGCAACGGTGTGCTCGCGCCACAGATCAAAATCCATTTGTCCGCCGAAACTGGCCAAATCCAGGGCAGACCAGTAGAAAATGTCAAAGCTGTCCAGGACCAAGTCATATTCCGGGGCAGCATTCTGGAAGGACAGAATATTATTTCCGGCCACCATCTCCGCTGAAGCGCCAACCAGTCTGGTTCGCAGGCTGTCAGATTGTGAGTTCCCCACAAAGGAGGTGAAGGCATTGTGGCTGGTGTCGTTGTTGACCCAACCGTTGGCCATGAAAAGGTGGGAAATGCCGCCGTTGTCATCGGGATATCCTCGGAAATCTACCACGAAGGTGGCAGAACTGTCGGGCGCCGGCTCGTGCATGGTGAAGCTCATGGTTTTGATGGCGATGATCCGGTTGTCCCAGGACCAATTGTCAAAAACAACTCCCTGGGACTCCCTGTTCTGTTGCTCCATATGCAAGCGCAGCTTGGCGATGGTGATGGCGTCGCCACCATTGGCGGGGGTGCTGATCTCGGAGGCCCGCAAAGGCGCGCCGGGAATAGGCGAGGCAGTCGATACATCTTCCCAGGTCAACCAATAAACACCATCGTTCTCATAGGGATGGTTGTAGAATTCCAGATGACCGGCAGCAACATCAACCCGGTCGGACCAGAAATCAGTTCCAAAAGCATGGAAGCGAATTTCGTCGTCCAGATTCCACTCCCCGTCTCCCGCACCGAGAACCTGAATGGGGATTTCGGTAAGCCCCACCCGATCGGCCTGATCGGCCTCGGCCACTGCGGGATCAGCGTCCAAGCTAAAAGAGCCACCTCGGTACAGACGCAATTTACCCGGATCCACCGCACCGGTGCTGACACCCATGGACGACAATTCCTGACCGGTCAGCCTATGCAAACCCATTTCATTGATGGTCAGGCGCACCCAGTTGTTGGTCAGGTCAAAATGATTGAATTGCCCACGGTCGGCGGAAGTCTTGCTGCCGGCAGCCATGAGAATGCGTCCACCACGAGACAGGGTCACAAAAAGCTCTTTGTTGAGCAGGGAAGCAGGTGCCTGATCCAAAGTGACGGCGTTCTTGTCAGCCGGATCCTCATGGGAACCGGCCTGCATTTGCTGCGAAAAACGGGTCCCAGGCTGGTGTTGGATTTCAATGACCAGGCTGCGCAAGATACCGCCACCGATTCCTAGAGGCAGATCACTGCCGGCGATGGGAACGGTTCGAAAAACTGCAGGTTTGCTGAATGACAATAAATTATGGGCAGGCACCGGAAAGGATGGCTCTTTCCACCATTTGAGACCAGTGACCCTGAACGTCGGGGCGCCCGTGGTTGGCACCGCCAGGGCCAAATCCAGCCTGGGCGGCAACAGAACCAGATTGCCATCGCCGTCTTGGTCATGGAACATAGGCAACGCCCATTGCACATCTTCCAGGCGAACCGCTTCCCAGTCTTCGGGAGCGGTCACAACCGGACACTGGACCTGAAGGCGCGTTTGGTAGGCATTGCTGGACAACACACGCACCACCGGATCACCCATGACCGGCTGTGCGCGCGTGCCCGTGGCGGCGGAAACCGTCGCCGGAGTCATCATTCCCAAAATTCCGAAACAGAAAAGAAAAATGGCCAATTGCCAAACCAAAGTACGAGGCCCCAGGGTTCGGCCATGGGGAACCAAGCCCGTGTGAGACGGGAAAATGAATTGATCTCTACGCATTTTACCCAGCTTTTGAAAAAGATTCTCCAGATCCGGCACCATGCCGAAAATCCCTCCGACCACGGCAGGGGCCGTAGAAAAGGGCATCAACAACAAAAGAAAGAGACTGATCATTCCTCCGAAAAGTTCCAGCCGCCAGTCGGGATGGTCGTAATGGGGGATGGCATCCAGCAATGCATGGCTGGCTATTCCGGCGACTGCTCCCAGCCAGATGTTTCCCGTCAAACCACCCGCCAGCGCACCGGCGGCAAAATGAGTGAACAGACACATAATTCAACTCCCAGCTTTCCGGTCGCTCGGGCCGGGCACTTTTTCCGCTTCATCCGGCAACATGATGGGAATATTTCCATCCACCCGATATCTGACCGCACAATGATTGCAATACAACCATTGGTGCACTTCATCGGGAACCACCGCATTGCGGCATTGAGGACAGGCCAGAATTTCCAGGAGCTTGACATCTAGCATGAGCCGTTTCCTTTCAGGAATAAATGCAAATCCAAATCAAACGCATTCTAATACGTTCGTGAAAGTAGGCAACACTACAATTTCCAAATTGAGAAGGATCAGCGATTCGCTGGACGATTGCCGGGACAGTTGGTTCAATGATTGTTCGGTTGATTGTCCTCCGATTCCAGAGGAAAATCTTCCACTGACCACAAAAAAACCGGCACCCCTCAGACAAAAAACAGTCTAGGATGACCGAAAAAAAGATCAGATGCTTGAAGAGATTGGCAATAGAATAATACAACAACCCGCCCATGCCGTCAACCCCCTCCATGGGAAAGACCAATCATTTTGACAATTGGATGAGGCTTGAACGGGCTCCTGGCAGTGACTCCAGCCACCGCTATGATTTCCCAGCTTCTTCGTAAATCCCCATATCCAGGAACTTTTGCAAGCGTTGATCCAAAAGTTTGTCGTGGGGAATTTTTTCCAGTTCGGCCAGTGTGTCCTGGATTTTAGCTTTTACCGTGAGGGCAACCGCTTTGTGGTCGCGATGGGCACCGCCGGTTGGCTCAGGAAGAACCGCATCGATAACGCCGAGTCTCAATGCATCGTCGCTGGTGAGTTTCATTGCCTTGGCCGCATCTTTGCTCTTGGCCCCGTCGCGCCAGAGAATCGCGGCACAGCCTTCGGGACTGATCACCGAATAGATGCTGTTTTGCAGCATATAGACCCGATCGCCCACTCCCAGGGCAAGTGCTCCGCCACTGCCACCTTCACCGGTGACAATGCAAATGATGGGCACCGGCATATCCGACATTTCCCTCAAATTGCGAGCGATGGCTTCGGCTTGCCCGCGTTCTTCGGCTCCCAGTCCGGGATAAGCGCCCGGTGTATCAATGAAAGTGACAATGGGACGTTCAAAGCGCACAGCCATCTCCATCAGCCGCAGGGCTTTACGGTAACCTTCGGGGTGAGCCATGCCGAAGTTGCGCCGGATGTTACTCTTGGTATCGCGCCCCTTTTGGTGCCCGAGAAGCATGATCTTACGATCATCCAAAGTGGCCATGCCTGCAACAATGGCTTCATCATCGCGAAACATGCGATCGCCGTGCAATTCAACAAAATCATTGAAGATGTGATGGATGAAATCGTTGGTGGTGGGTCTTCTGGGATGCCGGGCCAACTGGACCCGTTGCCAGGGTTCCAGCTTGTTGAAGATATCGTGCCCCAGCCTTTCGGCCTTGGCCTGCAGGGCAATCACTTCATCGGTCACGTCCATGCCCCGCACCGATGCGGAATCCTGGAGAGCTTGGATCTGCTCGTGGATTTCCACCAGGGGCATCTCAAAATCGAGCCAGAGTGCTTTTTTCTTCCAGTCCATTGGCAAGCCCCCGCTGATTACCCAGCAAAAGAACTGCGGGTACCAGGGAATACGGAAATGAGGCCTCCCGGCATGGGAGGCCATTTTTCATCAGCTGATTTAGGCACTTGAAAGGTCCCATGTCAAGCAATCCGTCATCCTCGTCCCATAAACCGTTTTTTGCGTTCGATGGGAGCAGGCAGATTGGTTCGCAATTTCAGGCCACCCACGCCCGGAACCCGACGCAGTTCACGCAGGCTGTCGAGGGTCAAAGCCAGGTTGCGACCGCCGGATTTCAACAACCAAATGCGATGGTCGCGTTTCACTTCAACCACCAAAGGGATGGGTCGGGCCAACACCGGTTCAGGGAGTAGTTCGGGGTCCTGCCCCACTGCATCCCTGCCCCCCGAGGAGTCCTCCAGGTCCGGATCGGTCATTTCGGAGGCTGTCTGCATGGGCTGCGGGGCAGGTTGTCCGGTCCCGAGTTCACCCCCGAGGGCGCCCTGAACGGAACCACCATTATGATTCAACGCAGCGGTGGCGGCTGCTTCGACATCTTCGGATCCGTCTTCGGCCAACTCTCCTGCGAGAGGACGCAATGGGCAGGGCTCGCCATAGTTGCCGAACAATCGCCCCAACTCCTTCACACCGGCGCTGCCGGCTTTATCGAGATCCATTTCCACCAAGACATCCTGCACCCAGGTACCTAGCACCTCGTCGATACGAGTGATGCGATCGACCACAACTTCGCGCTGTTCATCACTTCGCACCTGCACGCGACCACCGACGACGAGAATACTGTCACATTCCACCAAAGGCTGGTACTGCGAATAAGCCTTGTTGTAAATGACTAGTCCCACAACCCCGGTTTGGTCCTCAAAATTACCCCGGGCATAAACCCGTTTGTGGCGATCCCGGTGCTTGGTGTGTGAAGTGAGCACTCCAACCAGATTGACCCAGGTGTTTTCACCCCTGCGATGGGCCTCGGCGGTGGTCCCGGTAGGCAACGATTCGATCAGTTCCCGGTATTCTTCAAAAGGGTGACCGGAAAGGAAAAAACCCAACGCAGCACGCTCTTTGCTCAGCCGCGTCAACGGGTCAAAAGGTTCACATTCATTCAGGGTTGGCTTGAGCACTTCGGACGCGGCACTACCGCCGAACAGACTGGCCTGTCCTCCGGCTTTGTCCCGGGCACTCTTTTGTCCAAAGGCCAATGCCTTGTTGACGTTTTCCAACAATTGACGACGATGACCGGGCAGGCTGTCCATGGCCCCGGCATTGATCAACCCTTCGATAACCTTGCGGTTCACTTTTTTCAGATCCACATTTTCGCAAACATCAAAAAGATCAGTGAAGGAACGGCCGAGTTCCTGCCAACAATCGCGGATCACGTCGATGGCCGCCGAACCAACACCCTTGACCGCCCCCATGCCGAAGAGGATTTCCCCGTTCTGAACACCGAACTCACTGCTGGGCTTGTTGATGTCCGGTGGACGAATGGTGATGTCCAGAGCCTTGACCGCATCGATCAGCTGGGTGATGCGGTCGGATTTGCGCATTTCCGTACTCATGGTCGCGGCCATGAATTCGGCAGGATGATGGGCCTTCAGCCAGGCCGTCTGAATTGACAGCAAGGCATAAGCTGCACTGTGACTCTTGTTGAAACCGTACTGGGCGAAGAACTCCATATCCTTGTAGATGGCTTCGGCATTCCTCAGATTATAGCCACCCTTCTCGGCCCCGGACATGAACATGACTTTCATCCTGGCCATCATGTCCAGTTTCTTCTTGCCCATGGCCTTGCGCAAGGTGTCGGCCTGGCCCATGGTGAAACCGCCCATTTTGGACGCAATCTGCATCACCTGTTCCTGGTATAGAATCACCCCGTAGGTATCCTTGAGGATGGCTTCGAGGCAATCGTCCTTGTAGGTGACTTGCTGCCGGCCGTGCTTGCGCTCCACATAGACCTTGTCCATGTCCGCTCCCAAGGGTCCCGGACGATACAGTGCGCAGATGGCGGTAATATCGTCATAACAGGTGGGCGCCATTTTGCGCACCAGTTCCTGCATTCCACTGCTTTCAAGCTGGAAGATACCGACGGTGCGGCCCTCCTGGAGCAGTTGGTAGGTGGCCTCGTCGTCGGTGGGAATTTCTTTGGCCTTCATCAACTGGCCGGTTGTATCGGCGATGAGCTTGAGGGCCTTGTCGATGACCGTCAGGGTGCGCAGACCCAGAAAATCCATCTTCAAAAGGCCCAACTCCTCGCTGCGATTCATGTCGAACTGAACCGTGATGTCGCCCTTGTTGTTTTTGTACATGGGCACGTGTTCGATGAGTGGGCTCGGCGTGATCAGCACCCCGGCTGCGTGGATGCCCGTATTGCGGTTCATGCCTTCCAGGACCAGGGCGTTGCGCAACAGCAGAGCGTGCTCGGGAGACTCCTTGGGCAAGTCCTTCAGGCCGGGCGCCTCGTCGATGGCTTTCTGCAGGGTGATGCCCACTTCTTCCGGAACCATCTTGCTGATACGATCACTTTCAGCAAAGCTGAAGTCGAGCACCCTGGCCACATCCTTGAGCACGGCCCGGGCGGCCATGGTTCCAAAAGTGATGATCTGGCTGACATTTTCGCGACCGTATTTCTGGGCCACGTATTCGATGACGTCGCCGCGCCGTTCGTAGCAGAAATCAACATCTATATCAGGCATGCTGATGCGATCGGGATTCAGGAAACGTTCGAATAGCAATTGGTGACCAATGGGATCGATGTCGGTAATACCCATGCAATAGCATACCAAAGAGCCGGCGGCGCTGCCCCGGCCAGGGCCCACCGGAATGCACATCTTGCGGGCAGCATCGATAAAATCCCAGACGATGAGAAAGTAACCGGCATATTTGGTGGTTTTGATGATGCCCAACTCGTACTGGAGCCTATCTTCCAACTCGGGCGTAGCACTTGGGTAGCGGGTTTCCATGCCCTCGCGGGCCAGATGTTCGACGTAGGCGTCTGCAGAATCAAAACCCTCGGGCAAATCAAATTCCGGCAGCAATAACCGGCCCAACTTCATTTCAAAATCCACCATGTCGGCTACGCGCAGAGTATTTTCCACCGCGTCCGGCCAGTCCTGAAAAAGGGCCAACATCTCCTCGGTGCTTTTGAAATAGATCTCGGGAGTATTGCTGCGCCAACGGTTGGGGTCGTTGAGAAGACTGCCGGTCTGGATGGCCATGAGTATGTCGTGGGCCTCGTGGTGTGAACGGTCCAGGAAATGGCAATCGTTGGTGGCGATGATGTCCAGCCCCGCGGCTCTGGCCACTTCGGGCATCAGCTCCCGGATGCGGATTTCTTCTTCAATGCCGTGGTTCTGAATTTCGAGGAAATAGTTGTCACGACCAAGAATCTCCTTGTATACGCTTGCCGCTTCGGTGGCTTTTTTCACGTTGCCGCTACGCAAATGCCAGTTGGGTTCACCACTCATACAGGCGGAAAGGCCGATGATTCCTTCGCTGTACTCGTTCAAAAGTTCATGGTCGATGCGCGGCCGGTAATAAAACCCCTCGAGGTACCCCTGGGACGAAAGCATGCAGAGGTTTCGGTAGCCCACTTCATTTTTGGCCAAAAGAACCAAATGGTAGGCCTTGTTGAGAATCTTGTCGGCTTTCCGATTGAAACGATCGGCAGCGATATAGGCTTCCATGCCGATGATGGGTTTGATTTTGTTTTCCCGACAAGCCTGATAGAACTCCACTGCTCCGAACATGTTGCCGTGGTCGGTGAGTGCCAGGGCTTTCTGCCCCAGATCGGCAGCCCGTTTGGCCATGGCCCCGGCTTTCATGGCTCCATCCAGGAGGCTGTAGTCGGAGTGGTTATGCAGATGCACAAAGTCGTGGAGAGTGCTCAAGTCAGTTTATCCTGATGCTTTTGAAGGACGCGGAATGCCGAGATTTCCGTGTGTTCTGTTTGAAGTTGGTAGGATAACATTTTTGAGTTCAGATCACAACAAGTTGGCAAGACAATTTGGGAAGTTCCCACCGGCGGGAATTATTATGAACACCTTTTTCCCAAAAGGTACCCTGATCTCCAATATTTCCCTGTCATTATACCGGTGTTATTCCCCAACCAAAATGCTATACTTTGCCTCGGAATGATTGCCGGCAACATCGCTAGCCTGCAATTGCAATTCATGCTCGCCGGGAGCCAAATCATCGGGCCACTCGATCAGGACCCTGTCGCGTGGGGGATCCGGTTCCACAATCAATGGTTTGCCATCCAAAAGAGCCTTGAGGGTGCCGGTATCCAACCCGGAACCCGGATCATCCAGGCTGATGGCAGTTAGGACCCATTTTGGCATTGTAATCTCGGAAAGGGCCGAATTCGGCCCGGGCAGGACATCCAGGATTTTTGTGGTGGATTGAAACACGGGAGGTGTCTCATCAACAAAAACCGCATGCAGTCCCGGATCTTCAAAATGGAAGAATTTCGACCTGGACAATGAACAGGGTGCCACAAATTCCCAAGCACCATTGTTATTGAGACGGTATACTCCCGTTCCCTCGGAAGCATCAATGGCCGAATATGGTAATGGTAGACCCCCCAGCTCCACGGGCAAGACAACAGAACTTTCAATGGGCCAGTCGGCTGCAAAAATGACCTCGGCCCAGCCACCGAACTTGAGTCCCTGATCCTGTGCGATCTCCTTTTGGAAAGGAGTGAGGTACAATTTCTTCAACCATATCTCAAGGGGTTCCAAAACCGGGTCGCCGGCATCAGGGTGCAAAAGAACAACTTCCAGACCATTGCCCACCGGATCGCCAGAACTGAAAAAAGGAGTCAGCCTGAGAGAATCGGCGGCGCTTTTCTTCATTTGGGGAAAATTCGTTTTGTTGATACCCAGTGGTTCAGAATGCCAAAACCCCGACTTCGTCCCCTGGGCTGAACTTTCGACAACCTGCACCACCCAATGCACCAGAGTTTCTCCGAGCGAATAATCGGTCACCCGCAGAACCAGGTGATGATCTCCGGGCTCCAAACCCGAACCCTCAGCCCCAAGATACCATAGCTTACCTTCACGCCCCGCAAGAGTATTGGCCGGCCGCCGATGCAACCAATGTTCCCTGGGAACACCTTCTTCTGTCCAATCCGCCCAATCAGTCCACTCCAACCGTTGCATGGCATTTTCGGAAAAATCATAACGGTCGTTCCGGCAGCTATACACCACCTCGCCGTCCAGCTCCAACTCAATGAGCCATGGTTCCAAATGGTGACCTCGAATATCCGAGGCATCGATCATTCTCGCACTGAAGGCCACCGGACCGATCACCTTGAGAATCCCCAAATCCCCCACCAACCCGGATGACGATGTGCCCTTGATTGCCCATTCGCCTGTCTGGTCATTGATGCGGGCAGTAGCGCTGGTCGGCCAAGCCCTCAGCGAATGAATCACCGGAGCAATGGTATCCGGCAAATCAAAACCATGCTGCAGGGGATTGATGGGACGCTGATTGCGGTCTCGCACCTCGAAATGCAAATGAGGACCACCGGTGCCGCTCTGGCCACTGAGCCCAAGAACATCACCTTTCTTGACGAGGATTTGATTTGGTTTGAACTCCAGTCTGGCGCGGTAGGTATCATTATGTTTTTGAACCTGTTGCACACGGGCGCGCAGTTCGTCGTTGAAGCGGGACAAATGAGCGAAGACATAAGTGCGACCGGACTCTCCTCGCAGATAAACCACCCTTCCATAAGCAGTGGGCGTGCAGCGCAAACGACTGATGTAGCCATCCTCCACCGCCCGCACGGTATACCCTTGCCTGGTTTCGGTCTTCAAATCCAGACCCGCATGAAACCGACCACTGCGAAATTCCATGAAATTGCTGGTCAAATAGCGGGTGTCCAGATCCAGGGGCCATTGGGGATCGGGCGGGGAATCTCCGTCAAGAGCAGGAAAAAGCCCTGTCAAAAGCAGCACGAAAACAAGATTTGAAAAGATGGTACCCATCAAAAGCAACTCCTGGATTGAAGACCCCAACAAAGTACCCCACAACCTTTTGCACGACAACCCAAGCTTGATTGTGTACACTAATTGCATGTGGAAGGATCCACACCCATCCCGCACTCAACCGGAGGGAAAATATGGAAAACCCAATCGGTCACTGGATCGACGAAAAGAATAGCATCCCCGTACCCGAAGGCCGCTGTTTCCTGCTCGACACCAACGTTCTGCTTCACGACGCCGCCTGCCTCACCTCCTTTGAAGACAACAATGTAATCCTCACCGTGGAAGTTCTGGAAGAGCTGGATAACTTCAAACGCGGCAACGACGAGAGAGGTCGCAATGCCCGTCGGGTCATCCGCACCATCGATGGTTTGCGCGATGGCAATCCCTTGAGCAAGGGTGTGAAATTACCAGGCGGTGGCAAACTATATGTCACCGTCAAAAGTTATGTGGACTATCTGCCCAAGGGCATGGACAGATCCCTCATGGACAACCGCATCCTCTCGGTGGCCTGCGCGTTGGAAGCCGGCGGCGCCGATGTGGAGTTCATCACCAAGGATATCAATGCCAGGGTCAAGGCCGATGCACTGGGCATCACGACCAATGATTATCTTACCAGCAAAATCAATTTCGACGAACTCTTCACCGGAGTCAGCGAACACGAAGTGGCTGAAGATGTCATCGATGGTTTTTATCAAGGTAAGCCCGTATATCTGGATGCCGAGCTGAGTCCCAACGAGGGTATCCTGCTCAAGGGTTTAACCAACCCCAAGCACACTGCCCGAGGAATTTTCCGGGCCGAAAGCGGAATGGTCGAACCCCTGCTATACGGCGACAGCCATCCCTGGGGTTTGACAGCGCGCAATCTGCACCAACAGTTTGCCCTGGAGATGCTGTTGCGACCGGACATCAAGCTGGTGACCATGCTCGGCCAGGCCGGCACAGGCAAGACCCTGCTGGCTCTGGCAGCGGGGTTGCAACTGGTTGCCGAAGAAAAAAGATACCGCAGGATCATGGTTTCACGGCCGATCATGCCCCTGGGCAAGGACATCGGTTACCTGCCGGGCTCCAAGGAAGAAAAGCTCAGTAGTTGGATGGGACCCGTCTCGGACAATTTGCACTACCTGGTGGATCCCAAACTCGAAAATACCACCGACAAGGTGCAGTACCTGTACGACACCGGTGTGGTGGAAGTCGAGGCGGTGACCTACATTCGCGGACGCAGTTTGCCGAAGTTGTTCATCATCATCGACGAAGCCCAGAACCTGACTCCCCACGAAGTAAAAACCGTGGTCAGCCGTGCGGGTGAAGACGCCAAGGTTGTTCTGACAGGCGATGCCTACCAGATTGACAATCCTTATCTCGACGCATCGTCCAACGGGCTGACCTATGTGGTGGAACGTTTCAAGGACAATCCCATCCACGGGCATGTCACGTTGGCCAAGAGTGAGCGCAGCGAATTGGCCAGCCTGGCGGCCAGTCTGCTTTAATTTGTCCCCCCTGGAGACCATACCAGGAGATGATCCCGGGGCTCGGCGCCCGCGGAGAAAAAATATGTCGCAAAAAAATCGTAAAGAAAATCTGGTCTGGTCCAGTGACGGAGGCCGAAAGGTATCGGCTCCCCAATATGGACCATCGACGCCAAAAAGTGACGGTGTTGTCAGGGTCTGCAGGGAAACCAAGGGACGTAAGGGCAAAGGAGTGACGTTGATCACCGGTGTCCCTTTGGCCGGGGATGGGCTCAAGGATCTGGCCAAACAACTGAAACAAAAGTGTGGCTCGGGAGGCACCGTAAAAAACGGTGTAATTGAAATCCAGGGCGACCACCGGGAAACAGTGGTCGCCCTGTTGCTCAAAAACGATTGGGTGGTCAAAAGAACCGGTGGTTGAAGCCTATTTGCCGCCACCGAGTTCCAACAGGGCCTGACGCAGCTGCCCCACCAAACAGGCGTTGCATCGCTTCACCGCAACAGTCAAATAGTCATCAACATATTGCTGATCCTGCCGAGCGGTTGCCGTTACGTAAACCCGATCCTCGAACTCACCGAGACAGGTTTTCTGCCAAAGAATATCACCCTGAGTGCTCTTCAAGGTCAGGCGCACCTCGGCCTCGGCCCGGTTGTGCGACGGCATTGGAATGGCCAGAATAGCCAGGACACTCAAGGCAATGCCGGTGCTCACCCTCTCGGAAGTATCGTCACCAATGACCATGCCCGCACCCATACCCATGGCCGTGGGGATCAGAAAGGAAGCAATGGACCGATCGAACTCGCAGCCGACGGACATCAGGTCAGCCGTCAAGATATAGTCGGCCTCGCTGCGCAGGGAGACAATTTCAACCAGGTGGGTTTGCTCCACGTCCTGGACCAGGGCCTCGGCATAGATTTCTGTCACAGGACGATACCAGGCATCGTCCTTGGGGTAATTGATGCTGAAAAAATGCCCTTGACCCGTGCGTTGCTCCAGCGGCCGCATGTCCGTGACTTCGTCAATGTAGATCGCGGGAGTTTTCAGATTGCGCAGGGCCATGTCCATCTGCTCTTCCGGATACAGGAAGATGATTTTGTCGCTGCTGCAGGAAGCCAGCACGAGCAGGATAGGAATCAGCGCGATGATTCGGATTCTGGTAGCGCCAGGGATATGATTTCGAAGCATGGTCACTCCTGCCGGGGTTCCTAAAATCAGCCCACAAGAATACTGGCCAATTCTGCATAATTGACACAGTCTAATATTACGTTTCAATTCGCTCCGAGGCCAGGATCGGTTTTTTCCCCAACCGCCAAACCAGCAGAACCAGAACCAACATGCCCACAGCCAAAGAGAGCCAGGGAGAAAAGCCGAACCCCGCCGGCAGATAGCCGAAAAGCACAGCAACCATTCCCACGGTCAGGGAATATGGCAATTGGGTGCGAACATGGTCCACATGATCGGAACCGCAAGCCAGGGAGGACATGATGGTGGTATCGGAAATCGGTGAACAGTGGTCGCCGAACACTGCACCGGCCAGCACCGCGCTGATGGACGCCAAATGAATGTTTGTGGCCACGGCCGATGATAATCCTGCGGCAGCGGGCAATTCCTGCCCCAGTGGATAAACCAGCGGCATAAGAATGGCCATCGTGCCCCAGCTGGTTCCCGTGGCAAAGCTGACCGCAGCGGCCAGGATAAAAACCACCATCGGCAGCAGCCGGGCCGACAAGATCTGATGGCTGATCCCCACCAGAAAGCCGGCCGTATCCAGTTTCTCGCACACCGCGCTCAGGCTCCAGGCCAGAATAAGGATCGTCACGGCAATAACCATGGATTTGGCGCCAGCCAAATAGCCTTCCAGGGCCTCACCGAGTTTCAGCCGTCCACTGAAGTAGGCCAATAAAACCGAGAGCACTGCACCAGCCAAAGCCGCCCAGGTTAGCACGGAAAAACTGTCGGCGTTGTTCAGGATTTCCCGCAACTGCGGCGAAGCAATTCCATTGGCCACAGCAGTTTGCCGACCCCCAAAATACAACCCGGCAGCAGTGGTAAAAATGACCGCCAAAATCGGTACACCTGCCAGGGCCGGGTGGGCAGGTTTAGCATCGGGTGATTGCCGATCCGCTTCGGATATGACCGGGGCATCGCTGGCCGGCTGAGAGCCCGGGCGCAAGACCAGACCCTGCTCCACGGCCCGCTTTTCGGCCGCCAGCATGGGACCGAAATCCCTTCCGGTCAGGCTGAGCAGATAAACAAAAAAGAGCGTGAGCAGGGGATAGTAGCTGAAGGGCAACGAGCGCAGAAAAAAAGTATAAGCCTGACCGCCATCGTTCAAACGGGCCATGGCATCCTGAATCAAACCAACCTCAAATCCCACCCAGGTGGAAATCACCGCCACGGTGGCCACCGGAGCTGCGGTGCTATCCACCAGCCAGGCCAATTTTTCCCGGGAGATCTTGAGACGATCAGTCAGCGGGCGCATGGTCGAACCTACCAAAAGGGTGTTGGCGTAGTCGTCAAAAAAAATGAGCGTGCCCATGAATGCGGTGCTGATCATGCCGCCGCGCCTGCCACGCACGCGGCGACTGAGCCAATGCACGATGCCTTCGGTGGCGCCGCTGCGCGAAAGTACACCCACCATACCCCCGAGCATGGTTGAAAAAAGGAGAATCGATGCATGGTCCTTGTTGGCCAGGGCGTTGAGAAGGTAATCGTCGCCCACCCGCAGGAAGGCGTAAAAAGCATTGCCTTCGATGATGATGGCACCAGTCCAGATGCCCAGCAACAGGGCCACGATGACTTGACGGGTCAGCAGGGCCAAGCCTATGGCCAACACTGGTGGAATGATTGATTCCCAACCACCGCTCATGAGTTGATATCCTTTTCTTTGGCCGCGTCCTCAGAAGTTTCATTGATTCTACTTTTTCCCCGAGCCCAATCCAGATAGGCTCGTTCGGTGAAGGACGCGGGCCAAGCGATGAGTTGAGGCACATCATAGGGATGGTTCAATTTCAATTCCCCACAGAACAAATCAAAACGGTCGCCGAGAATTTTGAAAGTTACCCGCACTTCATCGTCCTGACAGACTTCCCCTTTCCATTGGTAGAAAGATTCAATTTTATCGTCAACCTGGGCGCACACCGCCAGCCCCGCATCCACCATCAGGCAAGCTACTTCCCGGGCTTTGTCCCGGTCGGCAAAAGTCGTCGTCAGGATCATCAGATCGGCCTGGCTCATGATATCTCCCTCGTGAGTCGGGATTGGACGATCGGTAACATGGCCGCATGCAATTGGGGTGAAGCCGCCACCACCGACTCGTGATGCATGGGTCGGCTTTCACCCGCAAATCCTGTGACCAGGGCCCCTGCCTCCCGGGCAATGAGGGTACCGGCGGCGGTGTCCCAAGGTCGCAGATTCAGCTCCCAGAAACCATCGAGCTTACCCGCTGCCACGTGCACCAAATCCACCGCAGCACTACCGGCACGGCGAACACCGTGACAGTTGGCTTTGAGAAAATCAGCCACCAGCTGGGTCATCAGATCCACATTTTCATCGCGCACATACGGGAAACCGGTTCCCAGCAAAGCATCTTCAATGCTGCCCGCGCTACCGCAATGAAGGGGCCGCGATTCTTGATGCGCAGGTCGTTCCAGCACGGCCCCACCACCTCCAAGCCCGAGATACATTTCATCCAAATAGGGTGCGTAGACGCAAGCCAGTTCCAGCTGCTCGGCCGTTGCGCAGGCGATGGAAATGGCAAAAGTCGGCAGGCCGTGGGCGTAATTGGTGGTGCCGTCAAGGGGATCGATGTACCAGGTGCGACCACTCTTTCCCGTTCGGGCACCAGTTTCTTCGGCAAGGATGTTGTCATCGGGAAAATGCCGGCCCAAACCCAGTAAAAGCTGCTCCTCCACCCGTCCGTCCAGGTCAGTGACCAGTTCGGTGGCCTGTTTGCGACTGACAGTGCCCACCTGGTCCATGCTCTCAAGAAGGGTTTTGCCTCCGGCGAGGGCCAACTCCCGAATCAGGGACAGTTGTTCGGCGAATTCGTGGGTCATGGAAGCCTCGTGCGCTTTCTTTGCTCGTGTAGGATGAAGGTGGAGCGAATCATAGGGCAAGCCACCTTTGGGCACAACCTTAAGTCGGTGCATTTCACCAGGTCCAACAATAATGCTTCGCTTCCAACCAAGGGTTGACATCCTGCTTGGGTCACTTAGCTTTTAACTAATGGAAGGAATCGACAATCCTTGTTTTCTCAATGAAAGGCTACGCCATGCGTGAGAAGATCGAAGCTGTTCTGGATGAAATCCGCCCCACCCTGCAGGCCGACGGTGGTGATGTTGAATTCATCGATTTCAACGAGGGCAGCGGAACCGTACTGGTGCGCATGAATGGCGCCTGCGGCAACTGCCCCATGAGCTTGATGACCCTCAAGCAGGGTATCGAAGCCCGCATGAAGGCAGCCATTCCCGAAGTCAGGGCTGTGGAACAGATCTGATTTCGTGCAACAGCCGATTGTCAAATCAAAAGCCCCGGAGTTCAACAACTCCGGGGCTTTTTTTCATCCAGCGAGGTTGGGACTCAGCGCACCAACATCATCTTCACCGCCTTCAACTGCCCCTCGCCCAGGATACGGGCGAAGTAGGTGCCTGAAGGCATGGCGCGGCCGACCTGGTCGTTGCCGTCCCAAAGCACACTGTGATCGCCTGGTGTGAGAACTCCGGCATCCAGCATGCGCACCAGGTGTCCCTTCACGTCGTACAAACCCAACTTGACGTTGGTTTCCCGGCTAACACTGAAATGAATATCAGTTTGGGGGTTGAAGGGATTGGGCACGTTGCCGAGCAGAGCAATGGCGCCGGGCAAATCACCGGGGACCGCAGACTCACCAGGCAACAACCAGCCGATGATACCCTGCATGAGAACTTCTCGATCCGCCGCGTTGTTGATGGCCTCAAATCCAAAAGCCAGGTAGACGACTTTGTGCCCACCGGAGTCAGCCTTGATGGCACCATTGCGAAAGGAATCGTAGGTCAGAATGGTCGAGGCGCCGTCCCCGCGAGGGTCGATGTCGCTGGGATACTGCTGGTTGTTGGCGCCATCGCCACCGGAGATGCCGAGAATCAGCCCATCGGTGATGGGGTCACCGTGCACACCCTGCAGGTTCAGCAGGTTGGTATCATCGCTAATGTAGGTGGCGTGCAGGTAGGTGTTGTACCAGACCACGGAGGCTCCGCCGTTATCGTACATTTCCCAGCCTATATCCTGGCCGGTGATGAAGAGGTTACCGCCGCCATCAAGATAGGCAGCCAGGGCTGCCCGGTCATCGGCGTCTACGGTGGGGAAAGCCCAGCCGCATTGCCAGACAACCGCGTCGAAGTTGGCGAGCACCTCGGCTGAAAGACCCGCGGAGCTGCGGTTCCAGGTGGCGGCCGATTTGCCGGTCGAAGCAATAGCGGGTTCAAAATACAGGGCGCCATAGCCGGCACCCCCATCGTCATCCACCAACAGGACCTGGACATCGGGGGTGATGACCTTGAAAGTGATGGTGCGGTCGGGAGTCTGTCCGCTCTGGGAGTGCAGAGTCAGGGCGACTTCACCACCGCCGACGGAAACGGCATCGACGGTCACGTTGAACAGCGCCCGCGCATCAGGGTCCAGGGTCACAGTCAGGTTGGTGTAATCGGAGCCCCCATGGGAGAACGAGGCACTCCACCCCGCAGGCAGGCTGCTGTTATCCAGAGAGATGTCGTAGGTGTCGGTCATGGAGCCGGTGTTGAAAAGGGCGCTTTGATCGAAAGCAATCTGGCCGCTGCCGATCAGGACGGTTTCACCCAGAACGTAATAACGCAAGGAATAATCGGGAGCCGGCAGGGAATTGCAACTCTGCAGAATTTCCTTGTTGCTGTCGTCCTGCACAAAGGCAATCAGACGCATGTTGGTAGGATCCCAACCGGGGTCAGAGGAGAAATTGATGGTGATCTGTTGGGCTTGACCGGCCGTATTGATGGTCAGGGCCTGATCCGGCAGCATATCGCGCAGGATATTGTTGTAGTTAACGCTGCTGTATATCAGGTCATCTTCCAGCACCGCCACCCGCAGGCGGGTCTGGCTGATATCGGCCAGATCACCTTCGAGCTCCAGATCCACAGTTACATGGGCATTTTGCCCGTCAAAACTAAAGCTGCTGATGGACATTTTCAGCGGTGTGGCATCAGCCAACAGGCTCTGAACGATGGGGTGGTACACACTGCCGTCGATAACATCAGTGCCGGCACCCACCAGCATGCCGCCACCGTTGAAAAGCAAGTGCGGCAAGCCGTTGTTGCCGTAATACGCCATGCGGGCATCGCTGTCGGGACAACTCAATCCACCGGAGGTGGCCATATATTCCACGGAATCGAATTCGATGGTGTCGTAATGATCGTGCATGACCGCAAGACCTGCGCGAGCGCGCGGACAGTATGATCACCAGGTGGCCGAGCCCATCTCGACAAAAACAGAACGAGGCACCTGCGCCACGGCGGGAATGGCCGTCAGCAGGACAAGGATCAGGATGAGAATCCGGTGCAGAGGTTTCATTTCAAATTCTCCTAAACTGAGGAGCAGGGAAAAATCCTTCCCAAGGACAAACTCATCTTTCAGCATACCATAGATATGCAATCGGAAATTATGTTTTTTTGTGACAATTTGAGTTCAAAATACAGAGGTCGGCTCCTCAATAACCCTTACCGCACATATTTTGCGATGGTAGTGATGGCCGAAACAGATGATTCAAAATATTTGTTTCGAATCTCTAAATATTCTTCATTTGAAAAAAATGAATTCAGGGCCTCTTCGTTTTCAAAATAAATTGTGAAGATACGGTTGATTGGTGATTCAACCTCACTTTTCAGGACATCGGAAACTTTGAAATCGTAGCCAAAGCCCCCACCGTACGAATGTAAAATTGGGATCATTCCTTCTCGGTATTTTTGATACAAGTCGTCATCTGTGACGAACAAACCTACGAGTCTTTCAATAGCCATGTCTATCTCCTGTATTTGTGATTCCGGAATCTCCAGTCAACCTGCGGCCCCATGGCGGGGATTGCAAAGTGACTCTCCTCTTTCTCCCAGGTTCTCGTGAAAACAATATCGGCAATGGGTTCTGAACGCCACGACTGATCTCATGCCGAAGATGGGCGGTTCCCCCATTGTCCCTTCGCCAATCGTAGTCGAATTGGAAACAGGTAGAATGGTCGTCTCCATAGTCCACCTCGGAGTTTCGGGCCCGGCTCTCATCCAGATAACCACCCTCAATGACCTCGAATATCGTTCCAGAAAATTTGGTTATGCCCAAGAACCCTGGACTGTTGTCAACAATATGGCGCCCCCTTTTGGAGCCGCCTTTTTGCAAAACATTGTATCCTCACCTAAAAAATCAATTTCCGAAACACAATCTCCGCCGCCCGATGAAACGCTCCGGGCATTACTCCCAGGTAAATAATCAACAGCGCCAGCACCGAAGAAGTCACCACCGACACCCACTCGGTGCCCTGGTAGCTGTTTTCTTCAGAATCATGGAAGTACATCATCACAATCACCCGCAGATAATAATAAACCGAAACCAAGGAATTGATCACCGCAACAATGGCCAAGGGCACCAACCCCGCCTGCACCACTGCCTGCAACAAATAAAACTTTGCCATAAACCCCACCATAGGGGGGATCCCAGCCAATGAGAGCATGGCAACAGCAAGGGTAACCGCAGCCAAGGGCCGTTTCCGTCCCAACCCGGCATACCGACTGATCTGATCGCCATCCTCCCCGGTCTTGCTGCCCAGCACGTTGATGATTCCGAATGCGGCCAGGTTCATCAAGCTGTAGGCGATCAAATAGAACAGAACTGAAGACCCTGCGGCCATCATGTCCGCCCCACCAAGGCCAGGCCGGACAAACGTCAAAACACCCAACATCAAATACCCGGCGTGGGCAATGCTGGACCAGGCGAGCATCCGCTTCATGTTGCTTTGAACCAGAGCCACCAGGTTGCCGATGCTCATGGTCACCACCGCCAGCACCGCCAGCAAGGGGAACCACATGAAACCCAACTGGGGCTGCATCAAAACGGCAAAGCGCAACAGGATGCCAAAACCGGCAGCCTTGATGGCGGTGGCCATGAAACCTGTGATATAGGACGGAGCGCCTTCATAAACATCCGGCGTCCACATGTGGAAAGGTACCAGAGCGATTTTGAAGCCAAAACCAATCAGCATCAGGGCCGAGCCGATGGAAACCAGGGCCATATCCGGATGGCCCGAATTCAAGGCGGCACTGATATCGAAAAACCCGGTGCCGCCGGCAAAGCCATACACCAAGGCCATCCCCATCAACAGGAAAGCAGAAGAAAAACCACCGAGGATCAGGTATTTGAAACCGGCTTCACTGCTGCGCACATTGCCCCTCACTCCGCCGACCAGGACATAGGTTGCCAAACTCATGGTTTCCAGTCCCAGGAACAAGGTGATCAGGTCATTGGAGGCCACCAATACCATCATTCCCAAAGTGGTCAGCAAGATGAGCGGGTAGAACTCCGGTCGATATTGCCCTTCACGATCGAACAGGCCCGTGGCAAAAATCGTCGTCATGACAGCAATGCCACAGAACAGGAAGTTGAAAAAGTGGGTGAAACCGTTGACGATCATCATGCCGCCAAGCAGGGTTTGCTGGTTGTTGTCACTGGTGATCTGAACCACCACGGTGCCGATGAGCACAAAAAGCGTCAGGTACGAGAGGTGATCCTTTTTCATGGTTCTCACAAAGGCGTCCACCAGCATGACCAGCAGGGCCCCCACGGCCACCATCAGGTATGGCAACAACGAAGAGATCTCGGCACCTAGGTCGGGAATGACTATTTCATTCATCACTGATTCTCCGTATCGCGGATCACAAGGACCGGGCTCGCCGCGTCGCCTTCGAGGCGGGCGTGGTGATTGTTCGCTTTGTGGAATTGATCATTGGTGTCCAACTGGACCAAAGGTGCCAACACTTTGTCGATACTGGCTTCGATGCGGTCAAGGATCAGGCCAGGCTGCACGCCCAACCAGAAAATGAAAACCACGATGGGGACCATCACCATAATCTCGCGCAGGCTCATGTCCGGCAGAATTTGGTTTTTCTCGTTACTCAGCTTGCCCAGGAAAACCCGTTGGTACATCCACAGCATATAGATGGCACCGAGCACTACACCGGAGGCGGCCAAGATGGCCATCAGTTGGGCGTGGGCCAGGGTTGAGCTGGAAAAGGTGCCGAACAGGATCAAGAATTCGCCGATGAAGCCAGCCATGCCGGGCAAACCGATACTGGCCAAGGTGGCGATCATGAAGAAAGTGGCAAATACCGGCATCTGATGGGCAAGCCCCCCAAAATCAGCAATCTCACGGGTATGGCGCCGCTCGTAAATGATCCCCACCAGGAGGAAAAGGGCGCCGGTGCTCAACCCATGAGCCAACATCTGAAAGATGCCACCGGCTATCCCCAGAGGTGTCAGGCTGAACAATCCGAGCACCACAAAGCCGAGATGACTGACCGAACTGTAAGCCACCAGTTTTTTGACATCCGGCTGCACCATGGCCACCAATGCGCCATAGATAATTCCGATTACCGCCAGAATGCTGATGGCCGGAGCAAAGAAGGAGACACCTTCGGGAAACAGCGGCATGGCAAAACGCAGCATGCCGTAGATGCCCATCTTCAGCAGCACCCCAGCCAGGACAACCGAGCCTGCTGTGGGAGCCTCCACGTGGGCATCAGGTAGCCAGGTGTGCAGCGGAAAGAGGGGCACCTTGATGGCAAAAGCCGTAAAGAAGGCCGCAAAGAGCCAGCGTTGGGTGCCGGCGTCCAGATTCAGATTCATGAACTCGGTCAAACCCATGCTGCCGGCCTTGAAGAAAAGGAACATGATTCCAACCAGCATGAACACCGAGCCGACCATGGTGAAAATAAAGAACTTCAGAGCGGCATAGATCCGGCGCTGTCCGCCCCAGATTCCGATGATGAAGTACATGGGAATCAGCATGGCTTCCCAGAAGACGTAGAACAGCAGCATGTCGCGAGCAAAGAAAGTGCCCAGCATGGCAGCCTGCAGAAACAAGATCATGCCCATGAACATGCTCACCCTGTCGGTGATGGCTTTCCAGGAGGACAAGACAACCAGGGGTCCCAGGAACGTGGTCAGCATGACAAGCACCAGACTGATGCCGTCCATGCCCAGGTGGTAGTTGACCTGTCCGTTCCAAAGCCAGGCGACTTTTTCAACGAACATGTCCGAACCTGCCGATGCATCGTAGTTGAACCACAGATGCAGCGAGAGCACAAAATCCACCAGGGCAACCACGAGCGCGAAAACGCGAGCGTAACTGTCCTTGCGCACCACGGTCCAAAGGGCCAACGCACCGAGCAACGGCACAAAAGTGACCCAGGACAGAATGTGATCGGTTATGAGCGACAAACCAGCGCCCTCCTAGCCCGAGAAACTGAGGTAAAGGAAAAAAGCAGCAGCCCCGATGGTGAACGACCAGGCATAGAAGCGAACCATTCCATTCTGGAAGATGCGCATGATCGAACCTGTCAGATACACCACCAGCGCCGAGCCAGTGACCAGAATGCCGTCGATAAAACCTGCATCAACACCCTTCCAGAGGATGTCCTTGCTCAGTTTGAAGCCTGGACGCAGAAATACCGCCTCGTAGCCTTCGTCGACATAATATTTGTTTAGCAGAACCTTGTGCAAAAAGCCGCCGCCGAGGTTTCTGAAAGCTTCGGCCACCGAGAGTTTCCTCGTGTAAACGATGTAACCCAACACCAGGCCAAGAACACCCAGGGCCACGGAGCAGCCGGCCAGGATCCACTCCAAAGTGGTGTTGGCATGGGCTGCCGCAGCATGACCGGCGGCCGCAACATGACCGGCAGCGGCACCATGAGCCCCACCTGAAGAAGCAACCCCTGCAAAAACCGGCTCCAGCCAGACTTCAAAGTGATTGAGGCCACCCATGAATTGCGGAATACCAATCCAACCACCAACAATGGACAGCACGGCCAGCACCACCAGGGGCATGGTCATGGTCAGGGGCGATTCGTGGATATGACTCTCGACATCGGCGGGTGCCCGGTTCTCGCCAAAGAAGGTCATCACCACAAGGCGGGCCATGTAAAAGGCGGTCATGCCGGCAGCGATAAATCCGATGGCCCACAGCACCTGGTTTCCACTGCTCCAGGCTTTCCAGAGGATTTCGTCCTTGCTGAAAAAACCGGCCAGGGGAAAGACACCCGCAATGGCTATGGTGCCCACGTAAAAGGTCTTCGAGGTGATGGGCAGTCTTTTGCCCAGGCCGCCCATGACGCGCATGTCCTGCTCATCACTCATGGCGTGGATCACCGAACCGGAACCCAGAAAGAGCAGGGCCTTGAAGAAAGCGTGGGTCATCACATGGAAGATGCCGACGCCAAAGGCTCCCACACCGCAGGCCAGCATCATGTAACCCAGCTGGCTGACAGTGGAGTAGGCCAAAACCTTTTTGATGTCGTTTTGCACCATGGCGATGCTGCTGGCAAAGATGGCCGTTACCACACCGACTACCGCCACCACCGACATGGCCGTGGGCGACAGAACAAACAGGAAATTCATGCGTGCGATCATGTAGACGCCTGCGGTAACCATGGTCGCGGCGTGGATCAGGGCGCTGACCGGCGTCGGACCCGCCATGGCGTCGGGCAACCAGATGAACAAGGGAATTTGGGCCGATTTTCCGGTGGCACCCACAAACAGCAACAGGCAGATGGCCGTGGCCAAAGGAGCCAGAATGCCGGCATGCTGTTGCATGGTGCGGAAGCTGAATACGCCTTCTCCGCCGTCTAGGTGAGGCAACAGCGTAGCACCTATGAGGAAAACCCCGATCAGGAAACCGAAATCACCAATCCGGTTGACCACGAACGCTTTCTTGCCGGCGGCGGCGTTGGCTTCATCGCTGAACCAGAAGCTGATCAGCAGGTACGAACAGAGGCCCACACCCTCCCAACCAACAAACAGCATCAGCAGATTCTCCCCCAAAACAAGCGTCATCATGGCAAAGATGAACAGGTTCAAGTAGGTGAAAAAGCGCTGAAAGCCCTCGTCGTGGGCCATGTAGCCGAGGGAATAGATGTGGATCAGGAAACCTACCCCGGTGACGATCAGGGCCATGACCGCGCCGAGCGGATCCATGGCGAATCCGATGTCCACCTGGAAATTTCCAAACCCCATCCAGGTGGCCAGGGAGTCGGAGACAAAACGGTGTTCGGGTGCCATCCCCGTCAGTCGCAGAAAGACGACCACCGACATGATGAACGAGGCTCCCACCGCGGCGCAGGCCAGTAGCCCGGCGGCCTGTTTGGGCAAACGCCTGTTCAGCAGACCGTTCAGCGTTGCCCCAAACAGGGGCACCAGCACGATCCACCTCAGCAAAGTTTCAGTTGCGTGGCTATCCACTGAATTACTCCATCAGGGCTTTGAGGTCATCGACATTCACGGTGCGGCGACGGCGGTAGATTTCCACCAGCAATGCCAGACCGATGGCCGCTTCAGCGGCTGCGACGGCAAAATTCATCAAAACAAAAACATGGCCTCCGCCATCGCCGTGCACCCGGCTGAAGGCGGCAAAAACGATGTTCACCGAGCAGAGCATCAACTCCACGCACATGAGCATCACCAGGGCGTTGCGGCGCACGATAAAACCGACCATGCCGGTCAGAAAAATTGCTCCGGCCAACAAGAGATAATGAGTGAGCGTTATTTCCATGGCAGCTTCCTCTCTCCCTGGGCAATGGCCAGGGCGCCGATGATGGCCACCAGCAGCACGATGGAAATCATTTCAAAAGCCAACAGATAACGACCAAGCAATAGACGGCTGACCATCTCGACGGTGCCAAATCCTTCAGCAGGAGTGTCGCCGAGGGGACGTGTCCCGTGTTTGCTGACCCAACCAATGATCGTCACGACGATGGCCAGGGGCGGTACGGCGATCAGCGGAATCAATCCCTTGCCGATGGGCTTATCCTCACCATCGAGGATCGGTCCCTGAAGCATCATGATGACAAAAAGGAAGAGCACCATGATGGCCCCCGCATATACAAGGATCTGCATGATGGCCAGGAAGGGCGCCGACAGCAAAGCAAAGATCCCGGCGGCACAGACGAAGGCAAAAATCAGCCACACCGCGGAGACCACGGCGTTGCGCTGGGTCACCGTCATCAGGGCCCCGAGGAACATCAGGATGCCGCAGAACCAAAATAGAATACTTTCCATTGCACCTTTCCCTCTTCCATTACAAAAACAATCTCTGCCGGAGGCAGCCTATCTGGTCCCGTCGAACTTGTTGTTCAACAGGAATTCCTTGTCGACGATGAATTTTTCGCGGCTGTCGGCCGCAATTTCATAAATACCCGTATCCATGCGAATGGCATCGCAGGGACAAGCCTCTTCGCAAAGACCGCAGTACACGCACCGCAGCAGGTCGATGACGAAGGTCTCAGGGTACTTTTCAATTTTCGGATCCGGGTGCTCGGCCCCATCGATGCTGATGCAATCGGCCGGACACACGGTGCTGCACATCTGGCAGGCCACACATTTGGGACTTCCGTCTTCACGTTGCATCAATCGGTGGCGCCCGCGAAAGCGGTCGCTGTAAACACGCTTCTCTTCGGGATATTGCATGGTCGGCATCTCGCTGGTGTGGAAAATGTTCCGCACCAGGTGCCCCATCGTCACACCGAGACCCCTCGCAATCTCCCAGAAGTAGATGCTGTCACGCCAAGACAGTTCTTTATTTCCCACCCCTTTGGGCAATCCATAGAAACTCATGACACTCCCCGTATCAGACGACTGCCGACACCAAAGCGGTGACGACGAGGTTGGCGAGACTAAAGGGCAAAAGGACCTTCCAGCCCAGATGCATCAACTGATCGTAACGGAAGCGCGGCAGGGTCCAGCGCACCCAAATGAACAACCAGGCAAAGAAGACGACTTTGGCCACAAACATGGCAACCTGGAACAAGCTTGCCGTGACCGAGGCTGCTTCCGGGCCCATGGCCCAGGGTTGGAGAGCCAGTCCGGCAAGACAGCCCAGGGCAACCAGGATCCACAAACCCATGCCGATTCCTGGTTCGCGATCCCTGGCATCGCCAAATTTGTTTTTTTCATTTTGCACACGACGGGCGAAAAGAACGGCGAAAAGCATGGAGACCAGGGCAACCCCAATCAACTTTCCGGTCAGCAGATTACCGGCATGGGCTTCAAGAAACTCCCGCGGCATGAAAGGAATTTGGTAACCGCCGAAGTAGAAAGTGGCGATCAAGGATGCCCCAACCACCATGTGGGCATATTCAGCCATGAAAAACAGGGCGAATTTCATGGAACTGTATTCCAGGTGGAAACCGGCCACAATCTCCGACTCGCCTTCGGGCAAATCGAAGGGGTTGCGATTGGTTTCGGCGAACACGGAAGTCAGGAACAACAAGAACCCAAGAGGTTGAACGATCACACCCCATTTGGGCAAAAATCCAAAAATCAAGTCACCCTGCCCGGCAGCGATGTCGGTGACCCGCAGGCTGCCGAAGACCAGAACCAAGCCCATCAGGGCTATTCCCATGGTCAGTTCATAACTGATCATCTGAGCCATGGCGCGGATACCACCCAGAAAGGTAAACTTGTTGTTGGCTGCCCAACCGGCCATGACCACGGCGTAGGTACCCAAACTGCTGATCGCCAAAATGTAGAGCAGACCAACATCCAGGTCAGCCACCACCAGGGGAATTTTCCGGCCGGCGAGAATAATGAAATCGCCAAAAGGAATCACCGTGTAGGTGCTCAGGGCAACCACCATGGCCATCATGGGCGCCAAATCGTAAAGAATCTTGTGGCGGTTGTCGGGTGTGACATCTTCTTTGAACAGGAGCTTGAAGACATCGGCCACCGGATGAACCAAACCAGCCAGCCTCACACCACCGATGACCGCCCGGTTGGGACCGGTCCGGTCCTGGATAAAGGCGGCTCCCTTGCGTTCCATCCAGATCAGCACCACCACCATGCCCAATATCAGGGCGAAGAAGAAGCCGATCTTTGAAAGAGTGTCCAAGACGATGGTCATGCGGACTCACCTCCGGCAGGCACTCCGCGGCCCGGCAGATTGTTCAGGTTGATTTCAAGGCCGGAAAATAGCAGGGTGTTCAAGGACTCACGCACATCCGACAGACTGTTGGGTACTTGGGGCACACCCGCTCCAGCCAAAAGCTCGACCAGGATTCGCCAGTCTTCGCGGGCATTGCCTTTGCCCTTAAGTGCCGACTTGAATTCCTGCACCCGCGAATCCTTGTTGACGAATATGCCACCCTTTTCCGCCCAGGTGCATCCTGCCAGAACGTGTGACGCCAACTCGGTAGTGCTGTTTTGGTGGGTGCCGATGTAGAGCACATTCCCGGCAGATTTCAGGGCGGCGGCCACCGTTTCGTCCGCAGCGGGATCGCCACCCAGAATCAGGATGGTACCGCCTGCATTTTCAATTTTGGAGGTCAGGTCAGCGGCGGACAATTCACGCATATCCAAAAGGTCCAGGGCCCTGCGATTGGCAGAACGATCGGAACTGAGCAACAAGTCATCACCCTCGTCCATATCCGAACCGGCCAATCCTCCACAAACAACGGGGCAGGCTGTCGCCCTCGCCAAAACACCCAGCAGATGAAGCTCTTCCAGGGATTGATGAGGACTGCCGACAATCAGACCAATCTTGTCTCTGGCCACCAGCCCCTTCAGCCGGGTCATCACCTCCACCCAGTTCAGGGTTTCAGAACCAAAGGAAGGATCAACCAGACGCTTGCTGTCGTGCACTGCCTTGTAGGTCATGCGGCCGCGATCGCACATGAACCGGCCGTTGACGTCTGGGTTGAAGCGGGGCTTCAGGCGGTAGATGCGGTCGGCCTCATGGTCCAGTCGCACATTGCAGCCAGTACTGCAGCCGGGGCAAATGCTCTCGGCCGCCTTCAACATCCAGACTCTTTTTTGGAAACGGAAATCACGACTGGTCAATGCCCCCACCGGGCATAAGTCAACGGTGTTCAGGCTGTAGTTGTTGGCCAGTTCCACGCCTTCGGGCACGTCGATTTCGGCACGGTCGCCGCGGTTGAAAATCCCCAGTTCACCGGTCTTGGTATATTCGTTGCAAAACCGCACGCAACGCGAGCAGAGAACACAGCGCTCCTGGTCCAGAATAACCTGCGGTCCAATGACCTTGGCCTTGCCTTTGTTGACTTTGTCCAGAACTTCAATACTGGAGTCGTACAAACCGTATTTCATGTACTGGTCCTGCAAGCCACATTCGCCGGCCTGGTCGCAGATGGGGCAATCAACCGGGTGGTTGATCAGGTGCATTTCCAGGATCTGCTGGCTGGCCTTGGTCACACGCTCATTGCGCGTGTGAACCACCATGCCGTCGCGCACACCGGTGTTGCAGGCGATGGTCAACTTGGGCATGCCCTCCACCTCAACCTGGCACAGACGGCAAACACCGGCGATGCTCAGATCCGGGTGGTAGCAGAAATGAGGCAGGGCTTCTCCCCTGGCTTGGCGACAGGCGTCGAACAGTCCGGTCCCGTCGGGGACTTCTATTTCCTTGCCGTCGATGGTCAGTTTGGCCATGTCCTGTTACTCCTGCTCGCCCCGCGGCCAGCGACTGGTGGGCTCAGCCGGCGCGGTCTCCTGAATAAGGGCTTCAAATTCGGGGCGGAACTTTTCAAGGAAACTGCGAATGGGCATCACCGCGGCATCAGCGAGGGGGCAGATGGTCAAACCGGCCATGCCATCGCAAACATGTTCGATCAGGTCGAGGTCCGCGGCGGTACCTTCACCACTGCGCAGTTTTTTGACGATCCGGTGCAACCAGCCTGTGCCCTCGCGACAAGGTGTGCATTGGCCACAGCTTTCGTCGAAGTAAAAGTGCATCAACACCTGGATGAGCTCCACCATGTAGCTGCTCTCGGGGATGATGATCATGCCCCCGCTACCGAGCATGGTGCCGGCCTGTCCAAGGGATTCGTAGTCCAGGGGGACATCCATGATTTCAGCCGCCGGCAACACCGGCACCGAAGATCCACCTGCGATGACAGCCTTCAAAACTTCGCCATCGGCCATGCCGCCGAGGCAGTCGTTGAAAAACTCACGGAAAGGCATACCCAGGGGAATTTCATACACACCAGGATTTTTCACCGGGCCACTGACGGACCACAACTTGGTGCCGCAGCTTTTTTCTGTACCGATGGCGTGATAGGCGGCCGCACCGTTGTTCATGATCCAGGGCACTGAAGCCACCGATTCGACATTGTTGACGATAGTAGGTTTTTCCAGGAACCCGGACACCGCCGGGAACGGAGGCTTGATGCTGGGCTGGCCCTTGAGGCCTTCGACCGAGTTGATCAAACCGGTCTCTTCACCACAAATATAGGCACCGGCACCCTTGTGCACGATCATCTCCAGATCGAAACCGCTACCCAGGATGTTCTTGCCCAGGAAACCCGCGGCATAGGCTTCATCCACTGCGGTCTGGACCCGGTCTATCAACCAACCGAATTCGCCACGGATGTAGATGTAGGCCAGACTCGCGTTCACAGCGAAGCAGCTGATGATGGTGCCTTCGAGGGTCTGATGCGGATCATAGTCCAGCAGATAGCGATCCTTGAACGTACCGGGTTCGCTCTCGTCGGCGTTGACAAAGAAATAAACCTGGTCGGCATCCTGGGGTACAAAACCCCACTTCACACCGGTGGGGAAACCAGCGCCGCCACGACCACGCAGGCCCGATTCCTTGACGACTTCACGCACCTCGGAGGGTTTCATGCCGCCGAGTACCATGCGCAGGGCACGGTAGCCACCCTCGCTTTCATAAACGGACAGCTTGTGTCCGTCGTTGCGCCCGAACCGGGCCGAGAGGATTTGATGTTCGCTTTTGGCCACCCTTAGTCCTCCAGTTTCCGGTCAGTGTCGGCCCGGGGAATATCGCCCCGCTTGAAATCATCCAACATGGCGTCGATTTTTTCGATGGTCAGGTATTCGTGCAGGTGTTTTCCCAGTTGCAGAACCGGTCCGTGCCCACAAGCTCCCAGGCATTCGGCACCCTCAAGACGGAATTTTCCATCCGGAGTATTTACCCCCATGCGCACGCCCAGTTTTTTCTCCAGGTGCGCAATCACCCCACGAGCACCCATGATGTGGCAACTGATGTTGTGACACACCTGCAGTACATGATCGGCCTGGGGTTCGGTGCGGTACATGGTGTAGAAAGTCAGCACCTCATGCACCCGGGCCTTGCTGATATCAAGCTTTTCAGCCAGTAAATCCACTCCGGCAAGGGGCACATGGTTCAACTCATCGATGATGGCCCAAATGCAGGGCATCAAGGCGCTGGCCTTCGTGGGGTATTGTTCAATATACCCGTCGATTTTTGCCAGAGTTTCCACCGACAGTTTGAATTCCGTTTGTTCCAGCGACTTGCTCATCAATCAAACCTTCCAGAAGCTGTAAAAAGCCCAGTTTTCGGTTCTGGCCGTTCAGCGGTCCAACTCGCCGGCGATGATGTTCAAACTTCCCAGGGTAGCAATGGCATCGGGCACCATCCCGCCGTCGACGAGATGACTGAAGGCCGAAAAGATCGGGAAGCAGGGCGGCCGCACCTTCAGGCGGTAGGGATTGCCTGAGCCATCGCTGATGCAATAGAAACCCAGCTCGCCGTTGGCTCCCTCACCAAACCCGTAACCAGCACCTGCAGGAACCAGAATGCCTTCGGAGATCAACTTGAACTGGTTCATCACGCCCTCGATGCTGCCATACACCTTTTCCTTGGGCGGAAGAATAATTGCATGGTCCTCAATATTGAGAGGGCCGTCCGGCAAATTTTCCAGAGCCTGTTCGACAATCCGCCGGCTCTGCACCATCTCCGCCATGCGAACCAGGATGCGGTCATGGGTATCGCCGTTTGTTCCGGTGGGAATATCGAAATCGTAGTTCTCGTATCCCCAGTAGGGAGCGTGCTTGCGCAGATCGTAGGCCAACCCGGTGGCTCGTAAACAGGGCCCGGTAAAACCAAAGCTGAGGGCATCTTCCTGACTGATGATTCCCACATCGACGGTGCGGTCCAGAAAAATTCGATTGCGCGCAATGAGTTTCATCACGTCGTCGGTGCCCTGGACCAACTCTTCCATCTTTTGGCGGATTTCAGCTTCGAAGCCATCGTACAAGTCGTGGCTCATGCCGCCGATGCGTGCATAATTGGTGGTCAACCGACTGCCACATAGCTTTTCCAGGCTTTGGTAGATGCTTTCGCGCACGTTGTACAAGTACCAGTAGTTGGTCAACGCCCCGATATCCACCAGATTGGCGCAAACGCAAACCAGGTGGTCGATGATCCTGCCCAACTCGCTGACGATGACCCGGATGGCCTGGGCCCGCGGAGTTATCTCCACCCCCAACATTTTTTCAACGGCCGAGGCATAGATGCTGTTGTTGGTCATGGCCGAGCAATAGTTCAAACGGTCGGTGTAGGGCATGACCTGGGCCCAGGTATGATCCTCGGCCTCTTTTTCGAAGCAACGATGGATGTACCCGATCTCGGTCTTGCTTTCGAGGATGGTTTCGCCGTCGAGCAAAACCTCAACACGCAGGGCCCCATGCATGGCCGGGTGACTCGGCCCAAGGTTCACCGTCAGCAAATCACTGGGGTAGACTTCATCCACCACACCACCGAGCTCGGTGCTCAGGTCGTTGGCACGCCGGGCGGCCAGTTCCAGGCTTTCATCGGTGAAAAGCTTCTCCGGGACTTTGCATTCCTGGCCGCGCTCAATGGGGTAGTCCTTGCGCAAAGCATGGCCCTCAAACTGATGATGGGTCAGGATCCGGCGCAGATCGGGATGCCCGCTGAATTGGATGCCGTACAGATCGTAAACTTCACGTTCATGCCAGTTGGCTGATCGGTAAATACCGGCAACAGTTGGAATTGCATCGCCATCCTCAACCTCAACCTTAACGACCAGACGTTGGTTGTTTTTCCAGGAACGCATGAGGTAATTGACTTCGAAACGCCTGTCACGATCCGGATAGTCCACACCCACCAAATCGGAGAGTTGCTCGCAACCCTCCTTGTCCCGCAAGTGCGTCAACACACCGACAACCTTGTCCGGTGACACGGTGATGGTTTCATCACCATGCATGCCACCGGCAGCGAGTATGTCTGCACCAAATTCCTGCTGCAGTCTTTCGACCAGCTTCTGGCTCATCTTTTCCCGTCCTCAAACGAAACCGAAGGCGGCTTCGTTGGTCTGAAGAAAATCCTATCCCTCTTGGACAAGCCCGGTGTGCCGTGCGGCTGCGGGCTGGAACCCTTCCTTCTCAACCTTTTCCTGAATCTGGGTCAGGGCGAACATAAGGTTTTCAGGAGTTGGCGGGCACCCGGCCACATAGACATCCACCGGGATGACGTGGTCGGCACCCTGCAGGGTGCTGTAGTTGTTGTAAAACCCACCACTGCTGGCACACGCACCCATGGCAATAACCCACTTGGGGTCGGCCATTTGCTCGTAGATCGTCTTCAGAATGGGGGCCTGTTTGTAGCTGATGGTACCTGCGATGATCATCAGATCACTCTGCCGAGGCGAGAAGCGCACCAATTCAGCCCCAAAACGACTGATATCGTTGTAAGATGAAACGGTGCTCATGAACTCGATGGCGCAACATGCCACGCCAAACGGAAGGGGCCATAAACTGTATTTCCGCCCCCAATTGACTGCCTGGCGTAGCCGCGTGGTGATGAAATTGCTTGGGCTTTCGAGGTCTACTGCCATTCGAGCCCACCTTTCTTCCAGATGTAGATAAAACCAACCAGAAGCACGGCCAGAAAGGCCCCCATTTCACCGAGGGCGAAGACCGCTTGTCCATCGGCCACCAACTGATTGTACATCAACACCCAGGGATAGAGAAATACGGCTTCCAGGTCAAAGAGGAGGAAAAAGAGCGCCACCAGGAAGAACCGCACAAAGAAACGGATCTGGGTGGAGCCTCGCACGGGGATACCACACTCGTAGGTGGAATTTTTGACGGCGGAAGGATTTTTTGGCCCCAGCCAAAAACTCAGACCCAGGAAAAGACCAGAAAATGCCATGGCCACCGCCACTACAAGAATCACCGGTATGAATTGCTCGAACATGAAGACTCCCTAAGGGGATTCGAACCATCCTCGGTCCGGCCATCTGGAAAATGAATATGCATTCCAGGATCACCGGATTGAATTTGTTGCAAAAATAACAGTCACTGCCAACCTGTCAACAATCATATTTGATAGAGTCGAAAACCCGGCACTATTGGCTGTTTTCTGGCCACGAGGTACCAGGAATACCTGCGTTGACAAAGTGTATTGCCGACATCATCAAAAGGGTTAATACCGTCATCACCACCGCCAGGTCGTAATTTCGCAACAAAAACGTTTTTTATCCCTTCAATAATTCCCGGCACAATGGTTGCTTGTGTTGATCGAAACCGAAAAGCCAAGCAGTTGGGATTTTCAATGACCTGGCCCGCTGCTGTTACCAACTCAGGGAGTGGACCATGACCACCGTCACCCATTCAGCCCGACAATCCCGGAAAACAACTCCTGCTTCATCCCAGGAAATGACGTCACTTGTTGAACAGGGACGAACCGCCCTGGAAGAAGGCGACCTGATGGCCGCCCTGCAAAAGTTCGAACAGGTTGTGTCGGCTTATCCGGACCGACCCGAAGGTCACAACAATCTGGGAGCCATGTATTCGGCCCTCGGCGAAAATGAAAAGGCCGAAGAGTGTTTCAACCAGGTCATCACCATCCTGCCCGACAACGTGGATGTTCACTACAACCGGGGCGTCGTGCGTAGTCGGCAGGAGAAATTCGACGCCGCCCGCGAAGATTTTCTTGTGGTTCTGGCTGCCTCTCCAACGGATGCAGGCACTCTCAACAATTTGGGAGTCATGGATTTCATGCAGGGTCATTTGGCCACTGCCCGCCAATACTTCCAAAAAGCGATCCAAGCCGACCCCACCTACACCAATGCCCTCTTGAATTTGGTGGATGTGGAACAAAGTGGTGGCGACGGTCCCATGGCCGTGTCCCTGTGTGAGGAATTCCTCCTGCACAACAGCTCCATTGAAGTTCGGCGCAAGTTGCTGGAATTGCTCAGCAGTGGCTGCCGCGAGGCCATCGACAAGGCCAGCCGCGTGGCCGAAACCCTCATCGGCACCGACGGGGACAACACCCAGACCCGCACGGAATTGGGTCGATTGGTTCAGGCCCGTTCGGCTCTGGCATAGCCCACCCGATTTCTGGCTTGAAGGGGATCGCCCCATGTGTGATTCTCTGATCCATGATTGTTTATCTGAACGGCAATTTTGTTGACGACAACCAGGCGTGCATTTCCATTTGGGATGCTGGTTTTCTCTTTGGGGAAGGTGTTTTTACAACTCTGCGCCTGAACAACGGGGTTGCCGCAGATCTTGAAAGCCACTGGAAGAGGTTGGTTGTCCAGTCTGCAGAGCTGGATATTTCATTTTCGACCACCCTGCAGGAAGTACAAACCATAGTCGGCCGCCTGGTGGAGAAGAATCGGGTTGAAAGATGCGCTGCCCGGTTGCGCATCACCCTAACTCGCGGTGGTGATCCGGATCACCCCATGCCCATTTCCCCTGCCACCGGGCAGCCATCCACCCTGCTGTTGACCATCAGTCCCCTACCCCGGGGTTTTGATGACGAGATTGCCAACGGTATCAAGGTCATCACTCTCGGACCCGAGTATGGACGACGCTGCCGACCGGATCTCAAATCCCTCAATTTTCTGCCTTCGTTGATGGCGTTGCGCCGAGCCCGGCGCCAATTTTGTGGTGAAGCCATAATGTTTGATGATGATGGGATCATCTCCGAAGCAGCCATGAGCAGCGTCTTCGCTTGCCGATCATCGGAAATAGTTACGCCGAAAAACAATGGACGCATTTTGGCGGGCTGCACCCGGCAGATGATAATGGATCTGGCCAGGATAAACGGCCTGACCTGCCGTGAAGTCGACCTTTCCCTGAAGGACCTGAAAACCGCCCAAGAAGTGTTTTTATGCAACAGCATCAGGGAGATTATCCCAGTGATCTGCATCGATGATCAACCAGTGGGCCAAAAATCGCCAGGACCAATCACCATGCAGATTCGTCAGTGGTATCGCCAGGCCATGACCTCGCCGTAGTCTCCCGGGGCATAAAAGACGCCGACCCCCTGACAGGGTCGGCGCCTATATTTACTAACCGACTTCAAATCCGTCGTTCAATCCCGAAGGACCGAAGCCCGGGTTAAAAATCGAAACTGGTGTCCTGAACCTTGAACGTATTGAAGTCGTCGTTGTCGGCCGGTGGCAGTTCGTTTTTAATACCCCGCGGTGGGGGGGGGCTACCAGCCAAGGCAACTTCATCCTTCAGGGACGCAAGATCGGTGTAGCGATCCGCAGTTGCTATCAGGTCGGTACTGGTCATCTCGCGCAGAGCGCAGATTTCCACGTGCAGACCGCGGCGGCCGAGGGCGTCGACCAGGGCCCGGAAGTCGCCGTCACCGGTGCACAAAATCACCGAGTCAAGCTTGGGAGACAGTTCCAACGCGTCAATGGCCATTTCCATGTCCAGGCTGCTGCGCACGCTGCGCCCGCCCTGTTCCGTCTCATTGAAACTCTTGATTTCCTTGATGACGACCTTGAAGCCGTTCAGCCGCAGGAAGTTAATGAAATCGATCTTGCCTTCGGACTGACTGCTCACTGCAGTGTAAAAGTAGGATCGCACCAAACGCCGGGGACCGGCCAGCTTTCTGCAAAGTTTTAGGTAGTCCAAGCGCATATTCAAATGCTTGGCGCTGTAATGAATGTTTTCACCATCAATGAAAATGGCTACACGATCACTGGGGCTAGGGGTGTACATTTTCGCATCACCTTTATTAACATGACATCGGGCCGGTGAGCCGGCCGGCTAGGCGAGTGAACAGGCATTGCGGGGCGTGGGAATACGCCCGGCACTCCTTTTGCTAACGGAATGATAGATCGACACACCTAACCACGCAATGAATTAATACTCATTTGCAATTTCCTAATTTGCAGTCAGACGCTTCTGAGAGCGAAATATTGCCCAATCTCGACGTCCGGACTGCAACCAATCAACTCCCAAGGTTGCCAACCTGTAGTAGGTTGGAAGGACCAACAGGGTCAGTAATGTGCTGGACGCCAGTCCACCACTAATGGCCCTGGCCATGGGGTAATATTCGGCCCCTGCCACGTGGGCGCTGTGGAAGACAGCCAAGGGCGACAACCCCAGAATGGTGGTGCCGGCGGTCATCAAAATCGGCCGTAGGCGATCCCGGCAGGCATCCATGATGGCGTTGTCCAGGCTCAAACCGGCCCCACGTCGGTTGTTGATATGATCAATCAAAACGATGCCGTTGTTAACCACCACACCGATCAGAATAACCACACCGATCATGGCCATCATGTTGAATGGAGTGCCGGTGGCCATCATCAGCCAAAACACCCCCAGGGAAGCAAAAGGAACCGTTCCCATGACAACCAGTGGATACAACAGGGATTCAAAGAGACTGGCCATCACAAAGAAAACACAAGCGAGGGCCAACAGCATGTTGATCCCCATTTCATTTTGCTGCTGCTGGGCCCTCACAATCTCCGATCCAAAATTCCAGTCGTAACCCAGGGGCAGATCCATGCCGTCCAGCAAGGGGCCAATAGTATCCAGAACCTCGTCCAGGTTTTCGCCTTCCCAAGTTCCGTTGATGGTGATGCCGCTCTTTTGATCCCGTCGGAAAATGCGCTCCGGGCTGACTCCAAAATGAAAATCCGCAACCTGCCCGAGTTGTACCGACTGGCCATTGATGGAACCAACAGTCAAGAGGGCCATGTTCTCCAGGGATTCGGTATCGTCGGGAGCAAGGGAGACGATCATGTCGATCTCCTTCTCCCCCGTCTGCAACCGCGGCAACATCACACCACGATAGGTCAGGGCCATGATTTCGGATATGGCCTGGGGCGAGATGCCAAAACGGCCTGCCTGGTCAGGATCCACCTGGATCCGGATTTCAGCCTTGCCGTTGTCATTGTCGCTTTTCAAATCACCCACGCCTTCGATGCTGGCCAATCGTCTTTTGGCCTCTTCCACGAATCCTTCCAGGAATTCCGTTTCTTCGCCGCTGATGGTCACGCTGAAGGTTTTGGCTCCCGACTCCTGTCCTTCGTCCCCACCGAAGCGATACACCACACCTGCCTGTTGGGGCAAACTTTCCCGAAGATCCTCCCGTACTTCCTGATAAAACTTCGTATTTACAACACCCTGCGAGAAAAAAATGGTTGTCCCTGCCCCGCCGGCACCATAAAAGGCATATATATCCTTGACCCCCAGCTCATCACGTCGGTTTTCCAGAAAATCCACCACTTTCTGCACGCACACCTTGGCTGTTTTCTTATCCACGGGATCGCTGAATTCAAAACCAATATAAAGGCTCTCTCGCTGAATTCCCTGGTCGCTTTCCACATCGGGTTTGAAATTGGTTATCTTCATGGCAAATCCGGTACCCAGCAAGATCAGGGGCATGATCACCAGAACGGTGATCAATGGATGTTTGAGTGCCGTCCAACTCAACACCCCCAAATACCGCATTTTCAGGCCTTTCAACCAACGAGCATCCGCCATCTCCTCAGAACCTTTGCTGCGGGTCAAGCGAATGGACAGGGCGGGGATCAACGTCAGGCTCACCAGCAAGGAGAATATCAGGGTGACACTGATGGTGATTCCCACTTCGCCCAGCCAGACGGTCATCTCATCCGCCTTGCTCAGAACGATGGGCGCAAAAACAATGATCGTCGTCAGGGTGGAAGCAACAATGGCCCGACCGACTTCTTTGGTGCCACGGGCGGCGGCAGCCACCGGACTGGCCCCCAGATGCTGCCGCCGATGAATGGATTCCAACACCACAACGGCGTTGTCCACCAGCATGCCCACTCCCAGCATCAGCCCCATCATCGACAGGACGTTCAGGCTGCCACCGGTCAGAAAAAGAAAAATCGTGGTGCCCAGAATAGAGATGGGTATGGCCACCGAGACAACCAGAGTCATGCTCAGTCGACGCAGAAAGAGGTACAGAATGGCAATGGCCAGAACCGATCCTAAAAATCCACCCTGCAAAAGGCTTTTCAACGAATCTGTAATTTGATCAGCCTGGTTGAAAAAAGTAAAACTGTTGATTCCTTCGAGAGCAGGATCCTGGTTGATGCGTTCCAACTCCGCTTCCACTGCACGACAAACTTCCACGGTGTTGAAACCGGAGGCTTTCTGCACCATAAATGCAATAGCCGGTTCCTGATTCAGGATGCGACCGTAACTGAGAGCCGGTGCACCATACACCACGTCCGCGACATCCTTTAATTTCAACCCGTTGGCTGAAATGGGCAATTCCTTGAGGTCTTCTACACCATTGAGACCACTGACGGTGCGGACATCATAACGCAACCCCTGGTCGGTAATTCTTCCCACGGTCAATTCAACATTGGCCGCCTGCAATTCCCTGAACAGGTTGCCCACATCAACATTGTATTCCATGATCTTGTCGAACAGCAGGTAAACCGAAACCTGGGTTGGATTGACCCCGTCGATCATGACGCGACCCACGCCGGAAATACGCTGCAGGGGGGCAATGATCTTTTGGTCGAGCAAATCCCAGCTTTCACTCAGATCCCGCCCTTTGGCCGAAATGCGTCCCTCAATAATGGGGATGTCATTGGTATTGAAAGTCAGGAGCATGATCTGCTGGATGTCTTCCGGCAACTCACCCCTGATCTGGTCAATGCGTTCCTTGACTTCCATGCGCAACAAATTGACATCGCGCCCCCAGTCAAACATCACCACCACCTGAATTGCATCGGCATCACTGAAACTGCGAATACTTTCCACACCGCCCAGAGTGGCCAGAACCTCTTCGATGGGCCGCACGATTTCTTTTTCGTTCTCGGTGGGCAAGCCATTCTGATAGGGGATGAAGATGGCAATCAAGGGGAATTCCACCCGGGGCAGAAAGTCCAGGGGCAGCTTCAGGATGGAGACCGCTCCGAGCAAAACCACCGAAACCAGGACCATGGCCAAGGTAACAGGTCTGCGCAGGGCGAAATAGGTCAACCACATTTAAACTTCCTCCCCGCTGCGGGAGAACAAGGTGTAAATCACCGGCACAACTACCAGGGTCAAAAGGGTTGCCAGCAGCAATCCACTGATCACGGTCACCGCCAACGGCGCACGCAATTCCGCGCCCTCACCCAAACCCATAGCCATGGGTAACAAGCCCAGAACGGTGGTGGAAGTGGTCATCAAAATGGGCCTGAATCTCTCGGCCCCGGCAGCGCGAACGGCCACACTCAATTTTTGCCCGGCCTTACGCAACTGGTTGATGCGATCCACCAGAACGATGCCGTTATTCACCACGATTCCAGCAAGCATGATGGCTCCGATCACGGCAATAACGCTGACGCTCATGCCACCCAGGAACAGCCCATAGACAACACCCGTCATGGCCAACGGGACGGTGAACATGATGATCAACGGATAGAGGAAAGATTCAAACTGCGAGGCCATCACCAGGTAAACCAGGAAGACAGCCAGCAGGATCGCCATCCGCAACGACCGGAAACTTTTGGTCATTTCGTCATTTTGCCCACCCAGTTCCACAGTGATGCCGGCAGGAAGACTGATTTCATACAGGAGCTCCCGGATTTCAGCCGCAGCCGAACCCAGATCCCGGCCGGTGAGGTTGGCCGAAACGATGGCCACTCGCTTGCTGCCCAAACGGTGGATCTCCGATGGACCAATCACCACTTCCATGTCGGACAGGGAAGACATGGTGATGGGAACGCCATCGCGTTCGGTGACGATCAGACCCTGCACCGCAGTCAGGGTATTTCTCTGTTCGCTGCTGTTCATGACTCGGATGTCCACGTGCCGTTCGCGATCGCGGTATCGGCTGGCTACGGTACCACGCACCTTGTTGCGCACCGTGGCCGAGACCCCACCGAGGGTCAGGCCAAAACGATTCAGTTTGTCACGATCGAAACTCACCTGCACTTCAGGAGATCCAGGAACCATGCTTAAGCGAATATCCCGCAAACCGTCCACCTTCAGCAACCGTTCAGCAACCAGATCGGCGGTGCGTTGCAGGTCGGGCAAACTGTAGCCGTAAACATCAACCTCCACGGGGGCGCCAAAAGCCAGAAGAGCCTGGCGGCGAACCTTCATCTGCAAATTGGGATACTCTTTGAGAACTTCCCTGATTTTTTCAAGTGCGACATCCTCGGCCAAGGCCGTGGACTCATCCAGACGCACATGAACTTCGGCCCGGTTTCCCTTTCGACGCTGGGCGCTGGTTTCGCCATCGCGGGAGATGCCCACGTCACCAGCCACCAGGGCAATGCCCGGCAGCTTGGCCAACTCCTTTTCCAGGTTCGAAACTTCGTGATCCGTCAAACTCAAGGGAGTACCTTCAGGCATTTCCAGAGCCAAGGTGAACTCACCCCGAGAAAGGGGGGGGAACCAACTCGGTTCCCAGCCGGGGCCACAGTGAGACTGCGCCACCGGCAAGAATCAGCACCAGGAAAAGGACAACCAAGCGATGCCCAAGGGCCCAATCCAAAATGATGCGATAGAAGTTCTGCAACATGGGAAAAGTGCGTTCAAAGGCCCAGGTCAGGGGCCACATCAGAATCAGGACCACCCGACGCAGCAGTGCAGTCAAAAATTGAGTTCCACGTCCCAGCAGCAGGGGTAAACCCAATACTAAAAAGAGGGCCACCAATTGCATGGCTCGAACAAGCTTGAAACGTGAAGTCGCCGGCCGGGACCAGGCACCATACCAGCCGATACCGGTGCCCTCAGCCTGCGGTGGGCCCAGGCGTCCCTCCCCCAGTCGGGAACCTCGCACACGTTGCCCAAAGGCCACTGCCATGGGTGTGAAGGTCAACGAAAGAATCAATGAAATGGCGAGGCTGAACGTAACGGTCAGGGCCTGGTCCCTGAATATTTGCCCGGCAACACCGACAACCACAAAAACGATGGGAACAAAAACGGCCAGGGTGGTAAGGGTCGAGGCCGTCACTGCGCCGGCCACTTCATTGGCTCCGGTAGCAGCAATTTCACCAGGATCGAGTTTTTCATCTGCCAATTCCCGCCGCCGGTGAATACTCTCCAAAACAACAATGGAGTTGTCCACCAGCATTCCAACACCCAGCGCCAACCCCCCAAGGGACATGATGTTCAGAGAAACGCCCCTGGTCAGCATCAGGATAAAAGTAGTCACAATGGAAATGGGGATGGCGATACCTATTATCAACGTACTGCGGAAATCCCTTAAAAATACGAACAAAACAACAATGGCCAACAGGCCACCTATAATGGCGTTGTTGCGCACTTCCTGTACTGCCGAAGCAATGAACAGGGATTGGTCAAAAAGAATCTCCAGTTTGACGCCCACGGGCAATCGTTCCCGTAGATTTTCCAAGTGACCGGTCACCCTGCGCGCCATTTCAACAATGTTGGCGTCACCTTCCTTGAAGATGGCGATCTCCACACTCTCCTGCCCATCGATATGGGTGACGGTGGTACGGTCCTTGTGGGTGCGGTAAACCCGGGCGACTTCGGATAAACGAATGGGCTTGCCCTCTACCAAGCCAACGGTGACTTTTTCAATATCCTGCAGGCTCTCGAACCTGCTGAGGGTGCGCACGATATACTCGGCGTTGCGGTCGCGTAGACGGCCACCGGAGGCGTTGATGTTTTCCGATGCGAGGGCCTGGCTCACCGCTCCAATTTGAAGGCCCAAGGCAGACAAACGGGTTTCGTCGATTTCCACCCGGATCTCTTCCTCCAAGCCACCGGAGACCCGTGCCGCGGCCACACCCTGCAATGCTTCGAGTTCTTTTTTTAAAACATCGTCGGCAATGTTGCGCAATTGGATCAAGGACGCATTGCCACTCAGGCCGATGCGCACCACCGGATCCTGGGCGGGATCGTATTTTAGAAGCAGGGGCACGCGGGCCTCATCCGGCAGCCGGACAAGGTCAATTTTTTCACGAACATCCAGGGCGGCATAGTCCATGGCCGTACCCCAGTTGAACTCCAGGGTTATCTGCGAGAGACCGGATTGGCTGATGGAATGCACTTTGCGCAGGCCTGGCACCACGCCCACTGCTTCTTCCAGGGGTCGTGTCAGGAGGTTTTCAACATCCACCGGAGCTGTGCCGGGAAATTCGGTTTGCACGGTCAGGCTGGGGTAGCGGATTTCGGGCAGCAGACGCATGTCCAACCGGCCAAGGGCAGTCAGTCCAAATACCACTGCTGCCAGAGTGACCATCCAGACGGTGACCGGATGGGTTACGGCAAAACTAATGATTTTCATCAGATGGTCTCCACCAGAGCCGTCACTGTGTCCGGTTCGTCGGGAAGATCATCGTGGGGAGATTTGTACCCCAGGTCTTCCCCGTTGAGAGCCTTGATCAGGGTGCCGGTGCGCAGGCCACCCTGACCCATGGTCACGATGAAATCTCCATCGGTGAGACCTTCAAGAATTTCCACATGGGTTTCATCGTACAAACCGGTTCGGATTTCCACCTTGCGGACGGTGTCGGCCGCTGCCACAAACACACTGCGCAAGGCACCTTCTTCCACCAAGGCCAATTTGGGAATGGAAAGGGCATCGTGATGGGAGTCGGTTGTGATGCGCACTTTGGCGAAGCCACCGACCCGAGCCAATTGGTCGGAGTCTTCCAGCAACAAGGTCAAACGAACGGTGCTGGTGGCGGGATCGACTACTGGTGAAATACGCTCCACCACGGCACCAAGATCCATGTCCACGGCTTCAGGTGAAACCAGAACCCTCTGGCCGGAACTGATTTTGCGAGCCACTGCTTCGGGAAGATTGATGCGCACCCGTAGGGGTTCGAAATCCCCCAGTGTGAATGCAGGGGCGGTGATGGCCACTTGTTGCCCAATGACAATTTTCCGGTCGGTAACTCGGCCGGCAAATGGCGCGCGAATACGAGTTTCCTCCAGGGCGATGCGGGCCAGGTCGCGTTCGGCTTCCGCCAGCTTCCAGGATGATTCCACGTCATCGTATTCCTGTTGGCTGATCAATTCCCCGGAAAGCATTTCCTGATTGCGATCAAGCAGTCGCTTTTTATCCGCCATGGTCAGCTCGGCTTTGCGTAGCTGGATTTTTTCCCGGCCGTTTTCCAACTCGGCCAAAACGGAGCCATTTTCCACCCAATCGCCTTCTTCAACACTGATGGTCTGGACCCGGCCGGCGGTACGGCAGGTCAGATCCACCAGCCGATCAGCTTCGATCACCGAAGCAGCCCGATAATAGGCACTGATACCGTGTTCCTGGGCTTGGGCCAACTCCACGGGGACGGGCATCACTTCGGGTTTGGCGTTAGCCGAGTCCAATCCCTCACTCTTCTGGTCGTCTCCGGCAACAACCTCGCCAGCCTCCCCCAAAAGACCTGCAGGAAAATTTCCGGTAAAGTGAAGGCCGGCGCCAACACCGCCAACGATAAGAAGGAAAAGTATTACCAGAAACAGGGGTTTCCTGAAAATTGACATCGTCCGGGCTCCCAGGCTTGAATTGAAAAGACAAGTGAATGCGATTAATACCATTGATGGAATGCTAGACGCATCAAAAGCCGATAGGTTGCATCCTTGAGTTGATTATTTTCCTGTCGTGACCCCATCGCCACTGGTAATCCCCACTGCGGCAGGCTATTCTCCCTTAAACAATGGCCGTGCGGAAAAAGCTGACAGCCCAGCAAAACCGACGCCACCAAAAAGGGGTCTGAGAATGAAAAAGCTCGTCGAATGCGTTCCAAATATCAGTGAAGGCCGTGATCAGGCCATCATCGATTCAGTCACTTCCGTCGTTGGTGAGGTCAATGGCGTCCACCTGCTGGATGTGGACCCGGGTGCCGATACCAACCGCACCGTGATCACCTTCATCGGAGATCCTGAAGGCGTGGCCGAAGCCGCTTTCCGGGTGGTCAAGCGGGCCTCCGAGCTCATCGACATGGGCAAACAAAAAGGCGCCCACCCCCGTCATGGTGCCACTGACGTCTGTCCTTTCGTACCAGTGCGTGGGGTAACCATGGAAGAGTGCGTGGCCATCGCCCGGAAAGTAGGTGAACGAATCGGCCATGAGCTTGATATCCCGGTATACCTTTATGAAGATGCAGCGACCAGCAAGGAACGTTGCAACCTCGCTTTCGTTCGCAAGGGTGAATACGAAGCCCTGTCCGAAAAGCTGGGCACCGACCAGTGGAAACCTGATTTTGGCCCCAACGAGTGGAACGAACACACCGCTCGAACCGGCGCCACCAACGTTTCCGCCCGGGGTTTTCTGGTGGCCTACAACGTGAATCTCAACACCCGCAACAAAAGCATCGCTTCCCAGGTTGCCCTGGATATCAAAGAAGCGGGAAGGGCAAAACGCGACAAGAAGGGCGTTCTGTTGAGAGACGACAACAACAAACCCATCCTGGTTCCCGGCCCCTACAAACTGGACGCCTGCAAGGCCGTGGGTTGGATCATCGAGGAGTATGACCGGGCCCAGGTCTCCATCAATCTCGTCAACACCGCCGTGACCAAACCCCATCAGGCCTTCGATGCCTGCAGTTCCAGCGCCCAGGACCACGGCGCTCGGGTCACCGGAAGTGAACTGGTGGGCCTGATCCCCGAAGGCGATCTGCTGGCCGCCGGCAAGCACTACCTGAAGAAGACCAACCAGTCAGCGGGAATTCCCCGAAAAATGATTCTGGAAACCGCTATCCAAAGCATGGGTCTGCGAGAATTGGGAGAATTTGATCCCGCAGACAAGGTCATCGAATATCAGGCGGGTCTTGTTGATGGGCAACTGGTCGGCATGACCAACCGTGAATTCGTGGATGTGCTCAGCACCGACAGCCCCGCCCCCGGTGGAGGCTCGGTGGCCGCCCTCTGCGCCGCCCAGTCCGCTGCCCTGACCGCCATGGTGGGCAACCTCACCGTAGGCAAGAAAAAGCAATACCTGCCGGTGCAGAATCGTGTCAAGGAAATCGCCGAACTGGCCCAGGACATGAAAGATTTCTTCCTCAACGCCATCGACGACGATACCAACAGCTTCAACGTGGTCATGGACTGCTTTGGTTTGCCAAAGAAAACGGCCGGCCAGAAATGTGCCCGTGATCTGGCCATTGCCGACGCCACCCGTGGTGCAACCAGGGTACCCTTATCGGTCTTGGAGAAAGTGCCCGCTCTGTTGAAATTGGCGGAGGAAATCAGCAAGATCGGCAACGCACCCAGTTTGAGCGATGCGGGCGTGGCAGTGCTGACTGCACTGGCAGGGGCCGAAGGCGCCTACTACAATGTCCTGATCAACCTGGAAGGACTCAAAAAACTGGACCAGAGCGGGGAGCCGGGATTTTATGATGATGCCCTCCGGCGGGCCCGCCACGCCATGGCCGAATGCGAAACGCTGGCGGCAACGAGCCGGGCAACTGTGCGGAAGAAACTGGAAGATGCTCTTGAGGGCTAGAGGTTTTAGGGATGAAAAAAGGAGACGGCCATTGGCCGCCTCCTTTTTTTCCATTGGGGAAAAACTAATCCCCGTGTTTTTCCATCATCCCGGCCAGCATCCATTTGCGGGCCAGAATCAAGGCAATGGGTGAAACCATGGCAATCAGGGCATAGATCAACCACATCACACCACTGTTGGTATCCAACCCGGTCTCGGGCTTCGGCAGGTATTTGGCTACAAAGAATCCGCTGTACAGACCGGTGATCATTTTGGTCAAGAACCAAGGGAACTGGCCAATTCCCATGTACATACCCTCTTTGCCTTTTGGAGCAATTTCAGCAATCCACTGTAGGAAGCGGGGCTGCCACATGGCCTCACCCACGGACATCAGCAGAACATAAGTGAGGAAAAGGTATAGGTTGGGACCAAGGGTCAGCAGGAACGTCGGCAGGGCCATAACCATGGTCCCGATGATCATCATCTTGTAAACGTTGGCCTGGGCGGTCAACCCGGCAACCATGGGTGCCAGGAAAAAAATCATGATCGGGTTCAAATTGGAGAAGAACTCGAAATTTTCACTGACAACACCCCCGGAGAAGGCCCGGTCCAGGTAATACGGCAGAGTCAGCCAGTTGTGGGCGAACAAGGTCTGCACGGGGATAAGAACAAAGATAAAAAAGGTAAAACGTCGGTCACGGAAGGGGTGATCAGGCCGGTGACGCATGAACTCCCATCCGGAAGCAATGGCCAACAGGCCGGCTCCAACCAAGGTGAAGATGGCAGTATTTTTATCATCGGCACCCAACATATTGAAGCCTGTGGTCGCTACCGCCACAGTCAGGATCAACAAGGCAATAAAAGGGATATTGTTGATTTTGACGGAGGAAACATCCGGTTTGGCTTCAGGCTTCTTTTCCTCCTCTTTTTCAGGATCTCCCTCCTTGGCTTCGGCAGCCGTTTCACGGGCCACTCGGGCCACGGCTTCTTCGTCAGTCTTTTTGGTTAAAATGAACGTCGTTGCAAGGAGGGCAACAACCATCATACCAGCATAGACCCAAAAAACACCCGCCAGGCCATTGGGCGGCAATGACTCTTCGGTGAACCGACGCACAAAAGGAGAAATCATTCCGGAGAAGAAAGCGCCCAGATTCATCAGCGCATAAACAACCGCATAGCCCATTGCCGCCGTTTTTGGTGTAGTGAACCGTTTGACACCCGCATAGGCGGCCGGCTGGTAGAGGCCATAGGCAACCACCATGATCAACAGCCCCAATAATGTCACAAAGAACATGGGTGAGCCCATGCCGCTGCCCAAGGGCAAAGTGCCCGCCAAAGCAATGACCACCCGCCCCACCAGGAACATGGAAAAGGCAACCTTGAGAGCACTGCGAATTCCAATCCTGTCACTGACACCACCCAAAAACAGCATGGCCAGAGTAATGCCCGCCGTTACCCCGGAATAGACCCAGGAAGCCTGTTGATCACTAAGTTGGATGTTTTCGGAGCAAAACTTTCCCAGAATGGTGAGAATGCCAAAATAGACCAAACCCTCAATGACATAAGGAATATTGATGCCCCAAAGAGCCTTCGGTGCTTTGGCAAAAGCCACCAGAGTTCGTCCCAATTCAACAAAGGAATCTATGACGATCTGGCCTAGAGATTTTTTCTCATTGGTATTGTCGGACATGAAATGACCTTTCTGGGAGTGACGAGGGCTCCAGACGACATCCGAGCCCAAAAGGTGGGCGTCCGATGCATAGTGCCCAAAGCTATTGGTTGGTCCAGTGAAGGTCAAAAAATAAAGGGTGCCCGGAAAAATCCGTGAGTAGAATTACCTTGATCCCTGCCCGAAAGCCTCATCAGGTTGCAAATTCCTATTTCTCCTTCTGGTATCCATAATATTTCTGATCGTAATAATAGGGCAGGACTTCGCCCAGGTTGTTGGCCACAACACCAAGAATATTCGCTCCAGCACTTTTTAAGATTTCCACTCCACGCAAAGCCACATCCTGGTGTGTCTGGCCGGCCATTACAATGTAAAGTACGCCGTCCACGCCGTCCAGATAGTGCAATGGGTCACTGACTGGAACCACCGGAGGTGAATCCATCACGACAACATCGTAGCCTTTATGGGCTTTCTCCACCAATTCACGCACGTTGTGGCCACCGAACAACCGACTGGGATGACCTCCAGCCTTGCCCGCCGGCATGAAATCCAGATTCTTGACCTGGGTCTCACGAATGGCCTCTTTGAGGTTCGCTTTGCCACGCAACATCTCCGAAAATCCCGGAGCAATCCTGCTCTGAAAAACCGTGTGCTGAACGGGGCGTCGGATATCGGCATCCAACAGTAGAATCTTGTAGGGAAGGTGGTAAGCCAAAACCAGGGCAAAGTGCAGGGAGAACAAACTCTTGCCTTCACCCCGTTCGGCACTGGTCACCATGATAGCCCGCTTGCGGTCCAAATCCAGATGCCTGCCAATGCGGATCATGATGCGTCGCAATTCGATGGCCATAGGCGATTCGATATCAAAAAGTCCGCCGCGCTGGCTGCTTTGAATTTCTTTACTCATGCTCGATCTTCCCTTGTACAATTCTCACACCGTCCTGCCGACGCAGCACAGTCAAATGACTAACTCAGACGCGGGTAAATCACCAGGAATCCCACCGCCCCAACGGCCAAAATCCCCAGAATAATTGTCACCCAGCGCAGGATTCTCAATTTTCGTTTCCGTTCAAAAATGTCGTCCTGGATAACGGGCAGAACTCCAATCACCGTCAGGCCCAGTTTGCGTTCAATATCATCTACCGCGTGGAAGGACCGATTCAGCATTATGGCCAAAACCACAAGGCCGGTGCCAATGGCCAGGGAAAGAATGAAACCCATTAGCAGAAGTTTCTGTTTGTTTGGCTCAATGGGCAGGTTCGGGCGCGATGGTTTCTGCCGAATTTTGATTTGGAATCCAATTTCCGATTGGCTGGCTTTCAGGTTCAGGTTTTGTTGAATAATTTCCTGTTCCAGGGTCCTGACCAAATCGCCGGCTTGAGTCACCGCATCCTGCAGTTCACCCAACCGAACCGACAGCTCAGGCTGTTTGGAAGTGAAGGATCGAAAATCGTCAATCCACTCGGCCAGAGTATCCGAAACCCTTCGCAATGCATTCTGGAACAGATTGAAATAAAGATACTGGCTGATCCGATTGCGATCCATGAAAGACAGTTGGGGGTACTCGGCAGCAACCTTGACCTCAATAAGAGTATTCAAGCGGATGCGCAACCGGGCCAGATCATCATCAAATCCACTGACTTCTCCACTGGTTGGCGCTAGCACTCTCTCACCCAATGCCAAGTCCACCATTTGGTTGACAACCGCAGAGAGGGAAGGGTCGGTGTAATACCGATTGAGACCCGGCAGAGAATTCAGAACACCCATGACCTCCTCTTTCAGCCGGACCATTTCGGTGCGATCACTGCCACGCCTACGATCGAGCATCTGAGAAAGGTTGTTTTCGGCGTAGCCAAGATTTCGCGCGTTGATAGGATTGTCCCGCAAAGTTGAGGAGGCCTGTCCCGCCTGGAAATCCGTCAATTCTTTTTCCGCGTCCGACAAGGTCACACGATAGTCCAACAGCTGTTTCTCCAGAAAATCGCGGGTGCTGGTGCGAAAAGCCACTTGGTTGGCCCGATAATCTACAAGGAAGGCATCCAGAATGTGCGAAATCATTCGAAACGCTTGGTCCGGGTCGGTGTCCCGGATTCCAATGAGAAACAAATGGGCACCATCTTGTTCAATTCGCAACATCGATTTCAAGCGCACCATTGCCACTTTTACTGATTCTTCTTCGGAAAAAACGGGTTTGCCAGCTTCGGCCTGGCTCTGTTGAACCAAAAGATGGAGGCTCAGATCCCTCACCATCTTTTCCAGGAAATCAGGACTGGTGAGCAAAAGATCCATCTCTTCGAGGGCCAATCGGTCAACATCACGAGACCTGCCATAACGATTGGCGGGATTGTCGATCAGGTTTGTTTCGGTATTTTGCACGATAATGCGGACCTGACCGGCAGAATAAAAAATCGGAGTCATGATCTTGATGGCCACCGCTGCCATGCTGAAGCAAAGAATGAAAGGTATGATGAATAACCATTTGCGTCGCAAAAAAGCCCGAATCATTGCCATGGGGTCAAAACCTGGACCAGATGACTGGGGTTCATCCAAAAACGGATCCATCGCATACCTTTCTCTGGGATCGTGCTGGCAAAATCGACCGACCCAATCCTAGGTGATCAAAGGGTTGGGAAAACGAAATCAGGCTAAGTCAAGGCCGCCGTAACCGCAAGCACTAACTGCTTTTTGCGGGTGCCTTGTCCCCTCCCGGGCGCGCAAAACATGTTTTCGACACCTTAGGTTGTCGGCCAAAAACCGTAGGAATAAAGCAATTGATATATTGTCCGGGGTTATCTCCCCATTTGCTGGTGGATACGCCTAAGGGATCGAGACATTTCTTTTGGCCAGGTTCTTGATGCCCAATTGAAGTGACTGGCATCCTCCCGGACTGGTTGAAGGACCTATGAATTGGAAAAATCTGGCTGTGCCCTTTTTGGCCGCAGGACTCACGCTATTGGCTGGCTGTTCCCCTGAAGAAGACCCGGTAAATCCCGAGGTCCATTCAATCCCCAGCTTGGCGGCAGATTGGATCACGGACCTTGGACCAGCCCAGGGAGTGCACGAAGGACGCTGGGAGTGGACCTGGAACAGCCCTGACAGTCTCTCTGGCCAGGTATTCCTGGAGATCTCCGCCATTTCCCCTCCCAATCAAGGGTGGAAAGTGGTCTGGGATTTCCAGGACAAAGGAACTGCACCGAATCTGAACTATCCCATTTATCTTGAACCCAGGGACTTGTCGGTATGGCACGCATTCCATTGGACTTGCCCGTTCGCAAAGCCGCAGGGCCCCATCCCCATGGCTTTGCCTGTCCCAGTCCCCATGCGGTGCTTACCGGTGCAGTCGCCGGACTATGGATGTCTCCTGGAATTGCTTCAGGATCTCACCACTCCCTATTTTGACCAGATCGTCACCCATTGGCCTTCTTTCCCCGTACCGGTGCGAATAGGCGCGGCGTCCAACGGACCAGTCGATCTGGCCGAATGCTTGACTGAAGCCCTGACCATCTGGAATGATGACGAAGCCATCCCCTGGTTCAAAGCCGAACAGGACGCAAGCTGGGGCGTGCAGCTGATTCATTTTCCCGAACGAAACCTCAACCCGTCCATGGCTGCCAAAATTACCCGTCTGGATTCCATCGGTCGACCCATGCGGGTGCAGATATTAACCGGAAACAATTTCCACGACCCTGGTGATCGACCTTACGCGGTGCGGGGTTTTGTTCATGAACTGGGTCACGCCCTATTCCTTTGGGGACACAGTCAGGACATGTTTCATTGCCTATGGCGTCGGGGACCACCTCTTGTTTCGGTTCCATCACAGGACGAAAGAAAGGCCGCGCGTTGGTGGCATGGCCTTCCCGAAGGTTTGGATCTGTCAAATTACCAAGTGTGTCAAATTACCAGATGTGTCAATGCACCTTGAGGAAAAACGGCATCATGGCCACAGGTCGACCGTCCATCAGGGCCACGGCAGCCAACATTCCATTGCGGCGCAGGGTATCTAGCAAATGTGGTATCGGATGGTAACTGTTGGCATAAGGGTCGAAGTTGGCCAGGCCGGTGCCCAGCTGCCCGAACATGCCCCCCCGATGTAACGAGCGCAGTAGCATCCTTTCCAGAAGGGACAGGTCTTCACCAAAAGTAACCACTGATACGGTATCGGAAGTTTGCAATCCCAAAGTCCACTTGGCCGAATTGATGGCTCGACGCAGACCGCCGAGATCATCTACCAAACCAACCTGAAGGGCCTGGTGCCCCGTCCAGACCCGGCCCTGGGCCACGGTGTGGGCTTCATCCCGAGTCAGGTTGCGCCCATCGGCGACCTTGGTCAGGAAACGCTCGTAAAAACCATCAAGCTGGTTTTGGAATAGATTGCGTTGGCTGGTGGAGAAACCACCCTCGTCGCTGAACAGGAGAGCGTTTTCACCCCGGGTGATGAACTCCCTGTTGACCCCGATTTTCTCGTACATGGCGGAGCGACTCATTTTCCCGGCGTAGACACCGATGGAGCCGGTCAGTGTACCGGGATCCGCAAATATAGAATCGGCCAGGCAACTGATGTAATACCCACCGCTGGCGGCCATACCGCTCATGGAGACGATGACCGGCTTTTCCTTTTTGACTTCGGAAATGGCCTGCCAGATCAGGTCGCTGGCCAGGGCGCTGCCGCCGGGACTGTCCACCCGAAGAATAACCAGGTCGATATCTTCATCGTCGCGAACGGATTCCAACTCATCTACGACAGTTGTGCTGCCGGCAATCTTGCCCTGGAAGTTATCAAAACGACTTTCCCCAGGCATGATGATACCCGTGGCAAAGACCACACTGATGGTGTGCTGGGAGTGGCCTGGATTGGGACGATCCAGGATATAATCAGCCAGGAAAGTGGTGTCTTCATCGGGAAAATGCTGGTCGAAAATATTGTCAAAATAGAGCGTGCCGTCGATCAGGCCTTCGGCCAAAGCGGATTCGGAATCAAACATGCCGCGGTCAACCCATGCTTCAGCCTTTTCGACAGGGACTTGGCGGCTGCTGGCCAACATGTCCAGGAGTTTGGCGTAGCGATCCTCAACGATGGCAGTGATCATTTCCCGATTGGCTTCGCTGGCTTCGGTGCGGGTCATGCGCTCAGGCGCGCTTTTGAATTTCCCCACGTGAATGAAATCCGCCTCCATTCCCAGCTTGTCCAAAACATCCTTCATGAAATCAAGTTCTGCCGTAACACCCAGCACCATCAAGTTGGCTTCGGGAGACATATATACTTCATCAGCCACTGCGGCCAAGACATATTCCCTGGTACCGGCACCGTCGAAATAGGCATAGACCGGTTTGTCGGCGGTTTTGAACTCCGCTACCGCTTGACGGATTTCTTCGATTTTCGCCCAGTCCGTGCCAAGGGAACGAAAATCCAGGACCAGGCCGGTGATGCGGTCGTCATCGGTTGCCCGGTGCAAGGCAAAGACCACCTCGGAGAGGGTCAACTCTTCAGCACCGCGGATGGCACCCAAAAAGGAATCATCCCGTTCTTCGGGAAAACTGCCGCTTACCCTCCAGATCAGGACACCGCCGTCGACTGACACCACATCATTCAAATTGGACAATGAATACCACATCAAACCAAAGCCCCCACCAACGACCAAGGCGACAACCAGAAACACAATCCAGAATTTCTTCATCAGTAGTTCTCCCTAAGTGAGACAGAACGCCGCCATGGCCTGGGCAGCCCGGTCTATTTTTCTGAAAACCGGAATACCCGACACTTCGATCATGCGACACATCGGATCATAGATTACTCCGGAATCGACCACAACGGCAGCAGGTTTAGCAGAACCGTGAATGACACCTATCATAAGCGAAGGCTGGGAGTTCTTGCCAGCAAGGTTTTCTCCGTGTTTTCCTTCCGGATCGGCAGGCAGGTTGTCCAAACCCGGTGTCACTGGCACGGAAGAAAGAATGGCAAGGTCAACAGCTTCACACTCCAGAATGGCGCGACAGCTGTCGACAAAAGTTTTGGTCCCGGTCATTGGGGTGCAATCAATTGGGTTTGTCCGGTGGGCAAACGACGGCAGGATTTCATCCAGAACAGCCTGGGTATCATCCCCAAAACTTGCCAACTCCAAACCCTGAAGACGATCCATGACGGTGCTGCATTCAAACCCGGCATTGCTGATGATCCCAACCCGCCTGCCAGTGATTTTTTTGTCCGCCAGCAAGGTGAAAGTTTTGATAAAATCCTCAAATTGATCCAATGTCTCGGCCACCGTTGCCCCAACCGACTCCAGACAAGCCTTGGCAACTGCGTAATCACCGGCCAGGGATGCGGTGTGAGAAGCTGCGGCCTGGGCGCCGAGGGCAGTTTTACCGGCTTTGAATACGATGATTTTTTTTCCGGCGGCCCGGGCTTTGCTCGCCATCTTCAAAAACCGTAAACCATCGCCAGACCGGAAGCCTTCCACGTAACAAGCAATGACATTCACTTCAGGAACGGCCGTAAAATGCTCCACAAAATCCGAAACCGTCAAATCCATCTGGTTGCCGAAACTGATGCTCGCCCTCGGATTGATGATCCCATCGTAGTTGCTCGCAAAAGTGACCAGGTAGGCTCCCGATTGACTTACCAAAGCCAGATTGTCTCCACCCCCTGGATTGAAAGGCAGTTTGTATGACGGCAAGAAGAAGGTATTATAGTTGTCCCTGCTGACAATGCCGAGGCAATTGCCACCCACCATCACAGGCCCCCCATCTCCAATCCTGTGCCCCTTGGCCAGGACATTTTCAATGGATTGAGCCAAATCCTTTTCACCGGCCTCGGCGAATCCTCCGGGAATGAGAATCATGGCCCCGGCCTTATCCAACCGAACCAAATCGGAAATAGCATCGAGAGCACCCAGAGCCGGTACTGCAATAACCGCCAAATCACATTTTTCGGGAATATCGTTTATGGAGGGGAAGCAGAGTCTGCCGGAAATACATTCTTCTTTCGGATGCACAACATAAAGACGATCCTGTTCGATTCCCTGGCTACGCTTCAGGTTCTCAAGGATGATTCGTCCTGGATTCGCCCCGCGCGCACTGACACCTAACACCATGGCACTGCGTGGTTTAAGCAGCATTTCAATTTTCGATACGGGCCGGGAATCGTCGGACCATTTGCGTTGGCTGATCAAACCCACACCGTCCAGAGCAACCAATTTTCCCTGATGCGCCACTGCAGGGTTAATTTCAATTTCTTCCAAGGTGTATGACGATGAGCCACCGGGCCCCACCATCAACCCAACCTGTGCCAGGGTCATGACCCAGTGGACAAGGTTTTCAATGGCCACAGGAGCTGCGGGGTACAAACGGGAAGGGAAACAAAGCAGAGAAAGCAAGGGGTGTTTTTCTATGGCTTCGGCCACTGTTTCTGCAATCAAACCGGAGGCCGGCAAAATCAGGGTGCTGTTTCCCCCTGAGCTTCTGCTGTACCATTCGGTCAGCGTGCCGCCGATTCCCAGGATCACACATGGCCCAAAAGCGGGATCCTGCTTAAGGCTCAACAAAATTTCATGGCCCGGGGTGTTGGCCCGGTGTGAAACAAAGGCGCCTGCCATAAATCCTTCAATGACTCCGGATAACCCATTTTCAATGAGATCGTTTCTCAAGGTAGCCACCAGGTCTATAACATCTTGGACCTGAAGCTCGGTGGATTGGACAAGTTTGACTCCACCGACATCAGTTTTGTGGAGAATCTTGCGGCCCACCACTTTGAGAACAAACCTTCCCTCAGGTTGGGCGAATTTCAAAACATCTTCAGCCCATACCTTTACATTTTCGGCTGTGGATCCTTCGGCAAGATAAAGGGCACGACAAGGGTCGAGTCCAATCGCTTCCAGGAGATCGTAAATCTCGATTTCATTCAATCGAACTGGAATTGATCCCAAAGCTTTCAGGTTTGGATTGACCATCAATTTCCCCAGATAATCTTCCACCCTATTGCTATCCATTTCAACCACCCAGTCCTTGTTTACACACAGCCCGAAGCAACGAACGGCCACACCCGACCAAGGGTTTTGATTCTGCAGCAAACATACAGGCTGGGTCGCTTGCTCCCAACAAAAAAAACCCAAACCGGACTTTAAAACACTGCCGGAGCAATTCATGAGGAAATGCAGGGCAGCATAGCTTGGAACCACATCGGGTAGGGTGAGGCTTTGCAACCTCACCCTCCCACACCACCGGACAAACGGATCACGTATCACGGCGGTTCAAGTTACACATTGAAGTCGTCGCAACTCATTTTGCAGATTTACGAGACCAAGATTATCAAAGAACCT
>JAJRZA010000044.1 GCA_024275485.1 Candidatus Krumholzibacteriota bacterium | reverse complement strand
GTCAGCAGGTTCTTTTTCCAGGTGATTCTGCGGTCGTGCAATCGACCGGCCTGATCCAAAGCCACCACAACCAAACCGTTGGTGGTGCTGGCAACCCCCAGTACCTCAACCAGCGATGAAGACAGATTCAAGGGTTTGTCAATTTGCAGTTGAAGTTGGGAAAACCGGATCTGGCCTTCATTGGTTTTTTCAACGATCCCCCGCTCATGCGGCAACCGCTGGCCGGGCTCCAGGGATTGCATCTGGCGGGTGACTTCGTCGGCTCCAAAATACCGCACCACAAATTCCAGGGTTGTGGTCAAAACGGAGCCGTCTTCATACCCAAAAACCAATCGCCGGCCTTGATCCGATACCGCCCAACAGATTGGTTTCTGGCCAGACCGAACAACGAGACGATGCAAAACGCGCCCCTGGTCCAGATCCCGCAATTGAATCGTTCCGTCTTCGCGCAGGCTCCAAACCAGAGAATCGTAATTGTCCAGAGCCTGATAAATTACCGGGCTCCCGGACCCGGCAGCTCCGGTGGTCCCCACCTCTTGCAGGCCAGTGGGGGAAAAAAGCGGCCACACGACCCATACGAGGAATAACCCCACCAACGACACCGCCACAATGCTGCCGATGCCGCTGAGCGTTATCACCCAACGGGCAATATCATCCATCCACCTCACGGATCGGCGAGGCTTGCGTTCATTGATCCGGCCCGTGAAATTGCGCCTTGTGTGCTGCTTTTCCGTGGTACACATACCGTTAGAAGATTGCCTTGATACCGACGGCTTCCAATTCTTCGCGAGCCACACCTGCCGGCACCGGGAAGTAGCCATCCTTGACCACGACTTCCTGACCCTGCCGGCTGAAAACGAACTTCACGAACTCGGCCCTCAGGGTATCCAGTTTGCTGCCGGGTCGGTAATTCATCGTCAAATAGAGGAAACGCGCCAGGGGGTAATCGCCAGTGTAGGCGTTATCCGGAGTGGCGGGAACCATCTCGGGATTGGATCCGGTGTCGGTGGACAAAGCCACCGCGCGCACATCGCTGGTGATGTAACCGATGCCTGAGTAACCGATACCATACTTGTCGCTGGCCACGGACTGCACCACGGAGCTGCTGCCCGGCTGTTCGTTGACATTGTTCTTGTAATCACCCTTGAACAGCGCATGCTTCTTGAAATAGCCGTAGGTGCCCGAAGCCGAGTTGCGGCCATACATGCTGATGGGCCGATTCTTCCACTCGCCGGTCAATCCCAGGTCACCCCAGGTGATGATGTCCTTGCCGTAGTTGCCCTTGCGGGTTTTGCTGAATATGGCATCCACCTGTTGCAGTGTAAGGCCCGCGATGGGGTTGTCCTTGTGCACATATACAGCCAGCATATCGATGCTGGTGCGCAGCTACACGGGCGGGTAACCGAATTTCTTTTCGAAGGCGTCGATCTCCTTGGCCTTCATGGCGCGACTCATGGGACCGAAGTTGCAGGAGCCTGCGATCAGGGCCGGAGGAGCAGTGCTAGATCCTTTGCCTTCGATCTCAACCTTAACGCCCGGATAGAAACCGCGGAAGCCCTCGGCCCACAAAGCCATCTCGTTGTTCATGGTATCGGAGCCGATGCTCTTGATGCTGCCGGAAACATTGCCGGTCGGGTTGTACTCGGGCAGTTCGGCATCGACTCCCACACCAGCGATGGCGACACCGGCGGCGAGGATGCAAAACACCGTGCTTGCCGGCAAGGCCATGCGGAGGGTCTTCAATTTCAGGATTTTCATCTTATCCATCCTTTGTATCGGATTTTTCTGCATTCCGGAGAAATTCCGGACCACTTGATGCCCACAGGGTAGTTGTCGTTTGTAAACACCAGACGAGGCCTATGTAAAAATCCTGTAAATTCCGACATGGGATGGTTTCATCCGAAATCGCCGGTTGGCCCGGCAACAATTCTCTTTACACAATCCTAACTTGCACAAAACATGAAAAGCACCGAACGTCTGGCTCGAAAGGCATCCAGTTCAGTATTTCCCAGAGGTGAATCATGGCCGGAGAAAACATCCTGATCGTGGAAGACGAAGAGGACATCGCCGAACTGCTGGAGTACATCTTGTCCCGCCAGGGTTATGCGGCCGAACCTGTCGGCACTGGTGAAAAAGGGTTGCAGGTTAGCCGGGAAACCATGCCCGACCTGATGATTCTGGACCTCATGCTGCCCAGGCTTTCGGGCCTCGAAGTTTGTCGGCAATTGAAAGCCGATCCGGAAACCGCCCAAATCCCCGTCATCATGCTGACTGCCAAGGGTGAGGAAGAAGACATCATTGCCGGGTTCGAAGCCGGTGCCGATGACTACGTCACCAAACCCTTCCGGCCCAAGGTTTTGCTGGCCAGGGTCAACGCCCTGTTGAGAAGGGGAGCATCCACGCGAAAGAGCGACCAGGAGGAGTTGGTTTTCGAAGGACTTCGCATACACCTGGGCAGGCGCGAGGTTTTTGCCGGCGACCATAAAGTGGATCTGACCAACACCGAATTCCGCATCCTGCACTTTCTTTCCTCCCGGCCAGGATGGGTTTTCACACGGCGACAGATCGTCCATGCAGTGCATGGTGACGACTATCCTGTCACCGGCCGTTCCGTAGACGTACAGGTGGCTGCCCTCAGGCGCAAACTCGGTACTGCCGGTGAGCACATTCAGACCGTCCGTGGGGTCGGTTACAAAATGGGTGAGTGAATGCGACGCCTTGGACTATTATGGCAATTCTACCCGCCACTGTTGACCATTCTGGTGGTCAGCCTGGTCCTCGTAACCGGGTTTTCCGGCCGGGCCATGCGGTCTTTCATGGTTGAGCACACCACCCAGAATCTGGAAGCTTTTGCCAGGGTCCTGTCTCCGGGAATCGCAACCCAGACGGAGTCGGGAGATTTTCCTGCCATTCAGAAAACCTGCCTCAGGGTCGGTCACGAAAGTGGATACCGACTGACTGTGATCCTGGATGGCGGCAAGGTGGTCGGTGATTCCAACGAAGATCCGGCCCTGATGGAGAATCATGCCCAGAGACCGGAAATCAAGAGTGCTTTCGACGGCACAGTCGGCGTGAGTCAGCGCTACAGTTCCACCCTGGGACACCAGCGTCTTTATGTAGCCGTGCCCGGTTTCGACAGCCCGGGTGTTCAAACGGTCACCTATGTGGTTCGCACTTCGGTTTCCCTTGATGACCTTGGCGACATCATGGGTAAATTGTATGGAGAAATTGCCCTGGTCAGCCTTGCTTTGGTAGTATTGGCGGGCCTCTTCGGTTATATTCTCGCCCGCAAACTGAGTCTTTCTCTCAAGCATTTGCAACACGGCGCCGAGGCCTTTGCCCAGGGCAACCTCGCTGGTCGAATCAAAGTGGATGACAGCCTGGAAATCAATGCCGTTGCCGCCAGCATGAATCACATGGCCGATCAACTCGCCGACAGGATCCGCACTGCGGAAAACCAGCAAAAAGAGTTGGAAGCCGTACTCGCCAGCATGAGCGAAGGCATTCTGGCAGTGGACAGTTCAGAAAATATCATCCGTCTGAACAGCAAAGCCGCCTCAATGCTGGGCCAAAGCAAACAATACGCCCTGGGGCGAAGCATCCAGGAAATCGGACGGCATCCCGACTTGACCCGCCTGACCCAGAAAGTGCTCATCCACGGTGAAGCAGGAGAAACTGATGTGCGATATGGGGGTCAGGGCGGTCGTTTGATCCAAATTCAGGCCAGCAGCCTGGTGAATCTCGAGGGTGAAAGAATTGGCGCCCTGCTGGTTTTGAGCGACATGACGGAACTGCGTCGTCTGGAAACCATGCGCCGTGATTTTGTGGCCAATGTTTCCCACGAACTGAAAACCCCCGTCACTTCCATCAAGGGATTTGTGGAAACCCTGTTGGATGATCCGCCGGAGAGCCGGGCTGATGCGAACCATTTCCTGAAAATCATCAACCGCCAAACCGATCGTCTCGAAAATATCATCGGCGATCTGCTGGCCCTTTCACGATTGGAAGAGGAAAACAGGACCGGCAACCTGGAGATGATTGAACAACCCCTGCGTCCCATGTTGGAGCGGGTGATCCGGGACCTGGCTTCGCGCAATCCCCAAGCCGCCGACCGACTGGAAATCCATTGCCCCGAAGACATCGGCAGCAAAATCAACTCCCCTTTGCTGGAACAGGCCATGGGCAATCTCATCGACAACGCCTTGATCTACAGTCCGGATGATTCGCCGGTGCATGTGTCCTGCAGTAAAAACGAGTTCAGCATTGTTTTGCAGGTCAGGGACCAGGGCCCGGGCATTTCAGTGGAACATTTGCCTCGACTATTCGAACGGTTCTATCGTATCGACAAAGCCCGCAGTCGCCGTCTTGGTGGAACCGGACTGGGTCTGGCCATCGTCAAGCACATCACCCAGATCCATGGCGGTCAAGCCACCGTCAAGAGTACGCCCGGTGAGGGCTCTTCCTTTACCCTGACCTTGCCCTTGGAGGCCGAGAAATGAAAATCCATCTGCAGCGGGAACTTGACTCCCTCAACAAACACCTTTTCCACCTCAGTTCCCTGGTGGAAAATATCCTTGAAGACGCCGTTCAAATCATCACCCAAAACGAAGGTGATCGATTGGACGGGATCAAGGCCAAGGACCGGGAAATCGATCGTCTGGAAGTGGAAGTGGAAGAGGAGTGCCTTAAAATACTGGCCCTGCACCAACCCGTGGCGGTCGATCTGCGTTTTCTCATCGCTGCCTTGAAAATGAACAACGACTTCGAGCGTATCGGGGATCTGGCGGTGAACATCGCCGGGGCCCAGCGGTTCCTGGCGGCCAGCGAAAGCCGTCATCTTTTCACGGATCACATCCTGAAGATGGGCGGCATGGCCCGTTCGATGTTTCGCAAAAGCCTGGAATCACTCATGAGCCGGGATGAGGAAAAAGCTGCCCAGGTCATGGCAGACGATGACGAAGTGGACGCCTATTACTACAAATTGATCGAAATGGTCAAAGAAGAAATTGGCCGAGGGCCCAACCAGGCCGAAGAACTGATCGGTTGGATCATGGTGGCCAAGCACATTGAGCGTGTGGCCGATCTGGCCACCAATATAGCCGAGGACACCCTCTACATGGTCAAAGGGGAAATTGTGCGGCACGGGCAAGGGTAACGATAGGATCACCTTGCATCATTCGGTGGCTACCGGATCCTCGGACCTGGCATTGTCCTCATCCACCGCCTTCAAGATTGCTTCCAGAGCACGCCAAGGGAGCGTTGCGCACTTCACCCGGGCGGGAAAATCTTTCACCCCGCCGAAAACGGCCAACTTTCCCAGCCCTTCGGGATCGGGCTCAATCTCTTCGTTGGTCAGCATCTCCAGGTATTTGTTTTGGATTTCGCGGATATCGTCAATGCTGCGTCCCTTTAGGACTTCGGTCAACATACTCGACGAAGCGGTGAAAATGGCGCAACCGTGACCTTCAAAACTCAGGTCTTCCAGTACTCCGTCCTCGGCCTTCACGAAAAGGGTCAGCTTGTCGCCGCACAAAGGATTGTAGCCTTCGGTGCAGCGGCACTGGCCGCCTTCATGACAATCCATGGTCCGCTTGTTGCGTGGATTTTGTCCGTGGTCCAGGATCAGGCTCTGGTACAGGTCTCGCAGGTCGCTCATTTTCCAAAGAACTTTCTGAGTTTGCCGATGGCCTCCACGAGGGCGTCCAGATCGGCTTTGGTATTGTAAATGCCCAGCGAGGCCCTGGTGGTGGCCGGCACCTGGAATCGCTCCATCACCGGTTGGGCGCAGTGGTGGCCCGTGCGCACCGCAACACGTTCTTCGGCCAGAAAGGTGCCCACATCGTGGGGATGAATTCCGTCCAGAACGAAGCCGAACATGGTGGCCTTGTTCTTTGCCGTACCAATCTGGCGCAAACCGGGGATTCCCGCCAGAAGATCATTGCCGTATCGGTGGAGTTCCGCGGAGTGGGCCTCGATGGTCTCGAATCCAATACCTGTAACATAGTCAATAGCCGCGCCCAGCCCCACGGCACCGGCAATGTTCGGCGTCCCTGCCTCAAAACGTGCCGGCAATGGAGCATAGGTGGTTTCTTCGAAGGTCACCGACTCGATCATGTCGCCGCCACCCTCGTAGGGCGGCATGCGCTCCAGCAGTTCTGCCTTGCCGTACAAAACCCCGATGCCCGTGGGTCCATAGAGTTTGTGTCCGGAAAAGACATAAAAATCGCAATCCAGGTCCTGCACATCCACCGGGAGATGTGGCACCGCCTGGGCGCCGTCAAGAATAACGGGGATTCCCTGCTCATGGGCCAGGGCAACAATCTTCTTCACAGGATTGATGGTGCCCAGGGCGTTGGAGACATGGGCCACGGAAATCATTTTCGTTCGCGAGCCCATCAGCCCGACCATGGCGTCCATATCCAGTTCGCCTTCATCGTTGATGGGCACAACCTTCAGGGTGGCGCCGCTGCTCTTGCAAAGCAATTGCCAGGGTACGATGTTCGAGTGGTGCTCCATATGCGTGATCAGCACTTCATCGCCCTGGCCAAGACGATCCCGCCCAATGGTGTTGGACAGCAGGTTGATGGCCTCGGTTGTGCCACGCACGAAGATGATTTCCTTGCGGTGCCTGGCATTAAGAAAGCGCCGCACCGTATCACGGGCGCCTTCGTATCGCCTGGTGGCCTCTACGCTCAGTTGGTACACACCACGATGGATGTTGGCGTATGAATTGGCGTACAGATCGTTCACCGCGTCCAGAACCACCTGGGGTTTCTGGGCGCTGGCGCCACTGTCCAGATAAACCAGGCCATTGTCCCGGCCATCGGTTTGAAAAATTGGAAAGTCACTGCGCAGACTGCCCGTGCGCAGGCGAGCGAGAAGGCTATCGGAAACAACACCACTCATGGTCACTTCCCTTTCAGGCTGCGGGACAGACGAGCCGTGATTCCGGCGTCAAGTTGGGTGCGCAGGTCAGCATCGCCGACTCCCTCCAGGATTTCATTGGCAAAAGCCTTGGCCAGCATCACCCTGGCAGTCACAGAGCCGAAGCCGCGGGAGCGCAGAAAGAAAACCTGATCGTCGTCCAGTTGTCCGGTGGTGGATCCATGGCTGCACTTGACGTCGTCGGCGTAAATCTCCAGGCGGGGAATACTGTAGCTGACGGCATCGTCGCTCAAAAGCAGGTTGCGATTGCTTTGATGTGCATTGGTTTGCTGGGCGTCGCGCGCCACGAAAATTTTCCCGTCAAAAACACCTTTGCTGTGATCGTCGAACAAACCCTTGTAGAGTTCATGGGTCTCGCATCCGGGAACCAGATGACCCACCCTGGTGCGCATATCCCGCCGTTGGTCGCCCCCGGCCATGCTCAGAGCCGTCAGGTCACACCTTGCACCGCTGCCCACCAGGTCCAGATGCAACTCCCGGCGCACCATGGATGGCTCCATGGTAAACTCCCGGCTGGCATAACGACTGCCTTCGGCCTGCCGCACATGGGTGCTGCCCAGATGCAGGGCACCGCCAGCTTCGTCGATGATTTTCAAGTGGGTGATGTCCGACTCGGCAGCGCAAAAAATTTCGGTCACCGGAGCGTGCAGAAATTCGTCGCCCACATTTCCGCTGAAATGCTCAATGATGGTGGCTTTGCTGGCACGTCCGGCACGAATAAGATTGCGCGCCGCCACAAACTTTCCGGCCGCGTTCCTGTCGGTCAGGAAGTGCAAATGAATGGGTTGTTCAAGGGTCACCTCGGCCGGCAATTCGAGCAACAGACCGTCGTTCCAGAAGGCCGTGTTCAGTGCCACAAACGGCGACTTTTCAAAAGACGCCAGATCTCCCAGGCCGGTGGAGTTCGCTCCTGCCATGGGACAGAGTTTCACACCTTCGGGCAACTCATCGAAGAGGGAGTGCTGAGCAGAGAAGACCCCATTGATAAAAACCAGCCGATATCCCGCAAACTCGGGCAGATTGATATCCGCAGACTGGATTTCCCGGCCAATCATGGGCACAAACCGGCCATCATCGAACAGCTTGACGTCGCTGTACTTCCAGTCTTCACGCCTGCGGAGGTTGAATCCCTGACCCAAAAAGGCATCCAACGCCTGCTGACGCAGAGCATTCGTCGCCGCATCCTCGTGGCTGCGCGCCGCAACCCTGGCTTCGCCCGAAGCCACCAGGGCGGACAGGCTTCCGCTTCCCTGGGCCATCACGATGAGGCCTCCCCACCGACCCAAGCGTATCCTTTGTCTTCCAGCTCCAAAGCCAATTCCTTGCCACCGGATTTGACGATGCGCCCCTCGGCCAGCACATGCACCTTGTCCGGAACAATGTATTCCAGCAGACGCTGGTAGTGGGTTATCACCAGGAAGCTTCGTTCGGGGTCGCGAAGGCTGTTCACCCCTTTGCTGACCACCCGCAGGGCATCGATATCCAGTCCCGAATCCGTTTCATCAAGGATGCTTAATTTTGGTTCCAGCATGGCCATCTGAAAGCACTCGTTACGCTTCTTTTCGCCGCCCGAAAAACCCACGTTCAGGGAGCGTTCCAGCAGGTCACTCTTCATCTCCATGATTTTCATTTTATTTCGGGCCACAGCAGAAAAATCGAAGGCGTCCAGGGGCGCTTCACCCCGGTGCTTGCGACCGGCGTTCACTGCGGCGCGCAAAAATTCCTCATTGCTGATGCCGGGAATCTCCACGGGGTACTGAAATGCCAGGAAAATGCCGTTCAGGGCACGTTCCTCAGTGTTCAAATCCAAAAGGCTTTGCCCCATATAGGTGATGGTGCCACCGGTAACTTCGTAATTCTCGTTGCCCGCAAGCACCTGGGCAAGGGTGCTCTTGCCCGAGCCGTTGGGACCCATGATGGCGTGCACCTCGCCGGTGGGAATATCCAGATCGACGCCTTTGAGGATTTCCTTGCCGTCGATATTAACTTTCAGGTTCCTTATCTGCAGCATTTGCTCTCTGTCTCCTTGGTATTTGGAAATTAAGGCCCGCCGGAAGAATCAACCGACACTGCCTTCCAGACTAACACTCAAAAGTTTCTGCGCCTCCACGGCGAACTCCATGGGCAACTCCCGAAAAACTTCCCGGCAAAAGCCGTTGACGATCATCGAAACCGCATCCTCGGTGCTGATCCCACGCTGGTTGCAAAGGAAAATCTGGTCATCCCCGATGCGGGTGGTGGTCGCTTCGTGCTCCACCTTGGCTGAACTGTTGGCCGACTCGATATAGGGAAACGTATGGGCCCCGCAACGATCGCCCAGCAACATGGAATCACACTGGGTATAGTTGTGGGCCCCGGACGCCTTCTTGCCCATACGCACCAGCCCGCGATAGGTTTGATCACCCATTCCGGCACTGATGCCCTTGGAAACGATGGTGCTGCTGGTGTTGGCTCCCAGATGAATCATCTTGGTTCCGGTATCCGCCTGTTGAAAATTGTTGGTCAGGGCCACGGAAAAGAATTCGCCCACGGAGCCTTCGCCCTTCAAAACGCAACTGGGATATTTCCAGGTGATAGCCGAACCGGTTTCCACCTGGGTCCAGCTTATGCGCGACCGATCGCCAGCACACAGAGCCCGTTTGGTCACAAAATTGTAGATGCCGCCAACGCCGTTCTCATCCCCGGGATACCAGTTCTGAACCGTGCTGTACTTGATGGTCGCATCTTCGTGGCAGAAAAGTTCCACAACTGCGGCGTGCAGCTGGTTCTCATCCCTCTGGGGAGCAGTGCAACCCTCGAGATAGGTGACGCTGCCGCCGTCCTCGGCCACGATCAGGGTCCGCTCGAATTGCCCGGTGCTCGCTTCGTTGATGCGGAAGTAGGTGCTCAAATCCATGGGACACTTCAGCCCCTTGGGAATATAGACAAAAGAACCATCGGTGAACACGGCGCTGTTCAACGCTGCGTAATAATTGTCGGTGAAGGGAACAACCTTTCCCAGGTACTTCTTCACCAGTTCCGGATGCTTGATCACCGCCTCTGACAGAGGCATGAACAGCACGCCCATGGCGGCCAGTTTTTCCTGATGTGTGGTGGCCACCGAGACACTGTCGAAAACCGCATCCACGGCAACATTGGCCAGGCGCTTTTGTTCCGTCAGGGGAATGCCCAGTTTTTCATAAGTGGCCAACAGCTCCGGGTCCACCTCGTCCAGGCTCTTCTTCTTGGCTTCAAGTGCTTTCGGCGCCGAATAGTAGCTGATGGCCTGAAAGTCGATTTTTGGAAATTGAACCTTCTGCCAGTTGGGCTCTTCCATGGTCTGCCAGTGGGCAAACGCCTTGAGCCGCCACTGCAACAGCCACTCGGGCTCGTTCTTCTTGGCAGAGATGAAGCGGATGACCTCTTCGTTGATGCCAGGAGGCAAGGTATCGGACTCAATGTCCGTCACAAAACCCCACTTGTATTGCTGGGAGGCCATTTTCTCCAGCATTTTCTTTTCTTCGCTCATTTCAACCTCAGATTGGAAATTTCGGTTGGACAGTCAGTCGAACTGTTCAACTGAACAATCCGGGTGGGCAAATCAGTCAGTGATCCCGCCATTTGGGCCAAGTTGTAGCTCTCCAAAGTGTTTTGCAGCAATTGATTGATCAGGCTCCAGTTTTTCCCCAGGGTACAATTGTCAATTTTGCAACCGCAAGGTTCATCGGACGAGCATTCGGTCATGGCCACCGGTCCCTCAAGAGCCCTCACCATATCCATCAGGGTGATCTGTTCCGGGCTGCGGCCCAGCCGGTACCCCCCACCGATGCCGCGAGTCGATACCAGAAGATTCTCCATGGTCAGGATTTTTAAGAGTTTACGCACCGTAGGCAAAGGCAGGCCAATGTCCTGACTCAAGTCCGGAGCAGTGGTTTGCAATTGTTCACCCAACGAGGCCATCTTGGTCATCAGGACAATTCCGTAGTCTGTCAATTTCGTCACGCGGATCATTGATTTACCTTTGTCGGCAAACTTTACCGTTTTAGTATAGTTTCATTGTAGACAAAATAGGTACTGTTTGAACGAATGCAAGGGATTTGTTGTTAAATTGCGAAAAAACTACGGATCCGCCGATCGTTTGACTTCACCTGCAAGCAGGGCAGGGGCGGTTCGTGTACCAGCGCGAAGAGTGACAGTGGAGATGGTCGGGTGCAAGTGCTCATACTGTCTTATTCCACAAGCATTCCCATTCGGGACATCGCCGTGGCTTCCTCCCCAAAATGCTTTAATGCGTTAATCTGTGGGATTTCTTCTTCATCGTAAGTGACGAACAATAGATTGTTTTTGGAAAAATGAACGTACCTGGCGGCAACATTGACACGGGCAATCTCCTTCCCCTGTATATCAAGTAGCCAATAAACGAAATCATCCGAATTTGAATCCTTACCATTGATCAGCAGGTTGCCTGACGGTGTTGCTGAGATCGATCGTAGAACGGGCTTTTCGTAAAGTGGCTTTTTGTACTCCTCGACAACTCGACCGAACCGGCCCCACCAAACCGGATCACGCGATTTCATATATTCTTCCCGCCTTCTTTTCCACTGCTGAAGATCACTTTGGGTTACTTTTTCGGAATAAGGCAGAGGCGTTTCCAATTCACGAACAAGTTTCCCCATGAAGTCAAACACCTTGAGGATTGGGCTCATCCCATCGCTCCAAACCACCTCATTCTCGCCAATTGGGGTCCACACAAACGTCGGCGTAAACGGAAGGCTTGTTGTCGCCCCGTTTGAAGAATAAGAAATCAATTTTGTGAATTCACTCATTACAATCTCTGAAACGACTATTCCCGAGCTATCCACAACCGCCAAGGTTCGTGGTGAGTCATAAAGAAAGTAGTTTCCTTTTACGCGTGGTTTTGAATTGAATGCAAATTGTACCAGGAAGGACCCATCGCCAAGCGAACTCGCGGATTGAACACCAAAAAAATCATCCAATTGAGGTGAAAGTACTTTCATCAAATTTCCGTCCAACTCCATGATCGAAATCCAGCGGTGGCCGCCGATAAACTCAGAAAAAAACAGTTTGTCATTTCTCGTAAACCCGAAGGTTGCTCCGTCTGTTCGCTGGAATTCCCCTGGCCCTTCTCCCTCACCTCCAATTTTGGACAAGTACTGACCTTCCGGAGAAAATACCTTTATGAAAGAGTCTCCTAAATCCAACACATACAAATTTCCATCGGGTCCCTCTTCGACTTGCCCAGGGAAGAAGATCGTCCCTTCCCCATCATCATTGCTGTCAAGAATCACATGGTTATCATATGTCTCAGCGAAGGATAGTTGGACCACGGAGTTTAGGATTATTACCACAAAGATAATACTACCTGGTTTCATAGGGCCCTCCTGAAAAATCCACTGGTTCACCAGGCAACCTTTTTTCAAAATCAGTCAGCGTTTTGTTAAACTGCGGGCCAATCTGTCACACTTTATGCCATGCACAAGGTGTGACAAATTGGAGCACCAGGTGCAAACGCTTGATGCTCATTGGGGCCTCTTCCACAGTCTCACCTTTCAGTGTTAGGCGGTTCCCCATCATGGTCGCAGGACGGTTGGCGTGCCGTTGGGAACTGCACGCCACAACTCTTCGGTTGCCAATCCAAACTTATTTTTCCTGCAACGGATTCGCCCTGACCCAACGATCATAAATTACCAAGGAGATCGCCGTGGAAGCAGCCAGCGCAGCAAAAACAATCCACATCACATCAGGATTATCGATGCCCCCACGTTCGGTAGGCCCGAAGTGCTGATACATAACCCCGGAAAGCAAACCACCAAAAAGATGCCCCAAAGCCGTGCACCAGTAAAAATACCCCATGTACATGCCAACCTTGCCCGGTGGGGCGATGCGCCCGGCGTATTCCTTGCTTTTTGGGGAAGCCAGCATCTCACCAACGGAAAAGACGAGGATCGCCGCGACAATTATCCATCCACTTTCGCCCAGCATGAATACCAGGAAACTGATCACGGTAACGACCACACCGTTGATGATCGTATTGAGAGGCTTCACATTCCTGATCAGGTAGGAAATCCCGACCTGACCCAGGATGATGCCAAACGCATTCAGATTGATGAGGTGTTCGGGTTTAACCTGACCGTTCTCCAGTACGGCCTGCCCCCAATTGCCGGTGTTGAAACCCATGTTCTCAAAAAATCCGGTGATGGAACCTGCCATGGGGGTCAGAGTTCTGATCAGGTCCGACGTATCACCATAGTCGCGAATATATTCCGGAAGTGTCAGGAAGATCTGGTTAAAGCTGGTCCAAAAACCGGCCATCAATAGCAGGAAAACCATGTAACGACCTTCGCCCACCTGCATGGGCTGAGTCAGCCAGGAGCCTTCACCGGCGCGGCGCCCCTTGGCCCTGAGTACAAAATCAACACCCAGGTTGAAAATGATCCATACAAGCGAGATAGGCCCCACGAGTTTGAAATCCCACCATTTCGAGCCCATGACCAAAACGACCAAAACACCCACGACCATCACGAAGAAGCGGACATTGCCCACCACTTCGATCATGCCTGAAAAAACTTCACCAAGACTCTTCTTGTTGGCCTTCTCTTCCGCACTGCGGGGATCCTTGTAGAAAAAGAGGCAGGTCAATGCCAACAGCCCAATCCAGGCCGCCGAAGCCCAAAATACATAAGTCCAACTCCAGCCGCGCACGATACCCGCGATGATGGGACCGATAAACCCACCCACGTTGACCATCATGTAAAAGATGCCGAACCCCATGGAGGCCGTCTTTTCATTGGTGGTCAATGCGACGGTGGAAATAACAACCGGCTTGAACATGCTGTGACCGATGGCCAGCAGGAAATAGACCGCGAAGAACCCCCAAAAAGTGGTGGGGAATTGCAACAGCAGATAAGCCGGTCCCATGATCATGGTTGAAGCCAGGAACATGGTTTTGTAACCATAACGATCAGCCAGGGCGCCAAAAACCGCAGGAAAGAGGTAGAGAAAGAACGTCACCACGCCCTGAATGACGCCACGATCCGCACTGGTGAAACCCAGACCACCGTCGGCTATAGCCCCGGTCAGATACAAGCTGGAGACGGCATAAAAACCATACCACCCCATGCGTTCAAAAATTTCCATGACGTTTGCGGTCCAGAAGGCGCCCGGGAACAGGCGAAACCCACGAGGGGCGTTGTTCGATGCAGTGGTGGACATAGTTTGCCTTTGCTGAGCGAGGGCCTAAAAAAAACCCGGCCCCCGCAGATCCAGGGGCCCAGGTGGGCTGTCTCTGACGATCAGAATAGCGGATTTTGGGCTATTGGTCAATCCCCTGCTTCTACTTGGTTTCGCCAAATTTTGGTCGACGCCAGCAGGTGGCTTGCGCCATCAAATTTTGCAATTAACTTGTCCACGGGCTGACTCAATTCCCATACACCTTCCATATTTCAGTGGCACGGACGCCGACGGCTTGGTGATACCAAAGCCGTTTTTTCGCGTCTCCGTAGAGACGCCTTGCCCCCTTTCCTCCGTGGCGGAGACAAGGGTATCGGTAGTGCCCTTTAACCATAGAGGGAGAGGCACTTTTGGTGCCTTAGGGATCCATACCCAGACCAGGAGGGATTGCCATGTCTGATCGCTTCGAAAAAATTCCCATCAAAATCTTCGGCTCAGGAACTCAGAACAAAGTCTACGATGACCAAGACGAACAGGCCGTGACCGACACCATTCGGCAGCAGGTCCTGCCGGGAACCACGGCGCAGTACCGGCAGGTCAACGTCAAGGTCAAGCGCAAACCAGATGGTACCGCGGACTACCTCCTTGCCTATCTGCTGCGCAAGGACACCTACACATCGGAAGTGCGACGCATCGACGTTGACCAGGATTTCAAAGTGACGGACATCAAGGAGGACTACGATGACTCTCAGGAATTCAACGAGGAAGACACCTACGAATGGGAGAGTGAGGATACGGCCACCTACGCCTACGACATGGTGGTGGCCACTCCCTGCGACGACATTACCTCGACCGTCAACGCAGTCAATCACATCGATGCAATGGCTCGGGAGATGGGCCTGAACACCAAGAAGCTGATTGGGGCCCAAGCCACCTTGACCAACTACCGCCGCTACCTCACCTCCGGCCTCAAGGGCTTCGTCAACATTGGTCACGGCAATCCCAACAGTATTTCACTTTAACGATGGAAACCTTTCCGCCAGCTGGTTCCAGGGTCTGCAAAACCATCCCCTGGCACCGGCCGTGCTCTACTTCAACTCCTGCAAGGTCCACAATCAGCCGTTGGAAACCGCCATTTTGGGTGCTGGTGCACGGACCTATATCGGTGGCAACATCAATCTGGGCATCGGTTCTTCCGAGGAAGTCTGCAAATGCTTCTGGGACAAGGCCCTGGTGCGTCATAAGCGCATGGGGCCATCCCTCAGGTCATGTGAGCAATCACACTATCCCACCGCCGGCGCGCACGGGATATCAGGCGACCAGGGTATCCTAACCCTCGGCCGCTCAATCGCTTTGCGGGCCGTGAACAATAGGTTCGTTTGCGCTGAGAAGGGCGGTGGCCGCAAGCTGGTTGCCGACCGCAGTTGGCTGCGCAGTTGGGAGACCTTCGTACTGACCGAGCTTGGTGACAACAAAGTTGCCCTGCGGGCCAAGAAAGGGCAATACGTGTGTGCCGAGGACGGGGGACGAAAACACCTCATGGCCAACCACCCACAACGGACCACCACCGCAACCTTCGACCTGGTTGAAGTCGGCGCCAATTTCAGCTGGCTATGGGAACATCTCGAGCAGATGGAGCAGATCGAGTTGGCAGAAAGGCCGGAGAAAGTTGTGCAGGAGATGGAAGGGAAAACCCTGGAAGAGACTGCCGAGAAGGAAACCGCAAGAACCTAGTTATCCTGAGCGCTAACCCACAGGCGGCCCGGGCTTTGGCCCGGGCCGTCCCTGAACCGCTGTATTTTCAACCTCTATTTTACCATGGTAATTTTTCGACTCACCACACCCTGCCCACTACGCAGTTGCACAAAATAAACTCCCGTGGCCGCCTGTTGTCCTTTAGTATTGCGACCATCCCAAAAGACTTCATGCTCGCCGGCCTGAACAATGCCGGTAAATAAAGTGGCCACCCGCCGTCCAGCCAAGTCCACCACCGAAAGTTCCACCGTCTCGCTCCGTTTGGTGCGGAAAACAACAGTGGTGCTGGGGTTGAACGGGTTGGGATAATTCCGTTGCACCATCAACCCGACAGTAGCCATCTGGTCGCCAGCGGCACTCAGGGTCCCTTCGGTGACACAGATGTTGTCCAGGAAGAACAGCCTACCACCCACCAAAAGGGTTTCAATATTGCCCGTCAAAGTTACCAGACCATAGGTGCCGGTGCCAGCCAGGAAGCTTTCCACAACCATGGTCACTCCAGGCGCCACTTCCGTCGGCATGTTTTCAAAAAGATCCATATGCAGGGGACCATCGTTCACTTGCAGGTTTTCCAAACGGCCGTCGTTGAGGAATTCAAACGAAACCCCCAGCGTGGAAATTCCAAGGGCCTGAATATCGTATAGATTGCTGATATGCTGGAGCCTCATCACCTTGTCGGTGCCGAATTCTATCAAGGGTGTGATGCCCACCAGGCAGTCACCAAAAGTGGTACTGTCGTTTGAGAAATGGAACTCTTCGGCGGAGACGGGGATGGTGTCTTCATTGAACATGACGGTGCCGGGTGCATCACCGAAGGACGACCCCCAGGCAAGGCCCACAGTAAGGGATTCGTGGTTCACCTGAAAGCTGCAATTATCCGTCACTGCAGCGCTGCCGCCAGAGACATCGTCAAGGTAAAGCTCTGCTCCACCGATGCGGAGGCTCGACACAGGCCCGGTGATGGTGCCGGTGCCCTTGAAACCACCCGGCACTTCCATCCCGGTGATGGACAAGGTTATCCCCGGGGCCAACTGGCCGGCCAGGCTGGGGAAATCAGGGCCTGCAATGACATCGCCAAGGCCGTTGACTTCAATGTTCACCGTTCCTCCCGTATGATAAAACTCGAAGCGGGAATCACCGACGCCATCAAAATTGAAAAGAAGGCCCACGTTGTTCAGTTCCATGATGTTGTTGTTGCCATGGTTGAAATTGATCGGAGCCGCCAAAGAGTGTTCGACCTTGCAGGTATTATAGGTGGACGACCCATTGGAAACCAACGAGGTGATGAAAACGTCGACACCATCTTCACTGAGAATATGTGAAAACACCGGAGTGCCCATGGGTTGACCGAACGCAGTGCCGACAACGCCGTCGTCAAAACCAACTCGGGCGGCCATGACTGAAGCGGATGACAACAGCATTACCATCACCACGGAAATTCCTAGTTTTTTAGTGGGTTTCATTTTTTTCCTCCAGAAAAGTAATGCATCCTCCAGGGACACCGATTGCCATCTCATTTTGGTGTATTCCGGAAAGAGAAAATCCAACGGAAAGGCGGCATTTGATTGCCGGTCCAAGATCAGACAAAAGCAGTATAGCATTATTTCAAACAACAATCTACCCCATGATCAAAAACCTTCTATATCACCAATATTTATCGTGCTATAGCCAGATTATTTGCGAAACGACCCTAGATGTCCCCGATATTGAAAGTCAGGATTTCCGCACAAAACGCCGAGAAAGAGCCGAAACCAGATCCCCCAGCAAAACCAACAAAGCCCCGAGCAGGATAAAGAAAATCATCTCATCGTAACGATTTCGGGCCCTGGAATCCACGATCAACAAACCCAAAGAGGCCATGCCCAACATGCCTAGGACCGTGGCCTCACGCACACAGGTCTCCCAGCGGTAAAAGAAATACAGAAGAAAGCGTGCCAGCGAGAGTGGGAAAATACTCGCCCAAACAATTTGAAAACGATTGGCACCGGCACCGCGCAGGGCGGCCGCGCTCTTGGGATCAACATTTTCGATGAGTTCCGCCGACAGCTTGCCGAGGATTCCCGTATTGTGCAGGGCCAGGGCCAAGACCATGGGCCAGGCGTTGGCACCGAGCAGAGCCAGGAAAAGAAAAGCCCAGACATACTCGGGTACCGCACGGATAAAGACCAGGAAGGTACGGGTCATCCATGCAACGGCACGCCAGAGCTGGATGGTCGACAAACCAGGCGGTTTCCCGCCCGGCAACATGGGTTCCGCCGATGATAAATTCCGGGCGGCAAGCAAACTGAAAAGGGCACCAAAGACTCCCGCCAAAACAATCGCCACCACGCTGATGGCAAGGGTGCTGACCATGGCTTCGCCGCCTCCATCGCCCCAAAGACCCCTCGCCCAATGGACTATGCTCGCGGTATCCCATCCATTCTGTTGCACCGGCCAGGGACGCAATTCGCCCAGGAAACGCTGCAAATTTGTCAATCGGCGTTCCGTCAGCCACCCAGCCAGATCGAATTCGCCAAGCCACCAGCTGGCAGCCAGCAACAAGGCCATTGCCCGGACACTCCAGGCCACCATGGGGCGCCTGGGCCTGACCTTGTGAAGATGTTGAATTCTTTGCAGACGGTCACTCAAGACAACACCGCCCGTCGCAATTTCCCACTCCACCAGTCCACCAATAATATCAAGGCAATCAACACGTAGAGATAGGACCAGACCTCGGCATAATAAAGATTCTCAAAAGAAGCACTGATGAAATAGCCAAGAGTGGGAAAGCCAAAAAAACCCAGCACAGCACTGGACCGCAAGGCACATTCAAATCTGTAAAACAAGTAGGCCAACATGTCGGGCAAGGCGCGGGGCAACAGGCCGAACAAATACCAGCCGGCCAGGGGAGCGCCGGCCAAACGTAGCGCCGAAGCGGAATCGGCAGGAGTTTCGTCGAGCATTTCAGAAAAAATTTTGCCAAGGGTTCCCGTGTATGGGATAGCGATGGCAATGACGGCCACCAGCTCGCCCCTGCCCAGGGCCGCCAGCATCAAAACCGCCCAAACCAATTCGTGAACCGAGCGCATGAGAGTCATCAAGGTGCGGGAGGTGGAAGTCAGCACTGGACCAAACCGCCCCCGCGGACTTCCCGGTTGATCCCACCAGACCGAAGAGCCCACAAATCCCAGAATCAGGCCACCGACCAGAGCAATTGAAATGGCCGCAGCGGCAAAAATAATGGTATTGCCGGCGGCGATCAGGGCCTGCCGGGGCAGATCCCAGGTTCCCTGGGGTGTACCCTCTCCCACGAAATGCAGGGCTGGATGCAACGCATCCCTGAAAAACTCCCCGGCCAATCGCCAGCCGCCGGCTGTGGGCCAGATGTCCGTGCGAAAAAGCCCCAGCTTCAGGGCAGAAAACAGGGCGGCCGCCAAGAGAAATGCCAGAACCCAGCCACCTGCCGCCAACGAACCTGGTCGCCGCAGGAAGGAAGGCCGTCCCTGATAGGCTTCAGACGCCATCGTCCACCGCCAGGGTGTAGAGATCCTGGATTTCCCGGTTGGTGATATCCCCCGTAGGTTTGTCAAAGACAACCCGACCGGCCCGCAAACCTACGATCCGCGGGAAAAACCGTCGGGCCAAGGCGGGGTCATGCAGGCTGACGCACAATGTCAGACCGTCGTCCCTGCTGATGTCGGTGATCAACTGCACCAAATCGGCTGCACGGGCAGGGTCGACGCTGGAGACGGGTTCGTCGGCCAACAGCAGGCCGGGTTTTTGAAAAAGCGCCCTGGCCAGGGCCACCCGCTGCATCTGTCCTCCACTGAGACGATCCAACCTCTGGTACATTTCATCGGGAATGCCCACCCGCTCCAACAGACGATGCACTTCCAGCAGATCATCCGTGCGGGGTTTGAGAAACATCAACAGGGATTGAAAAAAACTGAGCCGACCGAGGGCACCAGACAAAATGTTTTGGGAAACCCGCAAATTGGGAACCAAACGCAAATCCTGATGCACAAAACCAATACCGGAGCGCAACTCACGCAACAGGCCGCTGGTCAAATCATCCAGGTTACGGTCATCAACAAAAATGTTGCCGCGGGTAGGACGCAAGGCACGATTCAACAACCGCAACATGGTGGTCTTCCCTGCCCCACTGGGACCGAGCAAGGCCACGGACTCTCCAGAATTCACCGAAATATTGAAATCTTGAAGGACTTTTTTGGCACCATAAGCCACCTGAACATCACGCAGTCGAAAGGCCCATCCGGATTTCACCGCACCATCCCCAGCTCCCGGGCCACCGCAGCGATACCGGAAAATTCTTCATTGCTCGCCTTGATCAGTTTTCGGCGTGGCAGGGCCGACAGCAGGTCTTCATCGGTGATTCCCGTCAGGGCCCTTTGTAACTTGTGGGTGAAGCCTTCCCCAAAAACATTTTCCATATCCGGATGCGCCGTGAAATTGTAGTCCGCATAAGTGGGTGTTTTCCAGATGACACGGCACACTTCCGGATCCGTTTTCCCCGAGGCTACCCTTTTGTCATAGACCTTGTAGTTGACAACTCCACAGGGGAAACGTCCCGCTTCAACCAACTCGATGGTCTTGTCGTGACTGCCTGAGAAACTGAATCCCCTGGTAAAAAAATCATCCGGAGATTGGCCTGTGTTTTCCTTGATGTAATATTCGGGCATCAGACGTCCGCTGGTGCTGCTCTCGCTGCCAAAAGTGAAAGCAAATTCCCCAATGCTCGCCGGAAACTCCGGGCCAGGTTCCAAGCCGGTTTCAATATTTGCAATAAAGTACGAGTAATATTGAGGATCGACTTCACCTTGGGCAATGGCCACGGCCCCCGGAACCGCAGAGCGAGCCTGCACTCCGGTCAACCCGCCAAACCAGGCCAGTTGGATATCTCCGGCACGAAACATCTCCACCGAAGCCTGGTAATCGCGGCTAGGCACGTACTCGACAGGGACACCCAGAACTTCCGAGAGATGTGCTGTCAGGGGGGCAAATCGCTGCATCAATTCCGTGGTGTTTTGATCCGGAATGGCCGTGAATCGCAACACCGGCTGCGCATCCTGACTGCCTCCACAGGAGGCCAGAAAAACCAGCCCCAGCAAAACGCGGATCACCATGCTTACCTTTTTCATCGTGATTAACTCCTAAAGAAACGCCCAAACAGAACCCGTGGGATCATCCTGCACGGTGACACCCAGCTCTGCCAATTCATCCCGAATTCGGTCCGCAGCAGTCCAGTCTTTTTCCTGCCTGGCCGAAATACGCTGCACCAAGAGCTCGTCCACCCGGGTCACATCCAACCCAACGCGGCCGGCCTTCATGTCTCGCCGCTGCACCAGCCATTCGGAAGCATCCTTGCCAAAGCAGCCCAGGATTTCCGCCACCTCTTTCATGGAGGTCACAAAATAGGCGATGGTGGCATACCGCAAGTCCTTGTTCACTCCTTTGCCCGATGCCAGCAGGGTGTTGATTTCACTCAGCGGCTTGCTCAGCACACCGAGAGCGCCGCTGCTGTTCAAATCGTTCGCCATGTGGGCCACAAATGCCGGCAACATTTCAGCCACCGGACCCTCCACGATAACTTCCGAAGCGGAAGCCTTGGCCGTTTCGAGGAATCGACCAGCCGCAGCCAGAGTGGAATAAATATAGGCCAAACGATCGTCAGCATCCTCAAGGCTCGGAAAACGCACCTGCTTTTTAAGAATTTCAGCTGTGGTCTCATGACCGCAGGATCCACAAACGGCACTTTCCTGTTGCTCCTTGTCCATGACCGCATGGCAGGCCGGGCAGGTCACTTCCAGGTCAAAATTCAGGCCACTGCGGTAATGAACCGTCATCAGGTAATAACGCAGCGTCTCTGGAGGAAAAATTGCCGTCAACTCGCGGGTGGTGAAAAAATTGCCCAGACTTTTGGACATTTTCTCCCCGGCAAAATTGATAAAACCGTTGTGCACCCAGGTGCGGGCGTAGGTATCCTCGCCGTGGGCGCCCTGGCTCTGGGCGATTTCGTTCTCATGGTGGGGGAAAATCAAATCCCGACCGCCACCGTGGATGTCGAAATTATCACCCAGATGTTTGGCACTCATGGCCGAGCACTCGATATGCCAGCCGGGACGGCCCTCGCCCCAGGGACTGGTCCAGGAAGGTTCACCTGGTTTGGCGGCTTTCCAGAGGGCAAAATCGAGAGGCGTCTCCTTGCGCTCATCCACATCGATGCGACTGCCCGCCGCTTCCAGCATTTCATCCACCGAACGCTTGCTCAGCTTGCCATAACCCTTGAATTTTGTGACTCGGAAATAAACATCACCATCAACATCGTAGGCCAAGCCCTTGTCCATCAACGTCGCTACCAGATCAATAATTTCATCGATGGTATCGCTGACCCGCGGTTCCACATCCGGGTCCAGGGTATTCAGGGAAGACATGTCCTGGTGGTATGCGTCGGTAAATCGAACAGCCAGTTCGGCCGGTTCCACCCCCTGCTCGGCACTGCGCGCAATGATCTTATCGTCGATATCCGTCACGTTGCGCACATACTTCACCTCGTACCCCTGATGACGCAAAAAACGCACCAGCAAGTCGGGAACCACTGCGGCCCGGGCGTTGCCCAGGTGAGTATAGTCGTAAACCGTGGGGCCGCAGCAATAGATGCCGCATTTGCCGGGCTCCAGGGTTTCCAGCTTCTCCTTGTTACCGGTCAGGGTATTGTGCAAGCGGATGTTGTTGGCGTTGTAGGCATTGTTGGCGGACATGGTTCCTATCCTAAGAATTTAAGTTGAGAGCAAAAATCTTCCCCGGAATCTAATCATATCCGACGGAGGGATCAACGTCCGGTGCCACTGAGCACAAATGCGGCCCAGAAAGTCGGGTGCGCGGGGTCGGGACCTTCAGCGGCCCCCCTGGACAGCATGGCTCTTTTGGCCTTGGCCAAACACTCGGCGCGATCTCCCGGGCCAAGGGCCAACTCCCGGTAGTAGCTTTCCATGAAACGAGACGTTTCCCGGCCTGAAACATCCCACAAGGCAGAGACAACACTGCGGGCCCCGGCAAACATGAAACTGCGCGTCAACCCCACCAGGCCCTCACCTGTCACATGCGGGCCCAGGGCCGATGCGCAGGCCGAAAGTACCACCTGGTCGCAATCCAGGTCCAGGGCCAACACTTCGGAGATACTCAGAAAACCGTCGTCATCCCGGGTGGGATCCGGGCTGATCACCAGACCGGAATAGCGTGGACGGGATTCATTGAACAAGCCATGACTGGCAAAATGCACCAGGCTGAGATCCTTGCCACGACCGGCCTCGGCCAAATTGCCGCGGGTGGCCAGGGGACCGGACAAAACCTCAGCCGGAGGCAAACCCGCAGGCACCAGTGCTGCCAGGGCTTTCAACTCCTGGGCCGCGTACGGCAAGGGTGGCAAACCGGCAGCCCCTGCGGCCCGGGCAAACAATCCGGCGTCTTCACCTTGGATCAACAAGGGATCGCCAACCAACAGCCACGGTCCCGGGACCCGGGCCGGACGGTCGGTTTGGCGGATGCTCCCCAGAATGCTTGCCGAAGGGGTATAGGTGACCACTTTCTCACGGACCAACCAAGGCAACTCTGCAAAAGTCCGAGCCTTGGTATCAGCGGATAAAAGAGCTTCAAAGGGCAGATAATGCAGAATTCCATCAGCGGCAATAATCAGACGCTCAGCCAGGGCAATCTCCTGGGCTACCGGCCCGAGCAGCATTTCGTACACCTGACGGGCGGGTTCAACGAACCAGGCCGCTTCCGCCCCGGTCACATTGTAGTCCCGCAATAGGGGCAACATTCGGCGAACCTGCTTTTCCACATGCGCTCTTCCAGGCAAGGCCACCATGCTCACCTTATCCCTACTCAATACCCACAGATAGGATGACTCTTCACCGAGGGCGTATTCCAGCATTATTTCGCCTGGTCGCAGAACATCCCGGCATACCTCGGTGCAAGACAGCGGCTCGGGATACAGCACTTCCGCATAACGAGGATCCGCCGACCGCAAGCGCGCCTCCAGCAACTGAAGTTCATCTTCAGCTCCGGCCAGTTGGGCCTTCAGTTGCCCCATGGAATCAGGGTCCGCTCCGGTCAATCGGGTTTCCAAATCAACAATGCGGGTCAGGATTTGGCTTTCCTGCTGGCGAAAACCTGGCACCGCACTGACTTGCAGATCGTACTGCGCTTCTGTCATCAGGTCGAGAAAAGCTCGAGCACGGGCTTCCTGGGCCACTTCATAGGCTTGAAGGTCATAACCGGAATCGGCATTGGCTTGGTGCATTTCATACAGCAAGTTGATCATTTCTTCATAAATCCGACCCGCCTGGCTGACGATGCCGCTGGTCACCCGATCCGAACCGCCACTGCGCCGGCGCACAGCAGCCACCTCGGTCAGGGCGTTGCGAAGATGCTGCAGGGCCTGTTCTGGTTTCCCTTCGGCACGAGCAACCTGGGCCTGTCCCAGCAACGACCATTCAAGGATATCGAAGTAGTCTATTTGCTTGGCCAGGGTCGTGGCCCCATCAAAAGATTCGGCAGCTCTCACCAGATCACCCTGGCGGAGCAAAGCCTGACCCTTGATTTCCAGGGCGTAAGCCTCACTCATGGGAATTTCAAATTCCCTGGCCGCGGCGATGGCCTCATCCAGATAGGTCAATCCCCGCTCGGATTGTCCCATCTCGCACAGAGCTTCACCCAAAGACTGCAGGGCCTGTGTTTCGGTGCGATGATCCCCAACCTGTCGCATCAACTGAAGAGCTTCCTCCAGAACCGGCACGGCCTCATCAAACTGCCCTCTGTATTCGTGAATGGAGCCGACGTTCACCAGCATCATGCCCCGCCGCCATGGATTGGGAGCCAAACGCACCGCCTCACGATATTGGTCCAGGGCCTTGTCAAAATCACCCAGCAGATAGTTGATCGCCGCCATTTCTCCCAGAATGCCGCCCAACTCGGCCTGGTCATCGGCTTCTCGGGCCAGGGCATCGGCATCCTGCAACTGGGTCATGGCCCGGGTCAGCTCGCCTTTCATGATGCCGATGGCCGCGATGTAGTGCAGGGCCTGGGCCTGACCGCCGAGATCCCCTGCGTGACGATAGTGTTCCAGGGCTGCTTCCCGCCAAAACAGGGCATCGTCCAAATCCATTTGCAGACGACTGATGACCGAAAGGCCAATGGCCGCAACCCCGGACCAACGATGGGTGTTCATTTTGCGGGCCAATCCCAGCGCCCCCTGCAAATCCTGGCGGGGCGGTTCAATTTGACGCAATCTCGCCCGGGCCCTCGCCCGGGTCAGCAGACCAAAGAATTCAGAGGCTTTTCGCCGCTGGGTTTGTGCATCGTTGATGGCAATGGTCAGCATTTCTTCAGCTTCGGCGAAACGCCCCAATTCAACCAGAGAAGCCCCCAGGCGCAGGCGAATTTGCAGCCTATCATCTTCATTGGCTGGATTGTCGAGAAGGGGTTGGAGAATTTGTACAACCAGGTCGAAATCACCATTTTCGAAGGCTCGGGCAGCTTCGCTTACCTGGGACGTGTCGGTTGGTGAAGATTGATTTTCCAACTCGATAACCGCCACCAGCCAGCGGGAAAGGGCGTCAGTGCGGTTTTGAGCCAGGGATAGTGCCCCTTTGCTTTCGCCCCGTTCCAGGATAATCCAGGCCTGTTCATTTTCGGGGATGGCATGCGCCCTGGGTGCTGAAACGAGTATCAGCAGGAACAATGCAAAAATGGTCTGGGCAAGAAGGATCTTGCCATTGGAACCCATCTGGATCATCATCAAACTCCCCGAAGCCTTGGAATCAACTCGATTTCCGGCCTAGTCATCTTCCGGAGAAGAGCTTTTGAATACTGGTGAATTGTCCCTCGACACCCTCAGCGAACGGTCCCTGGCGGGGGACCCAAGGGCTGAAGCCGTCCTTTTTGAATCTCTGCGTGTAAGATTTCTGCCCATCGCCAAACGTAGGGTGCAAGTGGACCATGCAGAGGACCTGGTCCAGGACACCCTGAAGATCGTATTCGACCGTTACGGCGAACGCAATGAAGGACAGGGAATTCTCGTTTGGGGGCTTACCGTGTTGCGCAATGTCATCGGCAACTTCTACCAGGCCAAGGGTCGTGAAAACGAGCGACTTTCCTTTGTGGAAGAGTTGCCCGCCGATGCCGCCTGTGAAGTAGATTTCCTGGCCGATACTGAGCTGGCCCAAACCCGGGAAACCCTCATGGGAGCCATCGCCAGCCTGGCTGAGCGATTCCCCCGCTGCGGGACCATCTTCCATCACCTGCTGTCCAGCCTGGAGTACGGAGGAAGCCCCAACGAGGTTTCCACCCGCACCCTGAAACTGGTCCAGCGGGACCATCCGGACATGAACCGGGGAAGGTTCTACACCGCCTTGCATCGTTGCCGCGCCCAGCTCAGGGATATTCTGGCCCGAATGGACAAAGGAACGAATCATGCCTGAGAACCGCAAACACAACGCCGTCAAGTTTTGTGACCTGCTGGCAGCCTATGAGCTAGCTTTGCTGGAAACCGACGAGCGCCTGGGGTTTGAAAACCATCTGGCTGGTTGTTCCGACTGTCTGGAGGAGATGTACGCCATGGCTCCTGCCATGACTGAACTGACTTCTCAACCTGGTATTTATGCCGATCAGGCCGAGCGTTATCTGGAACTGAATCAATCCGAGTCCTGGTTCTCCCGCCTGAATCAAGTTATTTTTTCAGGTCCAAAACGGGTGTTGGTTCCCATGGCAGTGGCCGCCGTCCTGGCCATGTTGATTTTCATGCCCCAAGGCACGGACACCAAATACCGGAACCTGGCCATCACCGAAGCCCCGGCTTTTTCCCCCATTCAAGTCCGAACCGGCCAGCAGAACCAGTGGTTCCCCCTCTGGAGCAGCGGCATGCAATTCTATCAAAGTGGTGAATACGATTCTGCTGCTGACGATCTTGCCCAGGCCATCGACTTGCTGACTGCTTCTCTCAACTCTCCGGATGAGCATTTTGCGGCTCTGGATAATGCACGGCTTTTTCTTGGTGTATCTCAGCTGCTCAGCGATCGCATTGCAGAGTCACTCGCCACCCTTCAGATTGTATCCAAGAGCACTCTGATGCCGGTCCGGCAAAAAGGATTGTGGTATCTGGCCCAGGCTCATTTGATCAACGAGCAACCACAGGAAGCCCTTGCTGTGCTGAGCCAACTGGAGAACAGTCCTGTTTACGGGTCCCAAGCCACTTCCTTGATGTCTGATATCGTCTCAATGTTGCAAAATTAAATTGAGACCGAATTGAGCGGGATTGTATTGCAAATTTTTCAGCATATGTTATAATCCTTGCCAAATCATGGGCCTCATCCCTGCTCCATCGCCCATTCCGAAGGGAAAATCATGTTTGCCGATTCCAACACCAGAAAATCCATCCTGCCTTTGAGTTTCCTGGTTGCATTGATTTTTACCGTGCCTTTGGCCTTCGCCGGCAACGGTGAAACTGTCGGTTACGATTATGAAACGATTCTCTTTGGCGACTGCCAGGTAGGGAACCTGAACCCACCGGTTGCCCCCCCCGCCCCTGACATTTTCATGGGTGACGAAACCTACGCGTACCATATTCTCCCGGCAGAGCCGTGCCAAGGCAACGAAAATGGTTTCATTCTGGAGAGCATCTCCCAGCTTTTGGATTTCAATATCGATCAGGTGCCTGCCGATCTGATCGTCCAGCCAGCCCTTCTCGTCGCCGATTTCGATTCGGTCAGTGGTTGTTGGGTTCCGGGCGCACCATTGTACGACGGTCCCGTTCAAACCTTTGAGATCTTTGACAGCGGTATATTCACCGTTCAGACCCCCACTCCCGATGCCCCTGCCTTGCTTCTGGCCGACCACTATTTCCTTGCTCTGCGGTACAGTGGCAACGCCATGGCCCAACTTGTGGTGGACAATGACCCCCAACCCTGCATCGAATTCATCAACCGCGGTGCTGGCTGGGAAGATCTGTTTGGACAGAAAAGAAGCGGTGGCGGCAAGGTTATAGTTTTTGGGGACATTGTCTTCGCTCCAGCCTCGGTAGGCCAGACCACAACGACCTGGGATGGCGTCAAGTCCTTGTACAAATAGCCCTCAACAAACACCGTATATACCAAATGGCACCAATTATCGGCCGGACGTCTTTTAGGCGTCCGGTTTTTTGTGTTTTTTCGTAATTTAGATGTAAGACCTGCCATTGGTGGCAAACAACCCTTTTGAAACCAGCGTTGTCGCCCTTGCCACCGGAGGGGTGGCCGAAAGCACCGGGAGAAATTCGGGAGGTGCTGGCGACAACCGGGTTTCCAATCAAATCAACAGTAAGTGATGACCGCTTGTTCGTTCCCCCGTCGTGCGGCATCACCGAAAGAGGAGGCCGGAAATTCCGGCCTCTTTTTTAAAATTTTTATGATGGATTTGATGAAATTACGAAGATTTCCCGGAAAAAGTATCCAGCAGCAAGGTTGCCGCAGCAGTGGCTGGAATTTCCCCACGAGCCACCTTGTCTTCCAACCCTTCCAGCTGCTTTTGAACCTCCGCGTTGGCCTGGAACAAGCTGGTCAATCCTTCACGGACCAGGTCGTGCAGCCATTGCCTTTCCTGATCCTGCCTCCGTTTTTGGCGCACACCGGAAGTGCGGGTCAGGGCATAAAATTTCTGGACTACGGCCCAGATTTCGTCCACACCCTCTCCCTTGAGAGCGGAGGCGTTGAAAGCTCCGGTCCGCCAACCTTCGGTTGCCGGCCTCAGATAGTGTAAAACCCTCTCAAACTCCGCCCTGGCCAATTGCGCGGCCTGGAGTCCAGATCCATCGGCTTTGTTGATCAGAATGGCGTCGGCGATTTCCACCACTCCTTTTTTGATACCCTGCAGTTCGTCCCCCGCGCCTGAAATTAGAATGAGCAGGAAAAAATCCACCATGCTGCGCACCAGAATCTCACTTTGCCCTACGCCCACGGTCTCCACCAGAATCACATCGTAGCCGGCGGCCTCAAAGAGCATCATCGTTTCGCGGGTTTTGCGGGCCACACCACCTAGAGTTCCACCACTGGGAGAAGGTCTAATGAATGCGTTGGGATCGGCGGCCAGTTTTTCCATGCGGGTTTTATCACCGAGAATGCTGCCACCGGTCAAACTGCTCGATGGATCCACTGCCAGAACGGCAACCTTGTGGCCCTGAGCGGTCAACCTGGTACCAAGGGTTTCAATGAAGGTGCTCTTGCCGGCGCCCGGTACGCCGGTGATACCCACGCGGTGGGCGGGTTTGCGTCGGGGAAGCAGGGCAGTGAGAACTTCCTGGGCCAATTTCTGATGAGTCGCAGAGCCGGATTCCACCAGAGTGATTGCCCGGGCCAGCAAGGCTCGGTCGCCGGACAGGACCCCGTCAATATATTGCCGTGGAGTGAGAAGTCGGCGACGAGGACGGGAATCGCCTTCGGGAACAGAACAATTGTCGTGAAGACCGTCGTGTTTGTCGTGCACGCCAGGCCTAACACTCAAAGCCGAAGGTTCCTTCTTCTTGTGGTCTTTTTTGGCCATGATCCATCCAATGTGAGCACTGGTTCAGGAATCGCGATTCCACATATCATGTACCACGATTTTTCAACAATGGCAATCATCCAGAGTATGCCAGTTCTGGCCATGGAACTTTGTCTGAACCCCAAAAAGTTGGTATCCCATCATCAAAAATGCTAAAATGCAGTTTCATCCACAAATATTAGGGAAGCGCGCTGCTTTTTCAGGAGGGAAAAACATGCGACGAATAACATTTCGGCCCTGGATAAGTTTGTCCTGCCTTATATGTGCCATGAGCCTATTCATGGCCTGTCCAACCCTGGCCATCGTCCAGTTCGGTGTCTATTTCGATGAGGCTGGCACCCAAACCCAAATCACAACCTCGAACCAGCCCGAAACTATTCCAGTCTACCTTATTATCCATGAACCCGAAGCCACTGAACACCTCACCGAGTGGGAATGCCGGGTTTCCACCTTGGGCAACTCATATTTGCTTTCCTGGGAGTTGGCCGGCAATGGCATCAACCAATTCTCCAACAACGAATTCAGGGTTTATCTACCAGAGCCTTTGCCACCGGCTGAAATCACTGTTGTTGCCACCGGACAACTTCTGGTCACCGGCTCAAATGTATCCTCACAGATTTACCTCCATTCCCTGGATGAGCCCAGCCTTTTTGCACCTTTGGAGCCAGGACATCTCTTTCCTTACCCGATCCACCAGCCTGCCGTGGCCCGTGCAGGTCAATGGTATGCTGCGGAGATTGCCTCTGGCTGTGAAGCCATCCCCGTGGCCATCGCCAATGATGATGGAATATTGCCCGAGTTGGATTTCCAGTTGATCTCACCGATAGTTCATCTCAGCACCAGTGGAATTGGCGAATTTACCATCAGCAACACTGGGCTGTTGCCCTTCGCCGGAACGCTGTCCGTTTTGGAAGAGTACATTTTTTTCTACTATGGCAATCATGCAGCCACTGAGATTCCCATCAGCATTCACCTCAACCCGGGGCAAGAGTTACTCGTCACCGTCAGCGCACCCGAAGCTGAATTTGGGTTTTTGGGATACCTTGGCTGGGAAATTTGCGATGATTCCAACGATATACCAGTGGTTATCATTCCAAACAACCAGCCCTGGCTGGTCTTTGAACCCGATGAACTCAATTTTGGGCATTTTGACCTGCCTGACGGTGCCCCCATCACCAGGGAATTCACCGTGACGAGCTTTGGGCAGAATCCTTTTCCTTTTGAGCCCACCTCGTGTCCCGGTTTCCAGGTAGAAATCGATAATGAGCCCATAGGTTTGGGAGAAGTTCGCCACGGCAGCATCACCTATTTTCCAGCTGGACCAGGTGTCCACGAATGCGCCATCGTCTTCAAAGGAACCAACCATTCAGCCAGTTTCCCCCTACCGTGTCTGGGTTGGGCTGGCGATCCCTGTCTGATAACTCCCGATTTGCTGGATTTCCAAAACACTGGTATCGGCTTCCCCGTCACTCGGGGTTTCACCATCAGCAACATCAGCCCTGAAGTTCTGGAAGGGGCTGTCACCTCCCCGACAGGGGGTTCGCCATTTTCGGTGACCAGCGGCGTGGGACCCTTCAGTTTATCAATCGGTCAAAGTCTTGAAGTGGCAGTTCATTTCGACCCGCAGTTTTCTGGCACATTCAGTGCCGTTGTGGATCTGGGCACCGGTTGCAACCCCGTCCAGTTGACCGGGGTCGGGGTGCAACAAGTTCCTGATCTTGAGTTATCGGCCACCCAAATCAATTTCATTCCCACCTACATGGGGTACGATCACCAGGAGTTTTTCACCATCACCAACCATGGCGATGTTCCTTATGAGGGCCAACTCACAGTCTATGGGGACGGTTTTTTCAGTTCCCATACTGAACCCTTCCTGCTGGAGCCTGTTGATTCCTATGGCTCCCTCAACAGTCAGGATCTGCTGGTTTCGTTCAGCCCTCCGGGGACCTTGGTTTACGGTGGCGCCGTCAGTTTCTCACCATCCTTCGGCAGTTACCTTCTGCTCAACGCCGAAGGCCTCGAGGAGATTCCTGCCTACACCATTGAACCATCGGGCTCCCATTTTGGGTTCACCAATCCCGGTGCGCCATCAACCAGAACCGTGGTCATTCACAATGAAGGTCCGGAGCGGTTGGTAGGACGAGCCTCTCTCGTCTTCCCCAACGAAAATCCGTTTTCGCTGGGAGAAACGGCAGGAAACTTTGATCTATTTCCCGGGCAGGATTATGAAGTCGAGGTTTCCTTCACCGGAGAAGAGGGGTCTTTCGCCGATATGATTGACATGGAGATTCCCGAAGCTGAGGAATACCTTGTTTCGGTCAATAGCAGCCAAGGCACCAACCAGGCGGAAATCGGTGTTTTCTTCGACATCGGCCAGTTTGAACAAAACCATGTCACAGCTTTGGCCGGCACCATCGTCAATGCTTATGTGGTGGCCAAAACCCCCACTCCCATCACCGGTTGGGAAGCCTGCCTGGAGATCCTGGGACCCAATCAGGTGCTTGATTTCTATGTTTTTCAAGACCATCCAAATTCCCTGGAAATTCCCTGCTTTTCTATCGAAGCGCCAAATAATTTCGGTAGTCCTGAGGGCAGTATTCTGGCCATTGCCCGGCTCCTGATCGCCTGCGATGACTGTTTCACGAAAATAAGGATTTACCCAACGGAAGATCCGCTGATTCCGGGAACGGCTGCCTTCTGGCTCCCTTACGAACCGTTTCCAAACTGGCGTATTCCAATTCAGGCCGCCACATCCACAGGGGAACCCTTGGTGGCCACAATCAACTCCCCCTTCATTGAATCGGACTTACTGAAGCCGATGGCTGCCCCGGAAAATCCACTGCCGACGGTCACCGCATTTACCGGCAACTACCCCAACCCATTCAACCCCAGCACTGCATTTAGTTTCGATCTGGCAGAACCAGCCGAGGTTTCCCTGAAAATCTATGATCTAGCCGGGCGTTGCATTCGAAATTTGATGCACCAGCAAATGCCTGCCGGTTCCTATGAGGAGCCCTGGCAGGGACGAACTGATGCGGGGCAGGCCGCCCCCAGCGGTGTGTATTTCGCTAGATTGCAGGTCGGCCCGAAGGTGATGATGCGAAAAATTGCCCTGTTGAAATAGTACCCGCAGAGGAGACATCATGCCCAGAAGCTATCAGCAGACTATCGCCCACCAAACGGCCCGAGCGGTGGGAACCTAGTTCCTGGTCCTGACCACTGAGGGTCGCCAGTTGCTCCGTAATCTCGGTCTGCCGAAGTAGTCCGAGTCAACAGCCTGCTAGTACCCCAGCCGCCTATTCAACTCCACCAACAGCTTCTCCGCCGCCACCGGAATAACAGTCCCTGGCCCAAAGATCGCGGCGGCACCATTCTCCCGCAGAAAATCATAATCCTGCGCCGGAATAACACCACCGCAAATCACCATGATGTCCTCCCGATCCAATTTTTTCAGTTCTGCAATAAGAGCCGGCAACAAAGTCTTGTGCCCAGCAGCCAAACTGCTCATGCCAATAATGTGCACATCATTCTCCACAGCCTGCCGGGCAGTCTCTTCCGGAGTCTGGAACAACGGTCCCACATCCACATCAAATCCCAGATCAGCAAAAGCGGTGGCCACAACCTTGGCCCCACGATCGTGCCCATCCTGTCCCATTTTGGCCACCAGAATGCGAGGACGACGGCCTTCGTGCTCTTCAAACTTTTTAATCATTGAGTTCACTTTGCTAATCTCTCCGTCCTCTCCGAATTCGGACGAATACACACCGCTGATAGTGCGAACTTCAGCTTGATGCCGTCCGCAAACCCTTTCGCAGGCGTCGGAAATTTCACCCAGGGTGGCCCTTTCCTTGGCCGCTTCCACAGCCAGGGCCAGAAGATTGCCCTCGCCCGTTTCAGCACACTTTGTCAAAGCATCCAAAGTTGCCCGCACCGCAACTTTGTCCCGCTCGGCACGAAGGTGCTTCAATTGTTCAACCTGTTGACGCAGCACCTCGGTGTTGTCCACTTCCAGGATATCGATGGGATCTTCCTTTTCCAGTCGGTACTTGTTGACCCCAACAATGATCTCGGAACCCGAATCGATATGAGCCTGGCGACGGGCGCTGGCTTCTTCAATGCGCATTTTTGGCAAGCCGGTGCTGATGGCGGCAGCCATGCCACCATGCCCTTCAACTTCTTCAATATGCGCCCATGCTCGGCGCATGATCTCATCAGTCAGGCTCTCAAGATACCACGATCCGCCCCAGGGATCGACTGTTCGGCAAATTCCGGTCTCGTCTTGCAGGAACAACTGCGTATTGCGGGCGATGCGCGCTGAAAAATCAGTGGGCAGGGCGATGGCTTCGTCTAAAGCATTGGTGTGGAGCGATTGGGTGTGCCCCAAAGCGGCCGACATGCCCTCGATACAGGTTCGCGCAACATTGTTGAATGGATCCTGCTCCGCCAGGGACCAGCCACTGGTCTGGCTGTGGGTGCGCAGGGCCATGGATTTTGCCGCCTCGGGTTCGAATTGTTTGATGAGTTTGGCCCACAACAAACGACCGGCCCGCAACTTGGCCATCTCCATGAAATAGTTCATGCCCTCAGCCCAGAAGAACGACAACCTGGGAGCAAATTCGTCGATGGCCAATCCGGCTTTCAAACCTGTTCTCACATACTCGACACCGTCGGCAAGAGTATAGGCCAACTCCAGATCGGCCGTGGCACCCGCTTCCTGCATGTGATAACCACTGATGGAAATGCTGTTGAACTTGGGCATGTTCGCCGCGGTGTAGGAAAAAATATCCGCGATGATGCGCATGCTGAAATCAGGCGGATAAATGTAGGTATTGCGAACCATGTACTCTTTGAGGATGTCGTTCTGGATGGTGCCGGCCAGCTTGGCCAGGTCCGCGCCCTGCTCCATGGCCGCCACAATATAAAAGGCCATCACCGGCAATACGGCGCCGTTCATGGTCATGGAAACGGACATGCTATTCAAGGGGATACTGTCGAATAGCACCTTCATATCCAGCACCGAATCGATGGCCACACCAGCTTTACCCACATCGCCGATCACCCTGGGATGATCACTGTCGTAACCACGGTGGGTTGCCAGATCGAAAGCCACCGACAAGCCTTTTTGACCGGCAGCCAGGTTGCGTCGGTAAAAAGCGTTGCTCTCCTGGGCTGTGGAAAAACCAGCGTATTGGCGAACGGTCCAGGGCCGGGTCACATACATGGTGGCATAGGGTCCGCGCAAAAACGGGGGTATGCCGGCCAAATATTTCGTGTGCTCCAGGCCTTCGCCATCAGCGGGAGTATATAGAGGTTTGACCTGGATTTGTTCGTTGGTCAACCACTGGCTGTTTTCTGGAACTTGGCCGACTTTTTTTAAAAATTCCTGCTGCCAGTTTTTAACGTCGGCAGATTTGTCACCCGAACCTTTACGGAATTCAATCTTGCTGAAATCGGGTAGACGGCTCATGACTGCCCCCCCAGATCCTGGGCAAGTTTTCCCAAAACGTCCAGAATATTGCTGCGCATGTTGATGGACTGGTCCAATCCAGCCTCGTTCAATTCAGCCAACTGATCAGCCGATCCACCGGCAAGAATACTAATCGGAGGATGAGACAAGGCCCGCAATCCTTTGAGGGTTACTGCCCCCAGATCATCGTATGTTTTATCCAGACCAACCAGCATAACCACAAGCGCTCCCGATTCGTCGGCAGCCTTCACTGCATCGAAAGCGCTGGTAAAGGAGCCCAGTTCCAGCACCTCGAACCCACCAACCTGGAAAAAACCCCGGGTGAAATCGAGACGAGGCATATAACGAGCCACATCACCAAGGCACATGGCAAATACCCGGCCTCCACTTTGAAGGGCCGCCACTTGCCGACGCAGATCCTCAAATGGCTCCGCATCCCGACGCAGTTCAATGGTGCGGACAGACAAGCCAGGGTCCGTATCATGACGTAGTATATCCGTCAACTCACCAAGGGTGGCACCATGGGTGGCAGCATCACACAACAGGGCAAGCAGGTCGCCACTTTCGGCATCCATGATCTTTTCCAGTCGTCCAAGGACCAACATGTGCTCATCCTGGGCCCCGCTGATGCGCATTTTTTTCATGACCTCAGCACGACAGGCATGCACAGTGGAGTGATCAACCTGACGTGTCTCGTGTTTGGTTTCCAGAGGATCAGCATATTGATTGGTGCCCACCAGCACATCCTTGCGAGTGGCCAGACGAGACTTTCGCAACTCTGCCGCAGCCTCCACCCGATCCTGCACCCAACCAGTTTTCATGCCTTCGATGATTCCCCCGCCAGCTTCAATTTCCTGAAATATGCCCCAGGCTTTTTCAGCCAAATCCCTGGTCAGGCTTTCCACATACCAGGAACCACCCGCTGCGTCCCGCACCTGATCAAAATGACACTCGTGGGACAACATCAATTGCACATTCCGGGCAATGCGGCGGCTGAATTCATCGGGCACACTGTCCACCTCGTCAAAAGGACTCACGTGCAGGCTGTCCACACCGCCAAAAACCGCACTCATGGCCTGGGTCGTCACGCGCAGCATGTTCACATGAAGATCGAGCCGACTCTGGGTGCGCCTACTGGTGCGGGCGTGAATCCTGGCCGAGGAAGCCACTTCCGGACATCCAGCGGCATCCAGAATATCAGACCACAGCAGACGCAAGGCGCGCACCTTGGCTATCTCCATAAAAAAGTCCGAGCCGATGCAAAGGTTGAATTGAATCCGGGCAGCAGCAGTTTCCGGGTCGAGACCGCGTTGCTGCATGGCCTTAAGCATTTGAACAGCCGAGGCCAGCACCAAGGCCAGGGAAAGAGCGCTGTCGGCACCACCATCGTGCCAAGGATCTTCGTGCACAGGCAGAGTTTTCAAGGCTGGTGCCTCCTGGGCGGACCAGCGTGAGATGGTGGCCAATTCATCGTAAAGACGGCCCAGTTCCAAAGGCAGCTGCCCCATTTCGGCCAAACCGAACACGGGGTCGCTGCCGAGACACCCACTCAATTTGTTGGGATATTTTCCTCGTTTTTTAAGCATGGCCAATAGCAAAGCTGTCACCGGAAGGGCGGCCGATCCGGTCTGTAAAAACAAGGCCGTGGTCTCCAGATCAACTCCGTCTAGTGCCACTTCAAGATCGGCCATGGAGGCGATGGAAGTGCCCTGGGCACCAACCAATTCAGCAGGGCATTGATCCGGGTCCATTCCCTTGAGACCCGCCTTGTCCAGGACCAGGTTCACCGCTGTTTGTCCCCGACGCAAATCAGAGCGCAGGGCATGGTTGAATTCTTCCGCCGTAGGCAAGAGAATTTCCTGGGCAACCATCCAGGCGTTGGATTTTTCCCCTGCTGCCTGGTTGCCCCGCAAATTAGGCCACTGGCCAGGTAGGTTTTCAGCCCAGGGCAACTCGTCGGTATCCACTTTGGTGTACATACCCGATACGGGGAGCCCTTCCACCGTATTGGTGAACATTTTTTTGGCAAACGGTGCGCCTTTGAGCAGACGTTCCACTTCTTCGCGCCACTGTTTGAGAGTGGGAGCACTGAATTCTTCCAGCAGGTTGTTCCCGGAAACTGAAGACCGACCCTGTTTGCTCATGTCAAAACCTTGGTTGGTCCGGGGTTACCGGACTGTTTAGTAAATGGCCAGTCTCGATCTTGGCTGGATTCGGGGCTGATGGCTGATGGCTGATGCAATGGATTCTAAGATGGCCAAAGCTGGTTTGAAAAGTCAAGGGGTTGTGTCGAAGAGAATGTCGCGGTCAAAAAGCCAAACTTCATTTTTAGTTGTGCCCCCGAAAATGTTCCTGGCCCCAGATCTGCCAGTCCTTGAGTATGAAATACTCAAAAACAATACCCAAGGGCTGGCAACCACCACACTGCCCATCTCCCAAGTGCATTCATCACAAACCCTTATC
>JAJRZA010000043.1 GCA_024275485.1 Candidatus Krumholzibacteriota bacterium | reverse complement strand
GGTACACCATCAGCGGAAAAAGTCAGGATTTTCTGGACCGTGGTGTATCCGTGATACATGAGGTCCAGAAAATCCTGACTTTTTCCACTGCTGGCGCACCCTGACAGCTTTCGCCTCAACGTGGTTTTGCATAGTTGGGGTTAACTCAAGTTGCGTCCCATCGGGCCGATACCTTGGAAAACAAACCTTCTCAAGGAGACACCATGCGCCTGATGACCCGATCCGATTTTGATGGCCTCGCTTGTGCCGTCCTTCTGGTTGAAGAAGGAATCATCGACGAGTACAAGTTTATTCACCCCAAGGACCTCCAGGACGGATTGATCGAAGTCGGCAGCAATGATGTCCTGGCCAACGTCCCATTCTCACCTGGCTGTGGTTTGTGGTTCGATCACCATACAAGCGAGAGGGAGCGGGTGGTCCTTTCCAACGAATATGACTTCGTGGGGAGCAGCAGAATCGTCCCCAGCTGTGCCCGGGTCATCTACGACTTCTATGGCGGCACCGAGAAGTTCAGCAAGTTCGATGAGAACGGCATGATGTCGGCTGTTGACCACTGCGACAGCGGACAACTCTCTCTCCATGAGATTCTCAAACCTTCGGGGTGGGTGCTTCTATCCTTCCTCATGGACCCCCGCTCGGGACTTGGATACCACAAGGAATATCGTATTTCCAACTACGCCATGATGAAAGACCTTATTCAGTATTGCCGGGTGATGCCCGCAGAACACATCCTTCAACTGCCCGATGTCCAGGAACGGGTCGACCGATACTTTTCCCAGGAATCCGAATACCAGAAGATGATCAAACAAAACAGTCACGTAGAGGGAAACGTATTGATCATCGATCTGCTGAAGGTCGATGAGATAAAGGTGGGTAACCGGTTCAAGGAATACGCCATGTATCCCGAACAGAATATCTCCCTGCGGATTTTCTGGGGACGCGGCAAGGAGAACGTTGTCTTCAGTTGCGGGCACAGCATTCTCAACCGTTCTTCCCAGACCAATGTGGGCAATCTCATGCTTGAGCACGGTGGCGGCGGCCACACCCGGGTTGGCACCTGTCAGGTTCCGGTTGAAAACTGGATTTCAGTACGAAATGAGCTGATCGAAGCCATGAAGGAAGCCCCTGTGCCGGCCTGGTAGGCCTTCCAAAACCCAAGATTCCAATTAAAAGTCGGGCTCGGATTCATCCGGCCCGACATTTCTTTTCACCCACGTCCAGCCCAACCGCGGATCAGATCCTTACCGCCACACCCTGCGGAATCGGGGCTTGAACAGGGGCCTCAGTCCATTCATCCTGGTAGCGTTCAGCGATGGCCAGGAATTTGGGCAGATTACCCAGGAAAAGCTCGGCCAGGTTCGGGTCGAAATGGTTTCCTGCTTCTTCGCTGATGATGGCCAGGGTTTTGTCCAGGGACATGGCCTTTCGATATACCCGATCGCTGAAGATTGCATCGAAGACATCCACAAGGCCCACGATGCGGCCATAGATATGGATTTCTTCACCCTTCAGTTTTTGGGGGTAACCCGCTCCATCCCACCGCTCGTGGTGTTGATGGGCGATGATGGAGGCCGTCTTGAAAACCGTGCGTTCGGATTTGTTCAGGATTTTGAAACCGATAACAGGGTGGCCCTGCATGGTTTCGTATTCGTCCGGGGTCAATTTGCCTGGTTTGTTCAGGATGCGGTCGGGAATTCCGATCTTGCCGACATCGTGCATGGGAGAAGCCATGCGTATCAACTCGGCTTCATCCTTGGGGATTCCCGCCAGCAGGGCCAATTCATAGCTCATGTCGCCCACTCGCAGAGTATGGTTGGCTGTTTCGGTCGATCGACTTTCCACGACCTGGCCAAGAGTGATGATGACTTCTTTTTGGGTATCAATGATCTCCTGCTCGTGGACTTTGGCAAGTCTCTGGGAAATCTGGAGCTCCTGGGCCATCTTGTTGACAGTGCTGGCCAGCATTCCCAGCTCGGTGAAGTCCCGAACCCGCATGGGCGAATCCAGATCTCCATTACCTATGCGCTTCAGGCCATCCCGCAGCACGGAGAGGGGACGAAAGAGAATGGACATCAAGACAGCCGTCAGAACGACTGCTGCCGCCATGAGAATCGCGGCAATGGTCATCAGTGCATTCCTGGTTTCCCGGACCTTGGCTTCGATAAAGCTCTTGTCCAGAACGATAGCCACCCATCCCAGATCGGATTCATTGTCCAGATGGATCGGGCATTCCACCATGATGATTCCAGCCGATTGACTCAGCTTTTCATCCTCGTTCAAATATCCCGAATTTTCGATGGCCACGAGTTCCCGTGGCTTTTGCCAGTTGGTCCCAATGGCGCGGGTATCGTTGGACCCCTGGATTTTGCCTTCGTGATTGGTGATGACCACTTCCATGATTTCAGGACGACCATTGAGGATGTCCTTGACCAGGGGAGCGAGAGTGAGCTCGGGGAATTCACTGAGCAGGGCATCCGAACTGGTGATGGCCAGGTTTCGGGCTTCCAGAATCAACTGGGTCTGGGCTTCCTGGATCAGGGCCTTGCGCATATTCTGTTCATTGGCAAAGGAAATGACCATGACCGTTACTGCCACCAAGCTGGCTGCCGACAAGGTGGCCAGCCAGCGCAGGCTGATATACACCCGCCTTTTTGGCCTCTTCGGATTTCCCTTTATTTCGATCTTGTCCATCATTGATAACCTTTGATTTCCCTGATTCGCGAATTATGCTCGTAGGCCCGGGCCAGGTAGCCGCGGGCTTTGGAATCATCGGGAGCCACGGTCCTGGCTTTCTCCCAGATCTCAATCGATTGCTCCAGACGTCCGTCCGCGAAGGCTTCCATGCCCTTGTCCAGATATTCCTGTTTGAGGTTCTGGGCAACCCGCTGATAATCCGGAGCTTTCGACCAGACCAGCTCCCAATAGCGAATCGCGTCATCATGGCGATCGTTTTCCACCGCCTGCATCCCTCGCTTATATAGGTCGGCAACTTCCTGCTGGTCTTTTGCCGAAAGTGAGGCAAAGGAGGGTTTGATCTCCTGCATTGGCACGACAACTGAGGGAATCGAGTTCTCCGATGTTTTTTGGTCGGCCAATCTGATCGCTTCTTCTGCATCAGCAGCCCGGTGTTCCTGCTCTGTGATGAAGGCCGTTGTTTGGGCCAGGGACGAGTGACCTGGGGACATGGCCCGGACCTTGTCCAGGGTTGACCGGGCCTCCGAAAAGTTGCCGGCTTGGGCCTGGGCTTTTGCCTGCTCAATCAGTGAATCGGCTCTCAATTCCAAGGTCTGGAGAGTACTTTTGAGGAGGGCATCGGCTTCCTTGTCATTCGGTTTCATTTCCAGGATTCGCGTGAAACCATCTCTGGCCGGGATGAGATCGCCACGGGAATATGCTCCCAGTGCCGAGTTGAACAGGTTTCGGATCACGTCGGACCGGGCAGCGATCTGGTTGCTGCGTGCCGAGACGGTCTTCAAATGCACGGCAGCCTGGGCATGATCCGGGTTGCTTGCCAGGCAGCGTTGGAAGGAGATGGCGGCTCCGGAAAGGTCGCCCCGTTGTTCCAGGGCGATTCCCTGCTCGAAGAATACTTCGGCTTCGAGGTCTTCCAGGCCGGCGTATCCAGGCTCCAATACCCTGACGGTTTCTATCTTGCCGAGGGCTTCTGCAAAATCCCCCTGGTCAAGGGCTCGCTGGGCTTGGCCCATGATTGTCTGTATGCGGTTTTGATTCTCCCTCAGGAAGGCACCGGCCAGTTTTTTCTGTAGTTCCGCTTCCTGGGCATCCAAACTGGCTTGCCGGTTTTCTTCGTTAGATTTTCCAAAGGTCATGCCCAGACCAAAACGGTGGACGGTCTCCAGTGGGTTGTCCTCGAAGGTGTAATCGACAGCCAGGTTGCCGACATGAATTCCGACCCCGGCGGTCATCATGCCCGAATTTGATCCCATACGAAGTGCCAGAAGATCCATCAATCGGGCTTCCGCTCCAAGGTGAATTCTGGTATCCATTTCTCGGGTTTTTTCCACATCCGATGACACCAAAAGGTGGATGTTTTGGCTCAGGTCCCCATCGTAGGCCAGCCCAAATCGCAAACCAGTTGGATCCTTGACGCCTTCTTCGTCCAAACGAATGTTGGGTTCAATCAGGTTGCGAACGGCAATTCCCAAATTAATCGCATCGGCGATACGGGACTGTCGGCCGGCGGCCTGCAAGGGTTTTACCATGACCCCGATGTCCAGGCCGGGCGCTCCATCAGTGTACCCGGCCAGGTTTTGATGCTGGTATTTGAAAGCCAGGCCCACATCCCACACGCCGCCGATTTTCCTACCGTACCCCATAATGATCTCGGTTTCGGAGTCCTTGAGGTTGTCGTCGAATATGGCCCCGCGATCATCGCGGCCTTCGATTCCATCGACCCCGAACCGACGGAATCCGATCCCGAATGTCCCCAGCTTCCAACTCGGCAAAGCCATCAGTCCCAGCTGCTCGCTGAAACCCAATCCAATCAGACTGGAGTGGCTGGCGTAGAGGTTTTTCCGGTCGAGACGGGCCAGGCCCGCCGGGTTCCATATCATGGCGCCGGGATCATCGGCCACGGCCACATAGGCACCGCCCAGGGCCAGGGCTCTTTCACCGGCTCCCCGGGCAAACACCGAGCGTCCGCCACCGTCATCCAGGGCGCTTGTCTGGCTGGTGGTCAGAGCCAAGGCCAGAATGGTCATCAAACCTGTTGTTTTAAGCCAATGGCGCGTCATCGTACCACCGCCACTTTCCGCAGAATCCGTTCCTGGGACCCGTCGTTGTATTTGACTATCAATTCGGCCAGGTAAACGCCATTGTGAACGGGCGATCCGTTTCCGTTGTATCCCAGCCACAGGTCATCCTGGTAGAAGCCTGCAGCGCGGAATTCGTTCTGGAGAATGGTGGTTACCAGTTCTCCGTGGGGAGTCATAATTCGCAGGTTGACCTGGGCATCCTGAAGGAGCGAGAAGGCAAAAGTCGTCGGCTCCCGGCCTGCCGCAAACGGGTTGGGGAAGTTGGCATAGCTTTCGGCCAGGGAAGCGCCTCCGATGTTCCCTGATTTGGTAACGAAGGGGAAGGTTTGGCCACTGGCCGCCAAAACCCTCACCGACAGACCACCTCCTCCGGGTGGACCGGCGACAATATCCTCTTCAGTCAAAACCATCTTCAAAGAGCCTGCGGGGGCTGCGTCCTTGAGAAGAATCTCCACCACCAGCTCAATACTCTGGTCAGCATCCACAATCAGGGGCAACTCAGGTGAAAGAGTAACACTGGTGATCGCCGGATCCAGGTCGGTGGTGCTGGCGATGATTTCGTTATCCAGGAGAAGTCGGACCGTAGCCAGAATTTTTCCAAACACCGGGGAATCCGCTTTGGCCACGTCCTGGGAAAAGGTCAAGGTGTTGATCTCGATGCCGCCTCCACCGGCACTGGCGGGATTGGCAAAGACCAGGGAGAAAACCGGGCTGGGTTGTTCACCTGGTACCAGCAGGGGGGGCATCAAGTTGGTTGCTGACACCATCAGTTCATCGGCGGGGGCGACAATGACGGCCACTCCCGATGAAACAGGCAGACTACTTCCTACGGCGGAAAGAATTTCCAGGATCTGCCCTGAAATAGAGTCGAAGGCCAGGATGCCGTCGGCATTGATGACGACCTCAATGGAGCCGGTGGGGGCATCAGGCTTGAAGTCAAGACTGACCTGCAGATCCGCACTTTGACCAGGGAGCAATTCCAGTCCAGTCAACGGCAGGGAGACCATTCCCTCGTTGGTTACCGGATCAATCAAGGCGCCCAGTTCTTCCGTACCTCTGCGAATCCTGATGCGGTCAAGATAGGAACTGGTGGCCAAAGGCTGCCGGGCTGCATTGTAGAAACTCAGCACCAATGTATCACAGGAGACGGAAGCGCTACCTGGTTCACCGGAGTTGGCCAAGGTCAGGGTCATGGCGGTCAGGTCGCGAGTACCCTGGGAAACCTGGTTGGGCATTGATCCGGCTCCCATGGCGGTCAGGGATGTGGCCGCACCCATGATGTTCAATACCGGGCCTTCCGGTGCAGTGGTCAAGAAAATCGGAACTGGGTTGTTCATGTTGCCATCGCGGGCATCAAAGAGATCAACCGAGCCCAACAGGGGCGTAACTTCCCCCAAGGGTGAGTTATCAGCGATATCGGCCAATAATCTCAACACAAGGGTTGTGCTTCCGGAAATGGTCACCGGGGCTGACAGTTGCAGCACCACCAGGGAATCAGCCTCCACGACCGGAACTCCGGAGAAATGCTCCTGGCAGGCACTTTGCAGGCTCAGCCTGGAAAAGTATTGAGCGGGGTCGGTGACATGGACTCCATTGACATCATGGAATTCAAAAGCCAGTCGCCCCAAATCAATGGAAGATGAATTGTCGTCCACCACGGACTGGGACAAATTGATTTCCACCAGGAGGATGTCGGTCTGGCCGGGAATGGTGGCCCCTTCATCCAGGGTGTTGACCGCCACATTCAATCCCACCGCCTGGGAAACCAGGGTGGCCTGGCCGGTGCGCACCGGGAAGGCGCCTTCTCCGGGAACCACGGTCAGGACGTCGCCGTTGACCGCATCATTGCCGACCAGCCAAGAGGCATCTTCGAGGGAGATTAGGAACGACGGCACGGTGGAATTCAAACGCAGATCCAACCGAAGACCCAGGGTGACCGGTTCGGTTCCCGTGATGACCACGGGATGACTGAACACCAGATGGAGTTCATCTCCGGTGCTAGGAAGGGATGCCGAGTCGAAATAAATATTGGTACCTTCGGCTACAATCACCCGGTCCAGCAATTCCGAAGGAACGATGCCCGGCCCACCTGGGGATTCCAGCAAACGCAACCTGATCGATGTAAGCTCCGCATCGGCCACATCAGGTCCACCGGGATTGATGAAGGTCAAACTCAAGGGCACAACGCCCTGTTGTCCCCGGTTGATGGAGAAAGGCAGATTGGCTGTGGGGTAAAGATCCAGTCCGGGCACCGGCATGTAGATCCGATGGACCGCCGTGGGTGTGATGATTGAACGACGCACCTGAGAACCGTTGACCACACCCTGGGCGTTTCCTTCCATCACCACTTCACCAGGAGTGATCGAGATATATCCCCAGGTGAAAGACGCCTCGTTGCCAGGATCCAGGGCGGGAATACTGGATGGAGTGGGGGCGTAGAGAGTGAGCAGATTTTCTCCGGCAGCAAAATTCAGGACCGGAAGGATATCCGTCACCGTATCACTGCCGGCATTGCGAATGGTCATGGTGATGGAACCTGTTTGGCCGGTGTTGGTGGCCGGATTGGCGAAAGTCACCACTGTCCTCAATGGGGAGGTGCTGATGACCAGATTTCCCACCCCGGGGACCGCTGCATCCAGGGGACCATCATTGCCCGACGATACCGTGATCCCACCCATGGGGATACCCAACTTGACGGTGACCGAATCCTGAGGAGTATCCGCTACTGTCAGGCTGGTGAACAGCTGGCTTCCGCCGACGGGTATCACCCGTGAAAGTACCGTGCTTGCCCAGATATTCCCGGTCAATGTCAAGGGACCCAGGGAAACATCGTCTCCCAGCCCGGCATTGAACACACCATCGCCGCCGTCTTCCCACAGCTCGGCAACCAACAGGTCGCTGGAGATAGCCGAGCCTTCATTGACGAAGGAGATCCCGGTCAACTCATCAGCGGCGTAACCGTTGGCCGGAACCGCCAGGTCCATGGCCAACACGGGGCCTTCGCCAGGGCCCAAGGTCAGGACGGAAATATTTCGGTTGGTGATTTGCTCGGCAACCATGCCGTTGATCAACCACTCGGTTCCCGATTCCAGAGGCCAGGTGGCGACGACGGTGGAGCCGGGAATGCTGATATCGACGATGGATTCCAGTTCGCCCTTGATCCGGTTCCCGTCGGCAACCGTTGCCAGGCCCAGGTCCGCCGTCACGAACAGGCGGGTGCCGGCATCGGGGGCAAGACCCAGATTCAAACCGCTGAATATCACTTTTCCGTCAACAAAAATCCCGCTGGCCAACTGGTTGTCCACGGTCACGTCGTCCAGCTCTCCATTGTCGTTGGCATCCAAAACCAGGTACACCTGCTGGCAGGTGGCATCCCGCTGGGCGGCCGTGGCACCCAGGGCTTCGGTGGTGTTGGTAAAGGTCAACGATTGCAACTGTCGCTCATCGGTGTAGGTGTTGGTCAGCAGAAATTGCAAAAGGGGAGCGTCGTTGGTTCCGGGCAGGGTAACCCCGGAAAGGAACCACTCCGCCGACAGGATGATGCGGTCCGTCACACTGATGCCCAGGGTGCTGGGATTCTCCAGCGACATATCCACGGGACCGTCATTTCCGCTGAACATTTCCACCGCATATCCGTTGCCGACCGGAAGGCTGAGACGAATATCCCGTGACGGTTGGGCCGTTTCGGCGATATCCACGGTGGTGAAGAAACGTTGGCCGACGGCGGGAACGGGCACACTCAACCCTGTCAACTGCCAGCGGTAACCGGAATGGATGGCCGAACCCATGAGGGTATCGCTCATCGGATTGAAGATTCCGTCCCCCTCATCGGCCCAGACCTGCATTCTACTGATGTCGGAGCCCGGTTGTGCCGAACCGTTATTTTTGAGGGAGAGACCATAAAGGGTATCGGCCAGGTAGCCATTTCCCGGCAAGTCCACGGTAAGGGCCAGGTTTTGTTGCGAACCGATGGCGAGCAAACCACTTTCCCGGGGGATGACCGCAGCCTGGGCCACTACAAACCCATCGACGTTGAGAATCTGGCCGCTGACCAGGGGCCAATCCAGGGCCAGGGTATAGGGCTGGGTTAATTCCAGATCGCTGGATCCCATGATCCCAACCTGCAACGGAGCAGAATCCCTGGCTTCCAGTGAGGCGCTTCCCCGCACCGTCACCTGCAGGGTATCACCAGGAGGAATAGCCCACTCGAGATTGTCAAAAATGGCTTGGCCGTTGGTGAAGGGCAGCAAATTGATTTCCACCGGCACGATTTCTTGCTGGGGAGAAATCAGACGGTGGGTGAGGCTCAGGGATTGCCACTCCGCATCCATCTCAGCGAGTGTTCCTCCGCCCTGCGTCAAGTTGGTAATGGTCATGGAGTGCAGGGTGTCAGTTTGAGCTCCCTGGTTGGTAAAGGCAAATGTCAGAACGTTTTGACGAGGCAAGGCGCCCGGCAGAACATCGATAGATGTGCCGACCAGGGGCCAAACGGAATTGCCCACGGGCACTCCGGTGGGCACGGTAATGCTCACTGTTCCAGTATTGTTGCCGGTGTTGGGGTCGCTCGGGTCGCCGGCAGTAATGGAGGTTGAACTGGTGATGATGGTCCCGGCTGTTCCGTTGTCGACCGAAACGGCTATGTCCAGGGTCGCGTTGTCGGCGTTGTTCAGGTTGCCAACGGTCCACAGCCCTGATACCTGGTCATAGGTACCTTGGCTGGGCGTGGCCGAAACCAGGGTCAAACCGGTGGGCACAAGTTGGGTGACTTCCACAGCGGTGGCATCATTGGGTCCACCATTCAGGATGGTCACATTGAAGTCTACTTCTGACCCTTCAAAAGCCACCAAAACGTTTGAGGTAAAGGTGAGGGCAAGGTCGGCTCCCGGAACGGTGATGACGGCGGTGGCGCTGTTGTTGGAAAGGACCGGGTCCGCCTGGTCAATGGCGGTGATTAAAGCCGTGTTTGAGACCGCTGAACCGGCGGAACCGGACTCAACCAAGGCATAGATGACAAGGGAATCCGTCAACCCGGGATTCAAGTTGGTGAAGGCCCAAATTCCGGTGGCGTCGTCATAGGCACCAGTTCCAGCATTGGCGGAAAGGAAGGATAGTCCTGCGGCCAGTGCATCGGACACCTGAATTCCAGAGGCAGCGCTGGGACCGTCATTGGTGACGGTCAATGAGTAGGCGATTGTATCACCAACAACCGGCGTGGGATTATCCACGCCATTGGAAATCACCAAATCGCAGTTGGGAACATTGAAATCAACGCTGGCGGTGTTGTTGCCGATGTCCGTATCGGGCTGGTCGGCTGCGGAAATGTTGGCTGAATTGGTGACGGTTGTTCCTATGGCCGTCGGCTCCACCAGGGCTTGAATATTCAGGACCGCCTGGAACCCGTTGTCCAAATCCCCCACAGTCCAGACTCCGGTACCTTGGTCGAAGCTACCCTTGTTGGTCATGGCGGAAACAAAAGTGGTTTCAGCGGGAAGCGAATCCAAAACCTCAATGCCGGTGCCTACCAATGGCCCCCCGTTGAGAAGGGTCACCGTATAGGCAACGGTGTCGCCCACATTGGGGGTTGGATTGTCGACGGTTTTGGACAGCTGGAGATCCGTTGGATCGTTGACGTTGTTGGCAAAGGCCAGCCAGAAGTATTCATCGCCGACCTCGTTCACGGACCGGTCCGTGCCGACCTGAAATCCACCGTTATACATGGTTTGGATCAGGTTGTCCTGGGGAAACTGTCGGAAAAAATAGAGAGAGGAATCTCCGGTCAGGGAAGCCGGACGATGAACAGCACGATTGTTGGCATCACTGACGATGAGGGAGTATTCCGGATTCATCGTCAAGCCGGTGATATCCCGGTTCGGTTGGTCGTTGCCGGAATAGGATCCGTATTCAATGGAGTTGGGAGTGCCACCCCAGGCCACATAGTAGTATGTTGTTCCATTCGAATTGGTGGAACCACTTTGGGAAATCGTAATGGCATTCTGGGCAAATTCATTGATGGAATTATTTATCTTCCCACTGCCACCAAGTGCGTAGGATTCCCAATCAGGCATTTCTGCGTGGTGAAACACGGCCAGATTATCGCTATCGGACATAATCAGTGCGGCACCGGGTAATATATTGCTTAAGGAAATGGTGCGATAGTTACTGCCGTCACCAACATATTGACCGATTTCCATCACCCCGCTGATGGCTTTCATGGCCACGAAATGATATTCTTCTCCGCTGGCATTGACCGTTGTTGAAAAGCCGACGGTGAATCCATCGGGGTTCAGGGAGACAATGCGCCCAAACCAGAGATCTTTTGCTTCGGCTATGTTGTTTGAATAACCGCCGGGCATGTTCGAAGTCCTGAGGTAGGTGCTTCGGTCGGTTGCGGATCTGACGATCACCAGGTCGGGTTCGAAACCTACGCCGGTAACAGAGAGAGAGACTCCGCCATTTCCCGTGTAGGTACCCGTTGCAATGAACTCATTGGCCATGGCCATGGCAGGAAGGACAATAATCAACAAAACTGTAGTAATTGCCAGCAGGCCCTGATTACTCATCTGTCTTTTGCATTCCTTCTTCGAGCTGCAATTGTCCGTGTCCATCAATTGTTCTCTCCTGTTTTCATCCTGAAACACTAGACGAGCCCCCGATTTCCCGGTGACGGCTTTATCAGGCATTTTATCGGATTGCAGAAAGCAAACTTTAGGGGGAAACAGGCGGGGAGTGAGCGGAGCAGGGATAGGTTGGGTAAAATTGATAGGCTGGGTTGTGTTCCGGATCATGTCCATGGCTGAAATCCAACCGGTGACGGGCCCCGGTTTTTTTGGCATCGTATTGCCACCCGCCGTCCACAATAAAATCGGGACTATTCCCTCTTCATACCTGCCTTGACCTGGGCCAGCAAGTTCAGGGTTCCGGCATCACCAGGCGCCAACTTCAACATTCGCTGGACCGTTTCAAGGGCCCTGCGGGGTTGCTCTTGTTCCAGGGAATAAAGTGCCAGAGCCAGCATGCTGTCCCAATCCCAGGGATGCCGAACCAGGCTTTCTTCCAGGATCGTCAAACTCTTTTCAATCTGTCCGGAATCGTAGAGAGCAACAGCAAACACATATGCATAACGGGCAGACTCCCCTGGCTGGGACGCCGCCGCTTCGAGTTGCACCAGGGCATCAGGCAAATTTCCTTGGGAGACAAGCAGCAAGCCCAAGGCATGATGGATGTCTGCGGGAAAAGTGGCCGTGCAGAGCCCATCGTTCAACAAATCAACAGCATCCTTCAAGCGGTCTTGGCGACGCAAGAAATCGGCGTAGTTCACATAGGTTGGGGAGTATCGTGGCTCTATGGCCAAGGCGGCTTGAAAGTTCTTCTCTGCCTTGGAGTTTTGGTCCAGAAGGATGTTCAAGGCAGCCAAGTTAAGCAGGGACTCCGGTCGTTCCAGGTTGGCGCGCTGGTAGGTGCGCCACACATCCTGGGCGCGGGACACAGCGGAATCCAATGAGTCGTTGGTGATCCGATGGTTGTAACCGGCCACGATACCCGCCGCCGCCACCCGTACATCCAGAACCTCGTCCTGGACCAGTGGCAGAGCCAGGGCCAGTTGGCGCTCGGGTGCAGAGGTTGCCAATGCGCGCACAGCAGCCGCCCGCAGCAGGGCGTTGGGGTTGCTGAGAGCCTGCACGACTTCAGGCACTTCCGAAGCTGCCGTAAATTTGGGAATCAGGGAAAGAGCGGTGGCCTTGGCCATATCGGGTTGATCGGGCGCCCTCACCAGGAAACGCAGCCGATCCAGGGCGCCCGGGGAGCCGATGCGGCCGGCATGAAGGGCCACTGCATAGTGGGGACCCTGCAGACGTTCATCTCCATACCACCGGACAATGGCGTCCTGGGACCACTGCACCGATTTGTCGTCATGGCAGTCGCTGCAAGCGTTTGGAGTGTCCAGCTCAAGACTCAGATCGGACCGGGGAATCCGGAAACCATGGTCCCTGCGCCCATCAACCACCATCACCTTGCGGGATTGCATGTGACAGTCCAGGCAGCTGTCGCCTCCCTTGCCCATTTGGTGAAAATGATGTTCCGGGGTGTCGTAGACATCAGCCCGATGGCATCTGGCGCAGACCTGATTGCCCTGGCCAAGAGTGCGGGTGGAATGGTAGTCGTGGCAATCGCTGCAAGTAACTCCCGCAGCGTACATTTTGGATTGCAGAAAGGAGCCGTAGACGTAAACTTCGTCCTGATTCTGGCCATCAACGTAATACAGGTTCTCGTTCAGGAGCGTGAGTCGAAAATTGTCCAGAAAGGGTCGGCCGTATTCGTATTGATTGTTCAGTGTCCCGCGACGAGCATGGCACCGGGCGCAGGATTCCACCTCGATCCGTGAGGCCAACGGTTCCGTGCGCACTGCCGTGTTCTTGTCCGCCTCAAAAACCCACATACCCTGGTCCGGCGACTTGAGATTGACGACCAGGCCACGAGTGCCGGCTTCATCCCGCGGACGCAAACCCTGGGCAAAGGCTCGTTCCCAGGTGAGGTGACGCGAGCCCGGGCCATGACAGGCTTCGCAGGAAACATCCAGTTCCGACCAGGTTGTTGTGTAGGTGTTTTCTGCCGGGTTGAAGTTTCGCTGCAGGTTGGTGGAGTGACATTCGGCACACATGAAATTCCAGTTTTGCAGCATCCCCGTCCAATGAAAAAGATCTTTGGCAGAAGTTTCATCGTTGGGGTAGAGATGGAACCAGCGTTGGCCGCCCTCTTCTTTGGCGTTGGTATCCCAGCAAACGTTCAAGGCCTGAAGCCGGCAGTCGGGGAAACGGATCAGGTACTGTTCGAGAGGGAAATAGCCGAAAACATAGGCTATCTCGAAATCAGTCAGGGCACCGTCGGGACCATCGGTGCGAACCATGTATTTATCACCCGACCTGAAGAAGGTCGAAGTAACTCCGAAATGGGTAAATGTGGAATTGTCGAAGTTGGCGGTGATGGTATCGGGTCCGGGAACCTGCATGGCCAAATCGTGGTCCGAACCGATCCAGGCACCGTCAGCGGCGGCATGGCATTCGAAACATGTGCTGCGACCAGTCCAGCTGGCCGGAACATTGGCAAAATCGGGACCATCCGACTGGAGATCACCTGCATCGAACCCCACATGACGGCGCCAGTGGGAGTTGCCGATGAGAAGAATACCCACCACCACAACACAGGCCAGCACAAACCAACCAACCTCACGTTTCCACAAAGGGAAGCCCCCTATTTGAGAGAATCACCCTGCTCATCCCCCGAACTTGACAGTCAAACCGCCGGATATTTCCCATTGCCCGATGGCACTGCCCGAAAAACCCAAACTGGCCCCACCGGTCCCGAGCCAGAGGCCGACACTGGTGTTGTATAAGGTCGGCAATACTTTGAAGGAAGCACGCAGACCGATTTTCTCGGCTTTGATGAAACACTAGTATGATTGCAATGGTAAATTACTGCAAGGAACATAGTCTTGAACCCAATGGAGAGACCAACATGGCCAAAGTGACAGGACTGGGCGGCGTGTTCTTCCGTGCTGATGATACGAAAGCCCTCGGCGATTGGTACAAAAAATGGCTGGGCCTGCCGGTGGAGCATCCTTTTGGCGCCAGTATTGCGCACAAGCAGTTGTCGGGGGAAGGTTCGAGTGTGTGGGCCCCTTTTGAACACGATACCAAGTACTTTGGGGAATCCGGTCAAAGCTTCATGATCAACCTGATGGTCGATTTTCAGTGTTCTATTTCCGCGCACAGAAACTCGAGGATGAGTTTCGTAAGATCAGGCCCCAGGCTCGTCTTGAAGATATGCTGGGCATGGGCATCGCCCGCGAGAACTTCCAGGCGCTTCGGCTCGGGCGCCTTCTTGTATTGGCTCTTGACGGCCTCAAAGAGTCCTTCCTCGGCGCTGACGACGTAGAGTATGGAAGCAGCACTGATGGCTTCGGGTTGCTCGATGGGAACAGGCGAAAGAAGGATCAGGTGATCAATGGCTCCTGCTTTCGATTCAACCGCGGCTCGGGCCGCAGCTCCACCCCCCATGCTGCCACCGATCACCGATACCTTTTTTACCCCAGATTCATGCAGATAGGCGATGGCAGCCAGGACATCGTTGTATAATGCGTTTTCCTGATCGCCAGCCTTCGAGGACCCGTACCCCCGAAAGTCAATGGGCAGGGCTATCATCCCTTCTCTTGCCAGCTTCAGGGCCAAAGGCCGCCAACTCACCTTGTCGAAGATGCGACCGTGGGCCAGAACCACCCCTCGGTCACCGCTGCCGTAAATGTCGGCCGAGACCGTCCCTGAGTCAGGACTGGGAAAAGTCACTTCGTGCCACACGATCTCTTGTTCGCCCGAGAACGACACCGCGGCAGTCATGAATAAGATCAGGCCTAGACACACGGCCAATATTGCGCGCATAGGGTTGCTCCTTGTTAGAGGATGTGATCTTCCCACAGTTTAGCTGAGAAATCCCTTGATCCGCCACCCTGGTGGTTGTTTGTATCTCTGTCTCTCATGGAAGACAGACGAACTGACATCGGCTATGATTCCAACACAAAATCCGGAAGCCCCACCAAAATTGAAAATACTCAACAAAAAGAAGTTCTTTTACAAAAAGGAAAACCTTGATGACGAACCTTGACGCCCAACACACAGAATACCGGAGATGCCACTTGGGTGGTGCTGTTTACCTTGCGGTTGAAGGAGTGCTCTGGCTTGTTTCCGCCTTTCTTGGCGCAATCAATCAGATTCCTGCTTCGATGTTGACTTTGTTGATCGGTGGCATGTTTATTCATCCTGTTGCCAGTGCTTTTGCAAGGATAATGAAGCTATCGTCACCCGATGACTCCAATCGATTATCAGTTTTGACCACTTGGGTTGCCCTAACAATTCCGTTGGGCCTGCCTTTAATATTCATGGCGGTTTCTGGTGGGCGGGAAAACTTTTTTCTTCCTGCGTTCACGGTTCTTATTGGCGCCCACTGGCTACCGTTTGTTTACATTTATTCTATGAAATCCTTTATTGTGCTTGCCGGCGTTCTTGTTCTTACGGGTGTTCTTTTCGCATTTGTCTTCACTCAGTCCTATTTTGTTTGTGGTTTCTTTGTGGGGGGTATTCACCTTTTATTTTCCGGTTTACATTATTTTAGTGTTAGCCGGGAAAAAGGACTGTGAGAATGGTATGAATATTTGCCGCTTGCTTGCCCGAGGTGTGACCAGCCGATCCTCCGGCCGTCCTCTCAATAAGCCGCACGCTACTCGCCGACATCCCAAGGACTTAGGTTTCGTGAGCATGCCGGATCAACACGAGATGGAATTTCGTAACTCGAAATAGAAAAGGATAGCAAACCGATGAGTGAGCCATTCGACCAGACACGCGCACGGCTCGACGGCCCGGATTTGTTTGAACGGTATCGCGTACCGGAGCAAGGTACGCCCCTGCGTTCAGCAAAACTGTCCCCGTCGACGGAGCTGATGGTGATTGATCGCGGCGGTCAATCGCGCACTTTCATTCTGCGCCAGCTCACCTACCACCACGTTGCCCAGGGCACGTTAGCGGACGAACCCTATGTTGTTTCTTTTTGAGGTGTTTGCAACAGCGGGGTCGGTCTGACCCCTTTGGTCGATGGGCGCCTGCATAATTTTAGCGCTGGCGGCCTCTACAATGGTCTTGTGCTTTTGATCGATGATGAAACACACACTTATTGGGATCACATCACGGGCGAAGCCGTCCACGGCCCGCTACAAGGTGCGCAGCTGGCATCGTGGACAACAGCGATCACGACGGTCGCAGCGGCACTCGAAAAAAATCCCGACCTTTTTGTTTCCATTGCGCGCCCATCGTGGGAAAAACGGTTGGCTGGTTATGCGATGAGGTTCATACAAAGCGTGATCAAATTTCCGCCGGGATTCCGCCGCACCATGGGTGAAGTAGACGACAGATTGCCGGAATGGACCCACGGGCTAGGCGTTGTGGTGAACAAAAAAGCGCGCTTCTATCCCATGTCCATGATAGGTGATGGCATCATCGACGCCTGGGCCGGTCGCGAGCTCAAACTCGGCCTGGGCCCAATTGACCGGGTCCCCTTTGCAGAATGGGAAAATGGCGAACGACCTCTGCAGATGTTTTCGCGGTGGTATGGATTTTCCGCGACGTTTCCCGTTTGTCAGATCTATGGCGATCAAGACAAGACATGATCGAGTTTGATTGCAGGTGAAGATCTGTCCTGCACGGCCTGATGAAGCGGTGAGTCTCTCAATACTCTTGCGCAAGAGGCCAAGGCCTCTGGGGATTCCCTTTCCCTGCCCCCTCTTTCGTACATCTTGCCGAACTTCCAAAAATTGGCAGCGAAAATATTGGCAGCATACTCCCGAAGAGTCCACCCCCATTCCGGAAACACAGAAACAGTTTTTGACAAAGACGCGGGAAAAGATGGCCCTCGATACGCCGGGTCCATCGGATGAAGAACCGCAGGATAGAGTTCGCCAACCGATGAAGCTTTTTGCTTTTATCCTGGAACCGATGATCGTCGAGAAAATTCTGTATCATTTCGGGGAGCCAACCGAACCTCCGACTGTCCTCCCAGCCAGGGCCTCACCCAAGGTGGAGATGGGTTTCAACCTGGTTTTTATGGCGGGCTAACCCTATTTTTTCTTGTTTTGAAATTTACACCACCAGCTCAAGATTTGCTGCCGAATAATCAAGTCGAATTCCTATTTGAAAACGGATTGTTATCAGACTCCAGAAATGTTATGATTCATAAAAATAAGGAGTAATTAGATGAAACCCCTGCTGGGCTTGATCCTTTGGGCCACCTTGACCATGGTTACCTCGTCCGCCCATGCAGACGAACCCCTGCGACATGTTCGAATCGAAGACTCCAATTCCCAGGAATTGGCCCTGCATCTGGAACGCCAGTGATTCGACATACTCGAAGGGTCGGTAACTGATAATCATCTTGAGGTTATCGTATCATTGGCTGGTCTCCAGAATCTTCTGGCTGCCGGCTATGCACCCGTGACACTGGCGGTCGGCCGACCCTTCCTGGAAATTCAGGCCGAGCGGCAAGCCGACCTCAGCGTACCCGCCGGCTATCCGGACCTGGCGGAAATCCTCGAACAACTGTCCACCGCCGCCACAAATTATCCGGAGATATGTCAACTTGTGGATCTCACCGATTCTTACGGAACGCCTCCAACGGAGGAGGGACGCCACCTCTTCGCACTGAAAATTTCAGACAATGTTCTGCTGGACGAGGACGAACCGGCTTTCCTCATGGTCAGCAATCACCACGCACGCGAAATCGTCACTCCCGTCCTGGCCCTCTACGCCATTGAACAGTTGACCACCCAGTACGGCCTTGATTCCGCCATCACAAACATGGTCAATTCCAACGAAATCTGGATTGCCCCAGTTTGGAATCCCGACGGCTACGAGTATGTCTTCAACACCGACAACATGTGGCGCAAAAACCGGCACGTTTTTCCAGGTGGAATCGGTGTCGACCAGAATCGCAATTATCCCCAGGGCTGGTACAACCCCTGCTCCGGAAGCACTTCACCGGACTCGGAAATTTTCAAGGGGCAGAGCCCCGCTTCCGAAGCCGAGACTCAAACGATGGTGGCCTGGAGTCTGGATCGCCGCTTTGCCAAAGTCCTCGACTACCATTCTTCAGGCCGGGAAGTTCTCCACGGTTATGCCTGCTGGGACCACCCTTTCGACAGCTATCTTGAAGAAAAAGCGACCACCCTTTCAAATTTTGCCGGTTACGATGGTGACCACCGACCACCCTCCGCAGACGGTGAACATTACCAATGGCAATTCGGAATCATGGGTGCACTAGCGTTTCTTGTGGAAACCCAAACCCAGTTCCAGCCTTCCTACGAGGAAGCCCTTACTGAGGCGGCTCTCGTCTGGCCGGGCACACTATGGTTACTTGAGCACCCCATTCCGCTGTACGGGTATGTCACCAACGCCTCAAACGGCGAGCCCATCGAAGCGGCTATCTCTTTCCCCGGTGTTGCATTCACGCATGACGAAGTCGGCGCCAGCAACCAACGTTTTGGACGGTACCACGCGTTCTTCCCCAACGGATGGTATGATGTCGCTTTCGAGGCTGATGGATTCGAACCCCAAACCACCTTTGGGGTCTTTGTGAATCCCATCTTCCCTGCCCGGGTGGATGCAGCCATGATCTCATGGCTGAGCGGTGTCGACGGCAGCCAACCGGCCGGCGATGGTCTTTCTGTTTTTGTCAATACCACCACGGGGGTTCTGCGCTACGAGATATCGAACCCAAGCCAGGTGAATATCGATCTTTTTGATTTGCGTGGAGCGTTGATGAATACCCTGGTGAGGGAGTATCAGTCTGCGGGGCAATACGAAGTGGCTTGGCCCAGGAAGGACAACCAAGGGCAAACGATGGCCTCGGGTATGTATTTCTATCGGATCATGGCCGGGGAAGCGGTTCGCCGTGGAAAGGTCGTTTTGCTCAAGTAGCCGACATCAAATCTCCGCCAACTGATCTGGGTCCGTGGTTGGGGCCTGTCTCAGCATCCAGCGTGGCGCCGAACGGGGAAGCAGGTAGAGCAATCCGGCCAAGGCTGTCCAATTGGCCAATTCATCCACCACGAACAGGATGTTTCCTCCAAAGGGCAGCAGATGGGAAAAACGGAAAAAAAACTGCAACCAAAGTGAAGCCATGATCACCAAAAGAGTGATGCGGGCTCCCTGACGAAGATGGTTCGCTGGTGCTCGGGTCCACTGCACCAACTGGGGAATGGTGAACAACAGAAACATCAGTCGATAGTCCCAATTGTTCCCCAGCAGGAAAGTCCCGATGTAGATGGCCGCACCCATACGGAAGGCGTCCAGGTGTTCCTGGTTAATGTCATTTTGACTGGGGAAGCGCCATCCTCTGGTGCGCAGGGCCAGAACAAAAATTACCACCAAGGCCACGAGAGACACTCCTTCCAGCCAGGTCCCGGTGGCGGTGGAAAGGAAGTAGTCTCGGACCGAGGTGTGCAATACGTTGAATCCGTAGGAAATGGTCGATCCCTTCAGGGCACCGGCTTCCACCAGCCGAAAATCCCTGAAGGTTGCAGCCACATAGACCAGCATCAAACCCAGGCTGATGCCGGCCAGCAGCAATCGCCTCCTCCTTGGCACCCCCAGCAAAATGACCAGGCCGAAAATGGGAAAATACATCAGAGCGGCCCCCAGGGTGATCAGACCCGTGGCCAAAACAGCCGAGCGTCGAAAACTGACCAGGGCCGCCGCCAATAGGAAAAAAATCAGCAAATCGTTGTTGCCCCGTTCAATGCCCAACAGCACCGCCGGGGAAAAAATGGCCAGGCCCATAACCAGGGCGGTGGTACGATCGATGTCTTTTACAAACAGGAAAAGCCCGGCCAGAAATGCTGCGATCATGATCAAGCCGATGACCAGGGTGTCGCCCTGGTCGATACCCAGGGCAAATAGGGTCACCCAAATTCGGGGATAGTCCATGGTTCGGCCCCAGGGATCGGCCGGGTTCTCCACCATTGGGTCGAACCCCATACGCATGGACTCGGCACCCCCGGTGATGGTTCGCAGGTCGGCAAAGTTGGGAGACAAGGTGGGGATGTTCCACAGTTGCCAGGTGTTGTCATACCCGTACCCCAAAAACAGGAGTACCAGAAGTACCCCACCAAGAATGATAATGACAGCCAGGAGGGATTTGCCGTTCATGGTGTTGCTTTCGACGCGGGACGCCGACGAGTCCAGAGCAAGTCTTGTCGACCTCATCTGGTGCGGCCCGAGACAAAATCACTATGGGCATATTTTTAGGTATAAGTCAAGATATTCCGAAAATAGAGACACTCTTGTGAGAGCCGGTCATGCATTTGTGCAGGGTATTCCAGGACAAACCCTGAAGTGCACGTTACAACGGCCACCATCATGAGAATCGGAACAATGCACTTGGAAAACATGACGGCCCCTCGATTTACCCCAACTATGCAAAACCACGTTGAGGCGAAAGCTGTCAGGGTGCGCCAGCAGTGGAAAAAGTCAGGATTTTCTGGACCGTGGTGTATCCGTGATACATGAGGTCCAGAAAATCCTGACTTTTTCCGCTGATGGTGT
>JAJRZA010000042.1 GCA_024275485.1 Candidatus Krumholzibacteriota bacterium | reverse complement strand
CGCTCGAAAACGCCGCGAAATGGGCGAGGGAACCCTTCTGTTCATTGACGAGATTCACAGGTTTAATCGTGCGCAGCAAGACGGGTTTCTTCCCTATGTGGAAGATGGCACGGTTGTTCTGATCGGTGCGACCACGGAAAACCCGTCCTTTGAATTGAACGCATCCCTATTGTCCCGATGTCAAGTATTGGTCCTCAACCGCTTGGATGATGACGCGCTGGAGGAACTTCTTGAGCGTGCGGAACAAGATATTGGACGAAAGTTGCCGCTTGATGCGGATGCGAGAATATCTCTGCGGGCCATGGCCGACGGCGATGGTCGTTACCTGCTCAACCTTGCAGAGGCTCTCGCGGATTTGCCGGAATCTCCGACCCTGGATGCGGTGGGGCTTGCCCGTGTTGTTAAAAAGCGACGACCTCTTTACGACAAATCGCAGGAAGGTCATTACAACCTCATCAGCGCCCTTCACAAGAGCTTGCGTGGTTCAGATACGGATGCCGCGCTTTACTGGTTATCCCGTATGCTTGTCGGCGGTGAAGACCCAAAGTATATCGCCCGCCGATTGGTGCGGTTCGCGGTTGAGGATATCGGGCTGGCCGAACCGGAAGCCCTTCAGCACTCCCTTGCCGCTTGGCAGGCCTATGAAAGGTTGGGTTCACCGGAAGGTGAACTGGCATTGGTCCAGTGCGTCATTTTCCTGGCAACGGCGCCAAAATCGAACGCGGTTTACAAGGCTGAAAAAATGGCGGCCGCGACCGCACGGGAAACCGGCTCCCTTGCTCCGCCAAAGCATATTCTAAATGCACCCACCAGTTTGATGAAAAACATGGGTTACGGTGATGGTTATATCTACGACCATGACACCGAAGATGGTTTTTCCGGTCAGAGCTATTTTCCCGAAGGAATCAATCGCCGACGATTTTATACTCCCGGGAACAGAGGCTTCGAGCGGGACATAGCTAAGCGGTTGGAATATTGGGATAAATTACGAGATAAGGTGAATATTGTGAATAAGGGATCAGTTGACTAGAGTCACTTAAGAATGTCGGCAGTTGAAGGCTCCACCTGATTTCGTTCAAGTTTGCTTCTAGAGAGGGGATATCTGGACGGTGGTTCATCCAATCCTTTTTATCCTCAGGCATTCCTGCCGCGTTCCTGTCTGTCCATTACCAATCCGTCCATGATAAGGCGTGACACATGACCATCGACGTTCCTGTCGAGCGAATCACGCAATCCCAGATTGTATACTGCTCACCCGAAACGTGCCTGTACAAGGCCGCGCGTGAAATTCAGAAGGCTTATTGCAGTTCCATTCTGATCGTGGATGACGGAAAGCCGGTTGGCATTTGGACGGAACGTGATGCGTTGCAAATAGACTATTCCGACCCGGATGCATTGGATGCACCCATTTCCAAGGTCATGAGTACGCCGGTCAAGACGGTGAATCGCAAAACACCGGTCAGCAAAGTCGGCATCAAGTTTCAGGGGGACGATACCCGCCATTACCTTGTTGTGGGTGACGACGGAAAAGCGGTTGGGATCGTTACTCAAACGGATGTCATTTTGAGCATGGGGGCGGAACACTTTTTGACCATCCGGGATGTGAAATCCGTTTTGGAGCGGCCACTTCTTAAGGTACCCGGCACTTCAACTTTGAATGAGGTGGTTGAAAAGATGCGAAAAAACGGCATCCAGGCGGCTGTCGTCGAACCCATTGCCGATGAGGGCATGGGAATCATTACAGAAAGGGATTTGGTCCACCTTGTCGCCGACCGGAGAACACAATCACCCGTTTCCGAGGTGGCGAGCAGGCCTTTGCTTACGATTCCCCAGGATACAACCTTGCTGCAAGCTCGCGAACTGCTGGAAATTAGGAGTATTCGTCACGTCGCCATTGTCGCCAAGGGCAGAGGAATTATCGGGCTCCTTTCTTTCTCGGATATCCTGAAAAGTATCCAGTATGAATATCTCCAGCGCCTGGAAGCGACCCTAAGGTTCAGGGATGAAAAACTTCAGCTCACGGATAAGACCCTCAGCATGGCCCACAAGGTTATCGAGACGTCGGCCGACGGGATAATGGTTGTGGGCAATGACGGCCTCATTAAGTCTGTCAACCCTGCTTTCACGACGGTAACCGGGTACAAGGCCGAAGAAGTCATCGGAAGGAACCCACGTATCCTGAATTCCGGCCGGCATGAAAACGAATATTTCAGCCACATGTGGGATTCACTCAATTCCACCGGATTTTGGCAGGGGGAAATATGGAACAAGCGAAAAACCGGGGAAATCTACCCACAGTGGATGACAATAAACACCATCCTGGATGAACATGGCCTTCCACAAAGCTATTCGGCGATATTCAGCGACATAACGGAGCGTAAGCAGTCCGAGGAAGACATCAAGCAACTGGCCTATTTTGATGTT
>JAJRZA010000001.1 GCA_024275485.1 Candidatus Krumholzibacteriota bacterium | reverse complement strand
CGGCAATGATGCGTGGGATGTGTGACCGTAGGTTGGCGTTTGATGATATTTTTTCGGAGCGGATCTTTCGTGATCACATTGAGTTACCGGAACGTTGGTCGGAATACTACGATGGCAAGGTCAAGACCCGGGCATTGGAGATGAACTGTGAACATGAGTTGAGTTACGCACGGTAGGGGGTTAATGGATGGTTGGGGAACACACCAACGATAGAAGGGAGAAACAATTTCGGGGGCACAACTAACAACCTACAGGTGAACCCGCCGCCGCCGGTAAATCTCACCGGAAAACTTGGCCCCCAGGGATGAAAACTCCGCCAGCACCTGATCGATGAGCAGGGATTTCTCCTTCAGCGGCAGAAAGGCCGATTTGAAACCATTCATGATCAGGGTCAGGACTGCATCTTCACTCAGATTGTAATGCTCCACCGCCAGGGCTAATTCTTTGGTCATGGTAGTGCCGGAGACAAGACGGTTGTCGGTGTTCAGGGTCACCCGCATTCCCTCCTCCATGAACCGCAAAATAGGATGGCTCTGGAAATCAGGGATGGCCTTGGTTTGCAGATTGCTGACCAGGCAGACCTCCACGGCGATGCGATGATCGTTGACCCAATTCATCAGATCGGTATCCTCGATCAGATGTGTGCCGTGACCAATGCGATGGGCTCGGCAGTAGTGCAGGGCTTGATGAATGGATTCGGGACCAAAGGCTTCTCCGGCGTGGATGGTGATGTTGATGTTTTCATTCAAAACCCGTTGGAAAGCTTCGATATGATCCTTGGCTGGGAAATCTTTTTCTGCTCCCGCCAAATCAAAGCCCACCACGCCATGGCCCTTCCAACGCACCGCCAGGTCGGCCAGTTCCAAACTCGATTCGGTGCTGATGTGGCGAATGCCGCAAATGATCTGTCCGGTGATGATGCCGTACTGCCGACGGGCCTGATCCAACCCCTTTTGCACGGCGGCCACGATGGGATCGTAAGCCAGCCCCTTGTCGGTGTGCAACAGCGGACTGTAACGCACTTCCATGTAGCGCACGTTTTCCCGGTGGGCGTCTTCGGCCAGTTCGTAGGCGATGCGGGTCAACTCCGGTTCTTCCTGCATCATCTTCAGGGTGATGTCGAAGACGCGCAGGTAATCCACCAGGCTTTCGCAGTCGTCGGGAACTTCACAGATGGCGCGCACGTCTTCCAAGGTGTTGAACTCATAACCGGTGTCAAATCGCTTTGACAACTCCAGGACGGTAGCCAGACGCAATGAACCGTCGAGGTGAACGTGCAGATCGGTCTTGGGCAGGGCGTGAAGAAATTCCAGACTGGGGCGGGAAGAATCAATCATGAGGTCCTCTGACATTACGGAGTCGCAGGCAGGCGATGACTCGACACACTCTTGGCAAATAAAAAATTATCGATGCGGGCGAAGAGTGATCATCCAGCGTCCAGAAGAGCGACTCATTTCTCTTGGGACCTTCAGATCAACTTCGAATTCTCCATCGGCGACCAGCCAAGTCATCGACAAAAACCCGCATCGAAAAAGAAGAAGGAGATTCCCGGTTTGTATATTTACCACGATTGAGATATGTAGGCTCAACCGTGGTGAGCATGCCTATGGGCAATGCCCAGAAACCGCCTTCTCCTAAGTATACCGAATTTTTGTACAGAATTGCAAGCAGGTTGTGGGATTTTGAACAAAAAGTCGGCACAGCTCCGGGAACATGGTAGCAATGGGCATTGGACAACCAATTGCTCAAACTGTATATTTGCTTCAGCAACCCCAGACCGTTTCGGGAGTTATTCATGAGGAGAGAGCCGATGACATTGGGCACAAACCCCAAGGTTTGGTCGATTTTGACGGTTGCCGTCCTGGCAACCGTAATTTGTGGCGCTTCCTGGGCGCAGGATGACGCTGAATTGAAAGGTGAGGGGGGAGCCTCCGCCACGAGTGCCGAGAGTGAAGATGTCGTAAAAAAATATCTGGTTGGAAGTGGCCCTGAGGGTGTCTGGCTGGGGCGCGTGCGTGCTCCGGACGGGGAAGAAACCCTGGTCACCTTGACGCTGGAGAACGAAACCGGTGAATACACCGCTACCCTCGAAGATCCGTTTGTGGACGTGGTTCACGGTCAAAACGTCAAAGTTACCGATACTTTGATCAGTTTTACCTTCCGCCCTACCGGCTCCGACTATCCAAGTCACTTCACCGGAACGTATATCGCCGCCGATGACCGGGTTTCCGGTTCATTCTCCCAGCGTGGTGTCAGCCGGTTTGTCAAATTTCACAGGGATCCCACCACTGTCTCCCTGGGCACCACCCCCGATGGCCAGATCATCGTGCCAGCCCGAGTGCGCCACCAGCATAACCTTGGGCTCACCGGACGCCTCAGCTACTGGGCAGCCATCCACATGGTCAAGGACGAGACCTACAACATGAATGCCATCACCACCAGCAAATTGAACTTTGACGGTTCAATCCGCTATTGGATCATGGATGCCTTTTCGGTTTTCGCTCGTGGATACCGTGGCAGTCTCGGCTTCACCGATGATGCTGAAAAACTTGCCCCTTTCGAAGGCATGGGACTGAACGGCGAAAGCACCATGAAACTGGACGGCTGGGAATTTGGCGTAACTGGTTATCTGGGCAACGCCATCAACGAAACCTCCCGCTTCAACCCCTACATGACTGCTGTCGGCGGCAAAGTGAACTGGGAAGTCAATGCCAAGGAACGTGGCTCCGAGATTATCGAAATCGACGAAGATCCTATCCAGGGCAAGGACTGGGCCTTCGGATTAGGCCTGGGAACCGAATACGAGCTGACTCCCAACTTCAACCTGGAGTTCGAGTGGATGTGGCGGTATTTCAAGACCGAGAATTCCATGATCTGGAAGAATGTGGATGAAGACTGGAGCAACACCCACGCCTGGGCTTTGTCCTTTGGGGTGACTTATTTGTTCTTCTAGGATTCTGCAGGTTAATTTTTGGGGTTGTCTTTGGACAGCCCCTCTTTTATTGGTTTCCCTGACAGGCGTACCATAACAAATCCGTCAGGGGCAAAATGGGCAAATCGGGCGCTTCCATGGCCAGGCCATCTGCAATCTGCCCCAGACAACCGGGATTGGCCGTAACCACCAAATCCGCTCTGGTGCAGGCCAGATTCAGAGCTTTACGACGGCCCAGCTCTTCAGACATCTGCCGATGGTGCATCCCCCACGCCCCCCCGCTGCCACAGCACATTTCCGCTTCCAGGGGTTCAACCAGATCCAGTCCGGGGATTTTTTGCAGAAGTCGGCGGGGTTCGGCGTAAATCCCCTGACCGTGCCAGGCATGGCAAGGATCGTGATAAACCACTTTCAGGGGAATTTGCCGCATGGGCGGCAAGGGAAGATCATCCAGCAAGACCACCGCATCCAGGACCCGATTCCCAAACTCCGGACCATAGTCTTTCAAATGCAGGCCGCAGCCGGCAGCTTCCACAACGATGGGAATTTCAGGGTCATCCTCTTTCGACTGGGTCATCGGCAGGATTGCCTGCAGGTTGTTCCGTTTCAGCAGGTCCGCCTTACCCGGTTGTCCCGTGTGGACAGCCAGGGCGCCACAACATTGTTGGTTGTCGGCAAAATGCACCCGGCAGCCCACCGTTTTCAACAATTCAATAAAACGACGGCTGGTTCCGGGCAACAATCCGTCATTGGCGCACCCGGAAAAAAAGAAGACCTCCCGATGGTTCTGCGGCAGGGCCATCACCCCGAAGGAATCGGTGGAATTCAAACCCGACAAAAGATCCAGTTGGCGAACGAGTTCTTCATCCCGCATGGGAGTTGTCGGCAGGCTGCCCAATAGGCGAACCAATTTGTCCGTCCCCAGGGCGGCGGTGTCCAATCGACGGCGCCAACCCGGTCCCCATACTTGCCGCATGATCCCTCGCCCCAATTGCCCGGCGATCCTCAACAGGTTCAACAGGGCCGGTGAGTCCAATCGTCGGATCAACGAGGCCATCAACCCTGAAGGCCGAGGTATTCCGGCTGAAGTCAAACGTTGCCCGTGTTCCAATAGACTAAATGGGACTCCGCTGGGGCAAGCCGCTTCACAGGCTCGGCAGCCGATGCAAAGATTGAAGGCATCGGCATAAGCATCCCTGTTGGCCGCAGAAGGTTCCTTCAACAAGTCGTCCAGAAGCACCAATCTGCCCAGGGGCGAGTGGACTTCGTTGCCGGTGGCCGCCCAGGTGGCGCAATGGGGCAGACAAAGCCCACACCCCACACAGCGAAGCAGCAGATTGTCCAGGTTGGGGTTGGCCTGGAAATCCCTGGTCATGGCCCTTCGCTTCCGGAATCAGGCGCAGCAGAATTATCCGGCAATTGGTCCCGAAATGGGCCCGGCAGGGCTTCCAAAAGTCCTCCTGGATCAAAAAGATTTTTCAACGCACTCAAAAGTTGGCCAGGCACTTGGGGAGTAGGCGAAGGCACAGGAGTTGCCCGCCCGTTTCTGAAAAAATAATCCGGGCACCAGTGACCGCAGTCGCGGTCAGAGCCAGGGGCGGTTTCCGGTGACCACCACAATCCGGGAATGCCCTGCCAAATCCAACGATTTCCGAAGGCAGGAACTTGATGGTCAAACTTTCCGGGAGGTCGAGACCACAGCGTCCAATCAAGGGATGTTTTGCTCCAACCCGGAAGATGGGCCGAGCTCAGAAAAGCGCCCAGATTCCTATAGCTCATGATCGTCGAATTCAGCAGTTCGAATTCCGGCAAAGTTTCGTGTATCAAATTGGTCAGATTTTCCAAACCCCAGCTTCGGTTTCGCCCACCCACCAGAATCAGCAAATGTCCGGAGTCCCGATCCAGAATCACCACCGGGGAGCTGACGTCATCCACCGGCAGCATGGCCAGCAAGGACTCCAGATTGACCTGCGCCTGGGCATTTTCCGGGTCAAAAGTCAGGGTCAAGGCCAACACCGATTCACCAACGGGCTTCAACTGGAAGGTGGCCGCCAGGGGTTCAACAAAATGACGACCTGATCCGCAGAGGCACTGGGCCAAACCATAGCCGGCCACATTCTTGAACACCGGAGCGCCGGTGTGTAGCAGATGGCCGTCGCCGGTGCGGGCCCACAGTTCCAGAAGAAAATCCCTGGCCGTGCCCATGGCCAAAACTGCGGGTCCGGGAACCAGCTGCGCAACCAGATCACCAATGGTGTTGGCGGCGCCCAGACCGAGGACGCCATCATCGTTGGTGCGGTGGATGCCCACCGGCAGGCAGAGACCATGTTCCAGGGCCTGAACCTGAATGTCCCGCAGCAAGGTGTGCGCCGGGGCGGTCACCGACATGCTGTCCCAGCGGAAGTGCGGCTCAGTGGGAAGAGCTTTGCAGGGAGCGAAATCACCGTCCAGTTTGGCAAACATCTTGCCGGGATTCAGCAAACCGGCAGGATCAAAAATATCCTTGATGCCTCGGCTAAGGCGCACCGCTTCGCTGCTGAGTTGCCAGGGCAGGACGTGCCGTTTTTCGATGCCCACCCCGTGTTCACCGGTGGAACTGCCGTCCATATCCAGGGCGGTGCGGATGATCTCATCGGCCGCCCGATGGGCCCTTTTGGCTTGGCCCTCAATTCGATGGTCGAACTGCACGCCGGGATGAAGGTTGCCGTCGCCCGCGTGAAAAGCGGTGGCGATGTCAACACCGTGCCTGGTTTTGATTTCCTGAATGCGGCGAACCAACTCCGGCAGACGTCCCAACGGCACCACTACATCCATGGTCACGTAGTGCGGAGCCAGCCGCCCCACCGCTCCGAAGGCCTTCTTCCGGCACTTCCACAATTCCAGGCGGTCGGCCTCGGTACCGGCCTGTTGAACTTCCCGGGCACCACCATCGGTCAAGATGGACATCGCCCTTTGAATATCTTCTTCCACTTCATGGACTGAACCTGCGAACTCCACGATCATGGCGCATTCAACATCAGTGGGAAAACCGAAAGCAAAGGCCCCCTCCACGGCTACCAGCATGGCCTGGTCTACCATTTCCACAGCCACGGGCTTCAGGCCGGTATTCAGAAGCGAAATCACCGAAGTGGTGGCCTCGTTCAAATCAGGAAAGAGGCCAGCATGGTGATCACGAATTCGGGGTTGGGCACAAGGTTAAGATCGGCCTCGGTTACCACGCCCAGGGTTCCTTCGCTGCCGCAGAGCAGACTGGTCAGATCCAAACCACGTTCAGCGGGCAGCCCTCTGCCTGTACTCCAGCTCTTCCCCTGGGCATCCACCCATTGCAGACGCCTCAAATGATGCAGCGTAACCCCGTATCGCAGGCAGTGGGGACCGCCGGCGTTTTCGGCAATGTTGCCCCCGATGGTGGCCACAGCCTGGCTGGATGGGTCGGGGGCAAAATGCAAGCCGCAGGCAGTGGCCAGAGTGGTCACTTGATCATTGAGAACACCAACCTCAACCCGGATGCTTCGGTCGGATTCCAACACCCGAGAAGCGCCATTCATGCGGGCGGCTCCCAGGACCAGGGCGCCATCGCAGGGTACGGCACCTCCGCTCAAACCAGTTCCGCTGCCCCGGCAAACCACGGGCACCCGGGCCTTGGCGCAAAGGCCCACAACCTGGGCCAACTGATCTGGAGTTTCCGGCAAAGCAACGGCCCAGGGACGGCCCAAAGAGAGATGAGACGAATCCAGCGAATAAACCCGTCGGGCGGCGGCATCGTGCAACAGTCCGCCGGGCCCCAACAGGGTCTGCAATTGATTGAGAAGTATTTGGCGGTCATTCGCCATGGATGGGTCGACCTGCTGCGGCAGCAATGGCTTCGGCCATGGCCTCACTTAAACTCGGGTGCGGGTGAATCACTTGGGACCAAGAGTCCAGGTCGGCATCAAATCCAAGAGCGGTGACAGCTTCGGCCAGCAATTCAGTTACTCGGGGGCCCACCATGTGCACACCCAGAACCTTCCCGGTTTCGGCATCGCTGACAACCTTGATGAACCCATGGGGCTCGTTCAGAATGGAGGCCTTGGCCAAAGCCGAGAACGGAAATTGTCCGCACTTCACCTCGTACCCTGCAGCCAATGCTTCACTTTCTTTCAACCCCACCGATGCAACTTCCGGATTGCTGTAGGTGCAAGCGGGAATGCGGTGATAGTGAATGGGATGTTCAGGTTTTCCCGCCGCGTGCCCCACCGCCACCAGGGCCTCATGGCTGGCCACGTGGGCCAACTGGGGTGTAGCTACTATGTCGCCGACGGCATATAGGCCGGGGGTGGCTGTTTCCATCATGGCGTCGGTTTGCACGAAACCCAGGCGATCGACAACCGCGGCGGTAGTTTCAAGACCCAGATCGGCGGTGACGGGTTTGCGCCCCACGGCCACCAGGAGACACTCGGCAGCTATGGTCTCGGTTTTACCGTCGGAAACATTTTGCAGAGTGCAGATCACACCGTCTTCCGTTTTTTCCACACTCATGGCCTTGGTACCGGTGAGCACCTTCATTCTCTGGCGTTTGAGGGCTTTTTCCACCACGGCGGCGCACTCGGGATCTTCCAGCGGCAGAATCTGGTCCATCAACTCCACCAGGGTGGTTTTGCAACCGAAACTCTGCATCACCGAAGCCAGTTCCAGGCCCACCGCACCGGCACCCAGCACTACCATGGATTCCGGCACCTGATCCAGCTGGAGGATGTGCTCGCTGTTGAGGATGTGGGTGCCATCGGTCTGCATGCCTTTCAAGTCGACAATGGTACTGCCGGTGGCAAGGATGATCGACTTTGCCTGCAGTTCCAGTGAATCATCGCCCGAGGTCACCACTACCTTTCCGGGGCCAGCCAGTCGGCCCGTGCCCTTGAGCACGGTAACCCCCACGTTCTTCATGAGCAGTTCGATGCCTTTGGCGCCTTTGGTGGTGGCCAGATCCTTCCTTTTTTGAACCTTGGCCCAGTCGAAACCGGCACCTTCAACGGTCACCCCGAAAGTGCGCGCGCCTTTGCTGCACATCTGCCAGACTTCGGCAGCGTGGATCAAGGCTTTGGTGGGGATACAGCCACGCAGCAAGCAGGTGCCACCGAGACGGTCGTCCTTTTCGATGAGGACGGTATTGAGGCCGAGCTGGGCACCTCGCCGGGCGGCGACGTAACCACCGGGGCCGGCGCCTATGATGATGAGGTCGTATTGGCCAGGGGTGTTGTTGGGCTGGCTGTCGGCCATGGGAGGCTCCTTTGGGGACCACGGGAGGGGCGGAAACTGGTAAT
>JAJRZA010000041.1 GCA_024275485.1 Candidatus Krumholzibacteriota bacterium | reverse complement strand
TGGAAAAAGTCAGGATTTTCTGGACCTCATGTATCACGGATACACCACGGTCCAGAAAATCCTGACTTTTTCCGCTGATGGTGTACCATGGCAGCAACTTAAGTGGTTTCGGTCAACGTGGTTTTGCATAGTTGGGGTTGAGCCAGTTCAGCGCCGAAGAAGTCGAGTTCTTTTATGGTTTTCCCGCCTGGCTGATCGGCTCCTGGTTCGTGGGAGTCTGGAGTGGAGTTGTTGGTTCCATACTTTTGCCAATGCGCAAGCACATGCTCAAACACGGTTTAGAACCGGTGGCGTCCTGCAATCCCTATTGGGACCAAAAGGGCAAAACCTTTGAAGACATCGATGGGTACCGGATAGTTCTGCAAAATTCAGCTTGGGACTAGTCCTCATCTTCCAACCCCAACTCGATATCCACCGCCAAATCTTCAGACAGGACTTCGAGATCAGCTTTCAAACCTTCCAGGTCCACTGTGGATGGCAGTTCGAATTCGGCCACGGCCCGAAAGAGCTCTTCGCCGGAACTGGGCGCCAATTCGCACCAGGAAGCAAACTGCAGCAGGTTCACACCTTTGTCCTTGAGCACCTCTGTGAGCCGGCGCACGATACCCGGATGATTCACGCCAACAATCTCCAGTTCGGCCAGGGGCACCCCACAAACTTCGGTCGAAACATCGCCAACCACCGAATGGACTCGCAAACCGGGTAGTGCGCCCATGGCAACGGCCAAAGCTTCGCGCCGATCGTCGGCCACGGCCACTTCGATGATGCCCGCAAACTGGCCTGCCAGATTGCTCATGCTGCTAGATTGCCAGTTGCCATCGTGGTCGGCAACCACTGCCGAGAGAGCTTCGACGATGCCGGGCTGGTCTTTGCCGACAATGGTGATGACGAGTTGTTTCATGATTTGGTTCCTAGGGATCGTGAGTCCTGGTAATTTCATTTTGCCCATAGTAAACCCTCAGGCGGTGCCCCGGAAATTGTTTCTGGTCAAGAATTCCGGCAAAATCCACCCTGGGAGAAATAACCCCCTTGATTTTCGCTTTTTTTTCGTGTATGCTGTTCGTCACTTGTTCGCTGTTTTCTCCGCTGTTTTCTCCGGATTTTCTCCGGACTTTCGGAGTCTTTTCCGGTGCATTTTTGGAGGCCCAGTTGATCCACCTGCAAGTCCACAGTCACTATTCCCTGCTCTGCGGTGCCTCATCTCCGGCTGAATTGGCTGCCCAGGCCGCCAAACTCGACTTTCCGGCCCTGGCCCAAACCGATTTGAACAACCTGCATGGCACCATCGAATTCCAGAAGGAATGCGCCAAAGTGGGTATCAGGTCCATCCATGGTGTGGATCTGACGGACGATCGACCCCTGGAAATCAACCCCGTACGCCTGGTGCCCCGTTCCCTGGTCCCATCTCGCCCCCGTGTCGTATTGCTGGCCAGGGACCAGGCTGGCTATGGTGCCATTTGCCGATTGACCACCCTTCGCATGGTGCGCCCTGATTTCCGTCTGCTGAATGAGTTGCCCGGTTTTCTGACTGCCGAAGGCAACGGCGTTTTCTGCCTGACGGATTCGCCTCAGGTGCTGGCGGCGCTGCTCACAGCGGCTCTAAAGGAGGGCCAAAGTGATCTGCCTGCCTTCACCCGGGGAAGTTTGCGGGTGCTTTTGAGCACCGTCGGTGGCCAGATGGGACCGTTGATGCGGCGACTGCGGGAGTTGGCCCAGTGGGCCGATCAACAGCACGTACCGGTCATCGCCGGTGGTGATGTTTACGCTGCAGCCGGAGCCGACCTCGACCGGCAAAAACTCGTCTCAGCCATCCGCACCCTCAGCACCATTGAAACCGTTGGAGATGAAGTCTGCGCCCCAAGCGGTTCCTGGCTGAAATCCGCCGAAACCATGCACGAACTGTTGAGTGAATTCCCCAACGCCTGCCTGGAGAGCGAAGCGGTGGCCGAACAATGCCGTTTCCAACACAAGCTGGGAGTATGGCGCTATCCGGAGTTCCCGCTGCCACCCGGCGAGACCACCGAATCGCAACTCTGGAAGCTGTGCTTTGATGGCCTTCAGAAGCGCTATCGCCAGGTAAACGGTCAGGCCATGGCCCGCCTGCAGGAAGAAATCAACGTGGTTGAAAAGCTTGGTTTCGCCGGTTATTTCCTTATTGTCTGGGACATCGTGCGCTATGCCTCAGATCGGGGCATGCCCACCCTGGGACGCGGGTCGGCAGCCAATTCCCTGATTTCCTATTTGCTGGGCATCACCCATGTAGACCCGCTCAAACATGACCTCTACTTCCAAAGGTTTTTGAATCCAGAGCGCCTCTCACCACCGGACATCGACCTGGATTTCGGTTGGAAGGACCGCGACCAGGTCCTCGAGTATGTGTACGACCGTTACGGTCGCGAACGCACCGCCATGATCTGCAACATCAACCGTTTCAGCACCCGCTCGGGTTTTCGGGAGGCGGCCAAAGCACGTGGTTATGCCGACAAGCAGTTGAGCAAGATCACCCGGCGTTTGCCCTGGAAAGTCTTCGACGATCCCGAACTGGCCCTGGCCCGCCGTCCAGAATCAGCGGGTTTGCCCCTGGGCAGGGAGCCTTATCGCTCGCTGTTGTTGCAGGCCGGCAGTCTGAACAAACGTCCGCGTCACCTGGGGATCCACGCCGGCGGGGTGGTCATCGCCGGCAAACCGCTGACCGAACTCTTTCCCCTGCAGTGGGCACGCAAGGGGTTGCTCATCAGCCAAATCGATATGTATTCGGTGGAAGATCTGGGTTTGGTGAAAATCGATCTGCTGGCCCAGCGCGGCCTTGCCGTGGTGGCCGACGCGGCCCGGGATGTCAGCAGGAACTGTGGTATCAGCGTCGATTTGAGCAAGGTGCAGGACGACGATGCGGCCACCCGCCGCCTCATGAGTACGGGTGATACCATGGGCTGTTTTTATATCGAGTCGCCGGGCATGCGCTCTCTGTTGAAAAAACTGAAGGCCGATACCTTCAACGTTGTGGTGGCTGC
>JAJRZA010000040.1 GCA_024275485.1 Candidatus Krumholzibacteriota bacterium | reverse complement strand
TTTCTGGGTCGATCAGGATGTGGTGGTGGGCACAACATATTATTACCAGCTCACAACCACTGGACTGTATGGGAACGAAAGTCTTCTCTCGAATATGGTCTCAGCTTCAGTGCTGGGAACCGACGAATCAACCCTGCCATTATATTCCATAACCATGTCCCCTGAAGACCTGGCCCTGCTGCGTCAGTCGCCGTACCTGGATATTTACTACTATGCCCAGCTCAATCATGATGGAACAGATTTTGGTCCCGCCGGAGTGAGGTATCGCGGATCCCTGAGCCGAGTCATCAGCAGCAAAAAATCCTGGAAGATCAATCCCCATGCTGGGCTGGTCGATGGCCGCGACCGCATCAATCTCAACGGCGACTTTCTGGATCTTTCCCAAATCGTTCCCCTGGTTTCTTTTGCCTGTTTCCAATCCACCCGCTGCCTGACTCCCGAAGCCCACAAGGCCAGCCTGATGGTCAACGAGCAATACCGGGGTCTTTTCACCGAGGTTGAACAGGTCAACGAATTGTTCTTGGAGGCCCGCAGCATCGCTCCCATCGGTAATATCTACAAATGCAACCACGACTTGCGGATATTGCCAGAGGCCTTCTACCCCACTTATTACGAGAAGAAAACCAACACCGCCTTCGGCTACGAAGACCTGATCCTCTTCATCGATACCATCAACAATACTCCCGCCTCCGAGCTGGATGATCTGCTCTTCCCCATGCTGGATCTGGAAAGCCAGGTCGACTACTACGCCACCAGGATATTCATTGCCGACTATGATTATTTCATGCGCAATTATTTACTTTATCATCACCTGACCACGGGAAAATGGGAGATAATTCCCTGGGATCTGGATCTGGCCCTGGACATTACATCCGTCCTCAGCTCCATTGATCTGGGCACCTCCCAGACACCCTCGCCCAATGGCTGGAATCGCCTCTTCGACCGGCTGCTGTCGGTGCCCAAATACCGGCGCTTCTATTGTGATCGCTTGAGAGATCTGCTGGACACCCGCTTTTCCCCAGGCACGTTCTCCCAGTTGGCCGACTCCCTGGCAGCCACCATTGAATCCGACATACCTCGTGACTTCTGGAAATTCAGGTTCGACGACAACCACCTCTTCTTCAACCGCCTCAACCAGATCCATTCCTTTGGCACGCAGCGTCAAACTTTCCTTCAATCGGCCATTGATCCCTTTCTGGCCGACGTGAACAGCTTGTTCATCAACGAGGTCCTGGTTCTGAACGAGAACACGCTCCCCGACGAGGCCCTCCAGTACGACAGCTATATCGAACTGTTCAACTGGAGCGACCAGCCCGTGGATCTGGCTGATTTCTGCCTGAGCAACGGAACCAGTGAACCTCTGGCCGGGATTTTACCCAATGAGATCCTGCCTGCGCGCAGCTTCACCATTTTCTGGGCCGACGCGGAGCCCCAGCAGGGAGCCCACCACCTGCCTTTCAACCTGACCGAATCCGGTGGCCAAATCATGCTGTACCGCAACGATGATTTGAACACTGCGGTAGACTCCCTCGCCTATTCGGTTCAGGTGCCCGACGTTTCCCTGGCCGTTCCCACCGATGGCTGGTGGCCGTTCCAGTTCGCTGCGCCATCACCCGGCTCAACCAACGTTTTCCTGGGTAATGGCCCGATCCTCTTCATCAACGAATTCATGGCCCTCAATACATCCACGGTGGTCGACCCACAGGGCGAATATGAAGACTGGGTTGAACTATACAATCCGGGAACCGAGGTCGTGAATCTGACGGGATACCACTTGAGTGACGATCCCAATTTCCCCACCCGATGGGAATTTCCTCCAGGTACGATTATTCCACCGGAGGAGTTCCTGATTGTCTGGTGCGACTCCGATCCTCTGGATCTGGGCCTGCACACCAATTTCAAGCTCAGCGCCGCTGGAGAAGCCATCGGACTTTACGGTCCCATCGGGGCTGGAACCCCGGTCATCGATGAGTATATTTTTGGCCCCCAGACCGCCGATATCTCCCTGGGTCGTTTCCCCGATGGTGAAACGCAGTGGATCACCTTCAACCACCCAACACCCGGCGCTTCCAATGCCTCCCTGGTCTCCGTGGAAGAGGATTTGTCCCCCATGGGCTTTGGGCTGCACCCCGCATCTCCCAATCCAGCAGCGGGACAAACTACCATCGGGTTTTCCCTCCCCGGAGAGCAAATGGCCCCCGTCAGGCTTGAGGTTTTCGATCTGCGAGGCAGGAAAGTTCGGCAGTTGATCCAGGACGACACCGGCCCCGGACATCATTCCGTGGTCTGGGACCGACGCGATGATGCAGGACGTATCCTGCCCTCAGGTGTGTATTTTATCCGATTGAATTCCCTGGGGCGACAAATGACGCGCAAAGTGGTCCTGGTTCGCTGAACTTCCTAGCAGGCTGTACCATCGAGGGTTATTTCCTTTGTTCGACCGACGGGATCATCTGCTTTGAAGCACGAAATTGAGTCATCAAAAATTTGACTTAAAGAGGATAAAAGTCTAGAATCCTGACTGTAATTACTGGGGAGTTTTCGATTTATTCCTGAAAGAAGCCCATGAGTTCCCCCCTGCTGGAAGGAAAACCCTCCGCCCAATGGCCACCCGACTGGCAAAAATCCGCCGACCGGGAAAAATGTGTGCATTGCGGCAATCCTCTCGGCAGATTCTGGGACCGCGACAAAGGCCCTTTTTGCTGCCGTGGCTGCCTGAATGTCCACCTGATGATCCACCAGGAAAACCTGGAACGATATTACGATCTGAAACCCGCCTCCACCGCCCCATCGCCCAATCTGCGCAGCGACAGTTTTGCCTGGTTGGACCGTTTGCTGGTCGAAAAAGCCGAATCACCCCTCACCACCGATGGAGCCCTGCACCTGGATCTGGATATCCAGGGTGTTCACTGTACCGCCTGCATCTGGCTCATTGAAGAGCTTTTTCAGCGCCGGAAAGCCGGCCTCGCCCTGCGCATCAACCCGACCCTTGGCAAGGTGGAGCTGGTTTGGGATCCGACCCAGGGTGAATTGAAGGATTTCCTCACCGAAGTGGAAAAATTCGGATATCGGCTCGGCCCCAGTCGCAAGGGTGGGCCCAAGCATTCTCGCGACCTGCTCATGCGCATGGCCATCAGCATCAGCATGGCCATGAACGTGATGATGTTCAGCCTGAGCTTCTATTTTGGACTCGCGCCCGAGGATGGCTCTCTGTACCAGTTTTTCGGTTGGTTGAGCATGCTTCTGGCGACGGTCTCGCTCATTGCTGGCGGCGGAATCTTTTTCAGGGGGGCCATCGCCGGACTGAAGCGCCGGGTGGCTCATCTTGATGTGCCCATCTCCCTGGGTATGGTCCTGGCCTATTGCGGCAGTGTTTGGGGATTTTTCACCGCTGGGCCGGAAGAGGCCTACTTCGACAGTTTGACGATTTTTATTGCCCTGATGCTGGTGGGCCGCTGGGCCCAGGAACACATTCTGGAGCGCAATCGCAACGCGTTGCTGGATTCCTCGGGAGCGGAAAATATCACGGTCAAGCGCCTTGTCAATGGCAATCCCGAAGCCATCGCCGCCACCGATGTATTGCAAGGAGATGAGCTCTGGATTGCCCCCGGTGACTTGCTGCCGGTGGAAGGAATTCTCATGCGCCGGGCCACCGAAGTAGCCCTGGATTGGATCACCGGCGAATCGGATCAAATCGCCTTCCAGCCCGGAGACATCATCCCGGCCGGAGCTTTCAATGCCTCCCAGCATGGATTCACCGTCACCGCCCATGAAGATTTCGCCGACAGCCGTCTGCAGGATCTGCTGCGTGGAAGCACTCTCAGCGACGAAGATTATCGTCCCCAGTGGTGGCACAACATCAGTAGTTGGTATGTCACTTTGGTCTTGGTGGCTGCTTTTGGGGGGTTTGCTCTCTGGGTCAGCACTGACATCACCCTGGCCTTGAAGGTGACCATCAGCATCTTGGTGGTGACCTGTCCCTGCGCCCTGGGCCTGGCCACACCCCTGGCCGAGGAGTTGGTCCACTTTGCCCTGAGACGGAGCGGCGTTTTCCTGCGCAAGGCCAGCTTCATGGAAAAGGCCCTTTCGGTGCGCAAGATATTGCTGGATAAAACCGGAACCCTGACCATGGGACAATTGATTCTGGATGATGATTCCCTGCAATCCCTGGCCCAACTCGACAATCACCAGCGGGCAGTTTTGAGACACATGACCCTGCGCAGCAACCACCCGGTAAGCCAGTGCCTGTCCACCGCCCTGGCCAAGCTTTCGGACGCCGATGACATTAAACTCGGCCTTTTGGCTGAAGAACTGGTGGAAATCCCCGGTTCCGGGCTGGAGATGCCCCTTGATGACCAAGTATGGCGTCTGGGCAAAGCTGATTTCGCCTTGGGCAGCAGCGAAGATTCACTCAATCTGAACCAAACCCTGCTGACGGTGAACCATCGCCTTCTTGCCAATTTCAACCTGCAAGAAGACCTCAAGGCCGACGCCGCCGAGGAATTGGCCAGCCTTCAGGCAGCAGGCTTCGACGTCTACCTCCTGAGTGGCGACGCCCAGGCCAAGGTGGACCTTGCTGCCGAAGCCCTCGGCGTCCAGGCTGCCAAAGCGATCGGCAGGCTGAATCCCCACCAAAAGGCTGAATTTGTCAGATCCCTGGACAACCAGGACACCCTCATGGTCGGCGACGGTTTGAATGACAGCCCCAGCTTTGAAGTGGCATTGTGCGCCGCCACTCCCGCGGTGGACCGCCCGGTGCTGCCCGGCAAAGCCGATTTCTACTTTATGGGCGACGGCATTGCGGCCATCGGTCGCTCCCTGCTGGCCGCCCGGCATTTGCGAAAGGTGGTTCGTGATAACCTCATCATCGCCATCGCCTACAACGGCCTGGCTGTGGCATTATGCCTGGCGGGTTTGGTGACTCCGGTGGTAGCCGCTATCATGATGCCCATCAGTTCCATTGCGGTGGTCTCCCTGACGGCCCTGCGCCTGGCCACCCGGAGGTTGCCATGGATGTAATTATTGCCCTGGTTATCATCAGTCTGTCGCTGGTAGTTGCCGGGTTGGTTTTCTTCTTTACTAGTCTCTTTGAAGGAGACTTCGAACACGGTGACCGCTTGAGTCTCTTGCCTTTAGCTGACGACACCGGTGAAGAAAAAGACAATTCAAAAAAGCTTGATGACAATTCGGACGAAATCGATTCTAATATTCAGGGGCAACCCTCCGAGTAGTTCCTTTTTTAGGAACTTTTTTGGTGCGTGCACCTGTCGGGTAGTTGGGAAAAACGAGTAAAGGAGGAAGGTGCTCCCTATGGAAGCAACGAACACCCAAATGAAGATGGTTGTCTATGATGACGACGTCGTGCGTGCCTTTTCCATCATCACCATGGTCTGGGGCGTGGTGGCTTTTCTGGTCGGTGTGATCATCGCCTCCCAGCTATCGTTCTGGCAGGCCAACCTGGGGGTTGAATGGTTCAGTTTCGGTCGCTTGCGTCCACTGCACACCAACGCCGCTATTTTTGCGTTTGTGGGCAACGGCATGTTCGCGGGGATCTATTATTCCACACAGCGGCTGTTGAAAACCCGCATGGCCAACGATTTCCTCAGCTGGGCCAACTTTTGGGGCTGGCAATTGGTTATCGTGGCAGCCGCCGTCACCTACCCTCTGGGCCTAACCCAGAGCAAGGAATACGCCGAGCTGATCTGGCCCATCGATATCTTGGTGGTTGTGGTCTGGGTGATTTTTGCCGTCAACTTTTTCTGGACCCTGGCCAAGCGCAACGAGAAAAACCTCTACGTGGCCATTTGGTTCTATATTTCCACCATCGTGACCATTGCGGTGCTGTACATAGTCAACAACCTGCAGTTGCCGACGAGTTTTACCCACAGTTACCCCATTTACGGTGGTGTTCAGGACGCACTTGTTCAGTGGTGGTACGGTCACAACGCCGTGGCCTTCTTCCTGACCACTCCGCCCCTGGGCCTGATGTACTATTTCATGGTCAAGGCGGCCAATCGTCCCGTCTACTCCTACCGACTTTCGGTGGTTCACTTCTGGTCCCTGATTTTCCTTTATATCTGGGCCGGACCTCACCACCTGCTTTACACCGCACTGCCTGACTGGGCACAAACCCTGGGGATGATCTTCTCCATCATGCTTTGGGCCCCGAGCTGGGGGGGCATGCTCAACGGCCTGCTGACCCTGCGTGGTGCCTGGGATAAGCTGCGCACCGACCCGGTCATCAAATTCTTCGTGGTGGCGGTGACCTTCTACGGCATGAGCACCTTCGAGGGCCCCTTGCTGTCCATCAAGAGCGTCAGCGCCCTGGGCCACTACACCGATTGGATCATCGGCCATGTGCACGCCGGCGCCCTGGGCTGGAACGGCTTCATGACCTTCGGCATCCTCTACTGGATGTGGCCGCGTCTGTACGGCACAAAATTGTACAGCAATACCCTGGCCGAGGCACATTTCTGGATCAGCACCATCGGCATCCTGATGTATGTGGTCTCCATGTGGGTCAGTGGTGTCAGCCAAGGTTTGTTCTGGAGTGCCCTTGATGCCCAAGGCTTCCTCAAATACCCTGATTTCATTGAAAGCCTGACCAACAGCCGCGCCATGTACCATACTCGTCTGGCCGGTGGTACGCTGTTCCTGCTCAGCTCCTTCCTGTTGATCTACAACATGATCATGACCGCGAGGCAGGGCAGTCCCAAGACGGTCAGCGTGCAGGTGCCCGTCACTCGTCCCGCCGGTGACAAGGCAAGCTTCATCGGCTTGCTGACCAGCGTCCCGATGCTGTTCATCGGCGGCATTCTGGTGGTGGCCCTGCTCTTTGGTTTGGCCAGCGACATGGTCAGTCCTATTCTCCTGGCCCTTCTGCTGGTGCTGTTCATCGCAGCCATAATTTCCTACGGCACAAGCCAGAAGAAATGGGGAGACTGGTACGGTTTGATCGAACGCAACGCCTTGGTTTTCACCATTTTGGCCGTTGTTGCGGTGCTGATCGGTGGTGCGGTGGAAATCATTCCCACCATCATCATGAGTGAGCGGGTTCCCCTGGAGATAACCGATGAGATGATCGCCGAAGATCCTTCCCTGGCCGAGACGGCCAAGTGGCTGCAAAAGCCCTACAGCCCTCTGGAGCTCGCCGGACGCGACGTTTATGTTTCCGAAGGCTGCTATCTCTGTCACAGCCAGATGATCCGGCCCTTCCGTCACGAGGTGTTGCGTTATGGCGATTATTCCCGCCTGGAAGAGTCGCTGCTGGATCATCCCTTTCAGTGGGGCAGCAAGCGCACGGGTCTGGATCTGGCTCGGGTTGGCGGCAAGTACGACAACCTGTGGCACTATCTGCATCTGATGGATCCGCGCTCAACGTCCCCGGCATCCAACATGCCGAGCTACGCGCACTTCGAGGCCAAGACCATTGATCCGGAGATGATCGTTGGTCGCATGCGGGCCCTGGGCAAGCTGGGCGTCCCCTACAGTGAAGAGGATTTCGATCTGGCCGTGCAACGGTTCAACAGTCAGGGCCGGATGATTTCCGATTACCTGGCCGGCAACGATAAAAACGTGGCCCCCGACAGTGAGATGGCCGCCATGATTGCTTACCTGCAACGTCTGGGACGCGGACCTCAACCCGTCGCCCCGGAAGTCGCCAAAAAGTAGGAGGCCGGAATGTACCAGGAATTCTACGACAAGAGCGATCTTCTGGCCTGGCCCCTGGTTGGTTTGGTGATCTTTATCGCGATTTTCCTCGCTGTTCTGGGCTACGTTTTCGTGGGTCTGAAGAGCAAGGCCAAGGTCGACAAAATCGCAGGATTGCCTCTTGAACCGGAAATTGAGTACGATGCCCACGCTGAAGGGAGGGCCAATTCCAATGAGTGACCATCAGGAAACGAGCCATGACAACAGGTCGGAATATCGCGCCGACACGGTCATGGAACACGAATACGACGGAATCCAGGAATTCGACAACAAACTGCCCAACTGGTGGTTGTGGCTCATGTGGGGCAGCATGGTTTTTGCGCTGCTCTACTGGTTGGTCTTCCACACCCTGGAAATCGGCAACCTGCCACGGGAAAATTTCGAAACCGAGATGCGCCTGGCCGATGAAGCCATGTTCGAGCGCATGAAAGACAACCCCGTGACCAACGAGTCGCTGATGGCCCTGGTGGAAATGCCCGCCAAGGTGACCGAAGGCCGGGAACTGTTCGTAAAATTCTGCGTGGCCTGCCATCTCGACAAGGGACAAGGCTTCGTGGGCCCCAACCTCACCGACGGCGTCTGGGTTCACGGCTGCCAACCCACGGACCTGCACAAAATCGTCAGCGACGGTGTGGCTGCCAAGGGAATGCCTTCGTGGCTCAATCAGCTGGGCCCCGCTGGTGTTCAGACGGTTGTGGGGTATGTCATGACCTTGCGCAATACCAACGTGGCTGGAAAGGCCCCTGAAGGGGATCCGTGCAACTTCTAGTCGGCAACGACCGAAACCGCGCATACGGAAGAGGCGGTCGCCATCCGGCGGCCGCCACTTTATTATGGTGCGCCCGGCAGGGCGCACTCACTCGGAGGTGCAAGTCCTCTACAGACCCGACAGGGGGAACTGTTAGCTTAACGGCAAGGGCAGCCACCGTGAGGTGGGGTCTGAAGGAAGCCGCAGGCAAAACACTGGCCTGACG
>JAJRZA010000039.1 GCA_024275485.1 Candidatus Krumholzibacteriota bacterium | reverse complement strand
TTGCTGGAGATTTTTTTGTTTGTTTGCATGGAGGCCTCCTTGGTGATGTTTTCGAGTTACGAGCACTGGTGTTGGTGCTCGTAACAGTTCTACACCCAAAGAGGCCTGGGGGGAAGACGGTCGAGGCTGACCGCTTACATGACACGTTTCCAGGCGGATTTTGGCTCCGCATAATGCCCGGACGCTCCATCTCCAGGGAAAACGTAAGGTGATTTGGCGGCAATTCTGACTTTATTAAGTGCCGTAATCAGGGTTGTGGTTTTTTCAAGCTGCTTTGCCGGGTCGGGGATGGCCCCAATCCTGGCCCAATGTCCAGGGTAGCTTTGGCCAATGGAATCGCAGAGCCGTCCAACGAGCAAACCCCAAAGCGGTGCAACTAACGGGACGGTGTAAGTTTCGCCACCTTTTGGATCAGGAATCCGCCAATGACGGCTGATGAGGTCAATATCCACCCAGCGCATGGACAATCCGTCGTTCACTCTGGCCCCGGTCATAATTAAGACATAAAACAAATCTCTGGCAGTAGTGTTTGGCTCATTTTCAAGGGCAGAGAAAAAGGATGTCAGCTCATCCCTATTTAGGAATCGGGCTCGCTTCTTTTCTTTGTATTTATCCCCTGATGGAACTTTGGCGGGATTGGGGCCAAGATAGAGCCCCCAGGTGATTGCCTTGTTGAACATGGTGGACAGGAGTGCGAGAAGTCGGTTGGCAGCGTATGGCCCCTTGGTTTCTCCGATTTTGAAGTACAATTCCAAGAAATCCACATTCCTGATTGACGCCAGCCTTCGGTTTCCCCATTTGGTTTTTACATGGTTTTTATACTGTCTTTTGTCTTCCCGGATTGAAATCGGGCGTTTGTTGGGGATTGCATGTCGGGAAATGTACTTATTGAACAGTTCATTAACAGTTACCCTGAGTGCTTCCGCAGTTCGGTCCTGCTCTGGATGCTCGCCATCTTCAATTTTAGTTTTGTATGTCCGAAGTTTATGCCGGGCTTTGGAGACTGAAGTACTCGGGAAAGTACCGAGTTTGAAGAAATATTCCCTGCCATCAATCCTGGTTCTCATACAGAAGGAAATTTGTCCTGAGGAATAGTGCCGGGCCTGAAGACCTTTGCCCTCTGGATTAGTGTCATGGTAAATGATAAATTTTTTGGAAGAGTCGGGAGTCTTTTTTCGCTCCAGGGTTTTCTTGTCAAAAGGGAACCGGTTCGGATTATCTTCCTTAGTCATCAGAACAGCATCTTTCCTTCGAAAAACCCAGATTGTACTACGAGTCCGCCTTGAGTCCGCAATGAGTCCGCATAATTCCCGGTATTGCTCGGTAGTTGGTGGTGAATGAATGAGTCTCAAATGGCCCTAAGTTGCTTAAATTACAAGGGAAATATCAGTTGTTAGTAATTCTCGGTAAAAGTGGGACCCAGACTGGCAGTCATGAGGTCAGGGGTTCGATCCCCCTTGGCTCCACCAATTAAAATAAAGGGATTAAAGGACTTGCGAATACAGTAAGTCCTCTCTTTTTGTTCCGTTCCTACAACGGCCACATCCCACTTGATGGGCCCGTACCCGTTGAACATGGGAGCCTGGTTACACTCAAGCTTGTTTATAATCCGTTCAGAATAGCCCGTGTCCGCTTTACTTCATGGTGCTTGTCCAACACAATGGACTCGGATTTCTGTGTTCAGTCTCTGGAAGAAGCCCTGGTTTGCCTTGGGCGACAGCACGGTTCTCAACGGCAGTGTTCCCGTAGGTGTTATCGGATTCTGAGCAGGGGCGATCCTGGGTGAAAAGCTCATGCCGAGCCCAATCGGCATGCCCCTGTGGTTATTGGGCCAAGCATGAACCTAACTGCCTGGGTCTGACCCAATACCGGCTACTCGGCCAGGACCGGGTTTTCCGCAGCAAAGGGGTTGGCCGGAGTTTCGTCAGCTACAGCACCCGTTCCGGGCATCAACTCGAATCCCACCTGGAAATCGACCAAGGTTGACTTCAACTGCTCGTAAACCTGGCGGTCTCCGTCGAGCTTCGCCTTGCCCTTGGTTATCTGTTCATCAAACCTCACCTGCCCCATCAGGACTGTTTCCAGGTCGGTGCGATCAATGATGATGGTCAAATCGGGATTCGCAGCCAGGAAGCCCTCGATGTTGGTCAGGGCGCCGTTGCTCATCTCGACTGCGAATTTTCCGCCGTTGTCCGGGGTGATCAGATTGATCGTGAAATTCATACCTTCAGCCTTGTCGGCATCCATGCGGATGGCCAGGAAATCGAGGTAGAGCGCCGTCGACATGGCCTTGAGCATATCTGGTCCGGCTGTCTTGGGCGAAGCTCCCTGGGGGATGCCATTGCGCAATTCATAGGCTGCGGCGAGAAAGCTGTTGCGCACACTCGGGCTTTCCTGTTGGTAGCCGATCTGTTCGAAACTGTCGGCCAGCAGGTCCTTGGCCTGCTGATTCTGCGGCTCGGCGTAGACCAACTTGTTGAGGATCTCTGTGGCCAGGTGGTATTTGCCCTGGGCGTAGAGTTCCTGGCCTCTGATGATGATCTTGTCGGCGCCACCCATCATCTCGGTGTACAGCGGTGCTGACTCTTCCGGGCTCAGGGGAATCAGCGTCGTAGGGTTACCGTCCCAGTAGCCCAGGTACCGATTGATGACCGCGCGACTGTTGTGTTCAAAAGAACCGTGATAACCGCGGGCATACCAGTTCTGTTCCTGGCTCTGAGGCACATGGTAGATATTGTGGATCTGGTTGATCGTCACGCCTTGGTTAGCCAGATGCAGGACCTGATTGTTCAAGTGTGCATACATGTCGCGTTGTCCACGCATGACTTCCTGAACGCGCTCGTTGCCCCAGCGCGGCCAACTGTGCGAGGCGAAGAGAACCTCGGCTTCCTGCCCGAACAGGTAGAGGGACCGGTTGACCTGCTTGGACCACTCAAGGGCGTCTCTCACCAGGGCCCCGCGCAAGGTGTAGATGTTGTGGATAGTGCCGGTGATGTTCTCCGCCGCCCAGAAGGCCTTCAGGTCAGGAAACCAGGTGTTCATTTCGGCGGGGGCTTCGGTGCCCGGGGTATTCTGGAAGACCATTTTCACACCGTCGACCGTCAGTTCCTCGATATCCGCGGTGATGATTAGGTTGGGTTCAATTAGGCCCACGTTGCCGGCCGCAGTGTTCTTGCCGATCGACTGGTCGACATGACCGAAAGGGCTGGCCGGCAGCAGTACGCCGTACTGGAAGAACAGGCGCCGGGTCATGGCGTTGCCGGCGTAGACATTTTCGGAAATCGCATGATCCATGAACCCGACTGGTGCGATAACCTTGACCTTGCCACTATGAACATCGCTCTCGTCGACAACACCGCGCACGCCGCCGAAGTGGTCGGCATGGCTGTGGGAGAAGACCACGGCCACGACCGGTCGCTCACCTAGTTGTTCGTTGATGAAATTCAACGCCGCCGCCGCAGTTTCCTTGGCGGTTAAGGGGTCGAAGACGATCCAGCCGGTTTCGCTCTTGATGAAGGTGATATTGGCTAAGTCATATCCGCGCACCTGGTAGATCTTGTCCGGGATCACTGCGTACAGGCCATAAGCCATGTTGAGGATCGCCTGGCGTTGCAGGGAGGGGTGGATGGCGTCGAAATCCCGGCCGTCCAACAGCCATTCGTACCTGCCCATGTCCCAGGCGACATTGCCGGCTTCGGCCATTATCTGCGTATAGTCCGGGGCCGCGATGAAGCCTTTCTTGGCTTCTTCGAAATCTCTCTTGTCTTCAAACGGGAGTGATTTGCGGAGGCCGTTCTGCAGTTCGATGGTAAATCTCGAGGGTTGTTTGCCTTTCTTGTCGAAATGTTCAGTCGGAGAGGCGGCTATTCCATTCAGGGTCAACGAAGTCAAGGCCACAGTCAATATGACTCGGATCATGAAAATATTCACGCCTACCACTCCTTCTGAAAAGTCCTGGGTATTGTTCTTGCAGCTACTAGAAATGATAGCTCAGACTTATCATGTGGCAATCATTTACACGCCGAAGCCAGGACCGCCGCTTGCCGACTTCACCATCGGCCCCGGTCAGCAGATTGCTGTGACTCCTCCGCTGAATGTCCACCTTGAAATCCGCCGCGTCGAGGTCGAGACAGTGGCAGATGGGGTGCAAACCAGTGGGGCTCATTCATGTCTATCCGAAACATCAAACCGGTTTTGACCTCGATATCGCCAGTCTCTGGTTGGATCCAAGGCTACAAGTACAAGTCGAACCAATCAATTCCCATACCAAAAAATACCAGAACTCTAAAAGATTTTCCTCTCCCCAAAGATACCCCCTTTCCCAAACCCCCAAGGTAGAGTAAACTCCCTAAACCCAATTTCCCCGCCGATACCGGCAACAAACGTCTCTGAAAATCTACAGACTACCCCTCTTGACCCCCAAGGATACAAGATGGCAAATCTAATCACCGAAATATATTCTCTCCCCACAGAAGCCTTCCTTAATGTTCTACTCCAATACGATGAACTGGGAGAGCAGGCCTTCCTTGAGAAATACCCTTCCGACCAACCAACCTCCCGACACATCTGTGCGCACGGCGACCTCCGTTTCCCACCAATGCCCATCATTGCAGCAGCATATTCAAATATTCATGGACGAATTCCAACACCAGACGGGGGTTTAAACAGCCTGGAAGAAAAACAACTCAAAGAGATTTTCACCAAGCACGGGATCGAAGTTCTAAAGATGGAAACCAAACAAAAGAAATCCTTACTCCAAATCGATGACCGAAATTCCGTCCATAGAGCCATCCAGGAATTCGACCACCTGGGACGTAACGGATTCCTCCGAAAATACGGTTTCGGCCAGGCAAAAAGCTACTTCATCCTCCACAAAGGCAAGGTCTACGACTCCAAGGCCATTGCTGGGGTCGCCAGAGGCTACGAACATCCTGAACTGGGCCCTTTAACCCACCAACAGTTCAGTGGCGGAGAAAAGCGTGTCGCCAAATTGATGCGCGAACTCGGCTTCACCATCGTCAAGAACGTCCCTGCAGAACTGGACACACCCCTCGTCCTGGTTCAAAACGAACGCACCGAAGACTCAAAATACGACTTCTGGGACGACGCCACCGGTGAGCGATACCACTACGCCAACCAGCATCGAAACAAGGTTCGCACAGGTCGCAGATTCATCTACTACAAGGGATCCCGCCGCAGGGACGGATCAAGCAAAACTCCCGAGTATTTCGGGTGGGGAGTCATTGGTGATGTGGAGCGGGATCCCGATACGGCAGGCAGCAATAAGAAATTAACCCAAAGGTGGATTTGCCGGATTGCTGAATACACTCCCTTTGAAAAACCGGTCCTTTTCAAATTGGGCGACAAACCATTTGAGGATATTCCCCAGAACCATTGGAGCATGGCGGTTCGCATCCTTCAAGAAGGAGTCTGTGAGAATATTCTTTCTCATGCCGGGGTGAGCATTGCCCCATCAGCACCAGCCGAAGTGAAGCAGCCACTTCTACCCCTCTTTGAAGATGCAGTTGCTCAGCCTGCCAACGATAGCCTGATGCGTCCCACCACACCAACGGCTCAACTGGGATCTGGATTTGGCGGTGGATCTCCCCATTCCAAATTCAGCAGGGAACTTGGTGAACGTGGCCAGGAAATCGTGCTGGATTTCCTGAAACAGGAATTGCCTGACAAAGAGAAAGCTACCCTCAGCTGGACCACCCAGGAAGGTAGAAAACCTGGCTGGGACATTGAATACAAATCCGATGGCAGGATCATTGGAGTCAAGGCCAAGGCCACTGGTGGTTCCTATTTCCCCTCCATTGAATTGACCGCCAACGAGTGGCGGGCGGCTGAGGAAAAAGGGAGCGACTACAGGTTGGCTCTGGTCTCTGATGTCTGGTCGGAAAAGCCATGGATTGAGTTTATCGAAAATCCTTTTGAAGAGGTCAAAGGTGGGGGGTTTGCAGTTGAACCCCTCAGTTGGCGGTTGGTGAGACGGGGATAAAAATTCCAGATTTCAAGAACAGACTATCACCTGACTCTGGGTCGCCACGTCAATCACCTCGAAATCACCAAAACCGGCCTTTCCCAGCAGATCGAGCGCTTCGCTCCGGGTGTAGGTCTTGCCGCCCTGGGTGTTGACCAGCATGTTCACGCTGAACTGGGCGCAGAAGGCTGGTTCGGTTTGCGAATCCTCCAGATAGAAATCCTTCAACAGCAGGCGTCCGCCTGGCACCAGGGCCCGGCGAGACTTGTTGAACAGGGCCAGTGTCCGCTCGGAATCCATCATGTGGATGATGTTGGAGATGTAGACCACATCGAAGCCCTCACCGATATCATCGGTGTGAAAGTCGCCCACTACCGTGCTGATCCTGTTGCTCAGATTCGCATTGGCGATCTGTTCCTCAGCAATTTCAATCGGCCCCTCCAGATCGTAAACAACGCACTCAAGCCCAGGATTGTCGTTGGCAAAAGTGATGGACGAGGTGCCAGGCCCGCCCCCGAGATCAAGGAGCCGTTTGGCAAAGGCAAGATCGATTTTGGCTGCTACATCCAGGCTGCTGATTCTCGAAACATTCTCCATCCCACAGATGAAATCCCGCAGCTGCTCCTTGCTCTGTTCCTGCTTTGGGATCGGTTGACCGGATTGCATGACCTCGTCCAGATGGGCCCAGCCCCGCATCATGGACAGGTTGTGGCCGAGGATGCTTTTCATGGTCGTGGGGCTGTCCGCCAATAGAAATGGCCGCGCACCGGGCTCGGTGGAAAAACGATCGCCGTCTTTCTTCAGAATGCCAGCAGCAGCCAATGAATGAACGACAATATCCGTGGCCCGCGCATCCAGCTTGCAGTCGGCAGCCAGTTCTGCGGGCGTCTTCCATTCTTCGGCAAGGGCATCAAAGATTCCGGCCCGCAGGGAATTCAAAAGGATGGCCGCGTTTTTGTAGCCACCTGCCATGTCATTGATTTTTTCATTCCAGTCCATGGTCCTCATCCTTTTCAAGTCAGGTAGAAAGAGTCAAAGCCGCGAAAAGACATAAATTTTTTCTTCTGAATTGGTTTCCACTGCCTGAAAAACCTGCGGCATCGATTGCATCAGTTCCAACATGGCGCTACCGCTTTCATCCAGCCGATGAGGCAGATAATGAACAGATGGCCCAATAAAAACCAACCCCACATCAAACTCATCCAGTTTCTCCAACAATTCCTGTTCACTGATTGAGTCGGGAAACCCAACCACATCCCTTTCAAAATGAATATGCCGCTGCAAAGGTTCCTGAACCATAAGCACCGCCGACGCTGATGTATTCTCAAAAATCCAATCCGCACCTGCCCCTGGATCAACATAACCCCGGCCTTCAGCATCCACGCTTGTGCGCAGAGGATGGGCCAGGCGCCATCCGTTGTGAGCCAGGGAAGCGAAAATCATCAACCCAAAAACAACCCCAGGTAAAATACGCATTTTCCGATCTGCAAAATGCCGCAATCCAAGGACCACGAACCAACACAGCATGGGCAACACCGGAATCAACAACCGTGTCTGAACCCCGGTAGGATAGCCGTCAAAATTGAGCAAAACAGCACCATAGATCACCAGATAGATGCTGAATATTTGAATCCCAGGCCCATGCGAACCGTGGCGCCAACTCCTCACAACAGCAAATACCATCAACCCCAGCAGAACACACCCCAAAGCAAAGGCGGCCGGAAAATACAACCAGCCCAACCCGAGACGTGTCATGGCTCCGGCAACAGCGCCACCAAAAACCGGAACCAGAATCACGGGCAATTCAGCCAGGTAGTGCAGAAAATTGTGGGACATCAACTGCCAAACGGCCCCTGAGTTAGACGCAAACATTTGACCCCAATAAGCTTCGGTAATGGGGGAGACCTTCCCGGCTTGAAAAATCCAACCAGGAACGAGCATGACAGCCACGGCCAAAATAAACCCCAGACCAAACAAAAATTGCCGTCTAAAAAACAAAGTGAGGCTTATTGCCACAACAATGGACCAACCAACGGTGCGCACGCTGATGGCCAGGGCACAAAACAGCACCAAGGCCAAAAACCGCCTTTTCTGCAAACCCAGACACTTTTTAAGGCCAGAGAAAACCACCAGCGCGGCTATGGACAACACGGCAAAAACAGTGTCACTGAGCACGCGCCCGGACCAGGCGATAATCCATGGATTGAGCATAACCAGAGCGGTAACAGCCAGCCTTGTGTTGTTGTCGGCCTGGCGGCCGGGTAATATCAAACACAACGGAATCAGAAGCAGTGTGCCAAACACGGGAAGAATTTTCATGGCCGTCAATGAACCCGGAAACAGCTTGGCCAATGGGCTCAGCAACCAGGGAAACCCCGAAGGAAAAATGTCGGGATTTTCAGCCACGACATCCGGCCCGGTGTTGATCACGGGACCCAAACCTTCAGCAATGGAGCGTGCCATCTCGATGTAATAGGCATCGTCCGTATTGGACCCAATGGGCGTTTCATTCCAACGCACGGCCATCATCAAAACCGACAGCACAAGAATTACACCCAGGAGAATCTTCTCCTGCCTGCTCCAGGTGATGTTACCAGTGATATCCACTGACCCTTGATCCTTTGCAATTCGCAGGAAATGGTGATGGTCATCGTTTCCTGGTGCACTCTAATCTGATTTGGCATCCTCTTCTACACGAAATCTCCTTGGCCCCGCAATACCTTTGTGTCACCTTGTCATTACAACATTATCAACAAAGATCCAGGCGGGCTGAAACACCTCATGACAAGGGCCAAAAACAACAACGCATGGCGCCTCTTGGGCATCACCCTTCTGATGGGGGCCATTGTCCTTCTGGCTGTCAATGGACAGCAGTGGTGGCCTGAGGTGAGGCAGATGGTCGCCGACGGTGGTGCTTTGGGGTTCCTGCTCTTCATGGCCACTTTTGTTGTTCTTTCCACCCTCTGTTTCCCGGTTTCCGTTTTGGGTTTCACCGCCGGTGTCCTGTATGGCCCCTGGTTGGGTTTGTTGCTGCTCTTCCCATCCGGAATATTGTCCGGTGGATTGATGTTTTTCCTGGGAAAGACTCTCATGCGCGGATTTGTTGAAAATCTGATCCAACGCAACCCCAAACTGGCCGCCATCGAAAATGTTGCTGGCGATCAGGCCGTGCGTCTGAATATTCTAACTCGTCTTTCACCATTCAACTACGGTCTGGCTTCTTATGCCCTTGCCGTGGGGAACAGCTCCTTCAAGGCTTATCTTGTGGGAATCATGGCCATCCTGCCCAGCATGACGGCGCAGGTCTGGGTGGGGAACCTGGCTGGTAAAACCGGTGATTTGAACCAAAGCGGTTTTGGTGAAAATCGGCTTGAACTGGCCTTGCTGGTTTTGGGTGTATTGTTCTTTCTGGTCCTCACCTGGCAGGTGGGCAAGATGGTCAAAAAGTCACTTGATACCACCCAATCACCCTCGGACGACTAATTCGCATTGCACTGCGAGGTGCCCCTGGTCTACAATTTCCCTTGAACATTCTGCCGGGGCGCCCCGGTATGTCATCCCAACGGAAACGGCCTGAAAAAAAATGCTTGGCACACAGCAATTGCTTTTATTTGGTTTTGTCCTGGCCGGCATCGGCTCCCTGGTATATTGTCGGCGCCAACGCCTCAAGGCCGAAGCCCTGTCCAAGACGGTGGAAAAACTAAATCGGGAGTTGGCTCGGCATAATCCCGAGAAGGAAAAAATCGCCACCAAGCTTCTCGGATCTGTCCCCCCCCTGAAGCGCGGCATTGAAGATGTGGGAGCGCCTCTTTGGGAATGGGATCTGATTGAAAATCGACTGTTTTTTTCTGACCTTGTTCTCAAAGCAACAGGTTTTACCCCCGAAGACGTCAACGAAGATCCAAAATTCCTGTTGAGCATCATCCATCCCGATGATCTGGCCGATGTTGAGCTGTCATTGGCCAAACTACGATCTCGCGCCGAGGATGAAGTGACCTTTGAAAACCGGATTCTTTTCAAGGATAGGGATTTTCATTGGGTCCACAGCCGAGTCATACTCAACCACGACGAGAGCGGTAAAGCCCTTCGGATGGTTGGTAGTTTTGTCGATATCACCACCCGGGTCACCGCCGAAGAAGAACGTGACCGTCTTTTCAATCTTTCCATCGATATGCTTGCGGTTTGGGGATACGATGGTTCTCTGCAACAGGTCAACCCGGCCTGGGTTCGGGTGCTCGGTTGGTCGCGAGATGAACTGATGGGACGGCCCCTGATTTACTTCGTTCATCCGGATGACGCTGAAGTCACCAAGGATGCCTTTGATTCTCTCTTCCGCGGACAGCCCATCGAAGAATTGGACATGCGATTCCGCTGTCGCGATGGCAGTTACCTCTGGTTGAGCTGGAGCTCCTTCCCGTACCCGGACCGGGAAGTCGTTTTTTCCGTGGTGAAGGATATCACCCACAACAAAATGGCCGAGCGCAAACTTCTGGATTACCAGGACAGGCTGCGCTCCCTCAGCTCCCAGCTATCCCTGGTGGAAGACCGTCAACGAAAGGAACTTGCTTCGGCCATTCACGATGGGCTGGCCCAACAATTGTTTGGCATTCGTGCCAAAGTGACCTTGTTCAAATACCCGGAAAAAATTGATTTGTCGCAGGTAGTCGGCGAAACCCTTGACATCATCGACGAAACCATGACCCAGGCCCGCAACCTGAGTTTTGAACTCTTCCCGCCGGTGTTGCATGAAGTTGGCCTCGAGGCCGCCCTTGGCTGGCTGGCTCACCAATACGGCGAACGAACGGGGATTTCCTGTCGCGTGGCCGTTGAGGGGGAAGGTCCGGAATTGCCTGAAGATATTCGTACCATGGCTTTCCAGTCGGTTCGGGAGCTTTTAGCCAATATCCAGAAACACAGTGGCACCGACCATTGCTTCATCACCATCAATCATGTGGAAGGATTCCTTACCCTTTTGGTTGAAGATGTCGGACTTGGATTTGACACCAGGGGCACCCTTCATCGAACAGATCCACCTTCCAGCAGCAGAGGGTTTGGGCTTTTCAGCATTCGCGAGCGGATGCGTTCGGTGGAAGGTCGAATGCTGGTTGATTCCCATCCCGGCAAAGGCTGTCGGGTTTTCTTGACCTTTCCCAACAAAGGACCATTTTCCGCCAGTGATCTCATGGGAACGGGGGAGTCCTGATTTGGGAGAATTTCATGCCCTGGCCTGTGCCCTGGTCTGGGCCTTTGCTGTTATTTTGTTCCGAAAATCCGGGACCACCATTGCACCTTTGGCGCTGAATTTGTTTCGGGTTGGCATCACCAGTATCCTCTTTTTTTTGAGTTTGTTGGTGCTGCGCATCCCTTTTTGGGGCCAGGCGCCTCTCTCTGATTACCTCACGTTGATGGCCAGCGGCATCATCGCCATCGCGGTGGCCGATACCCTCTTTCACATGAGCTTGAACCGGGTGGGCGCTGGCATCAACGCCATCGTCAATTCCCTGTACTCTCCTTCGGTTCTTTTGTTCGCCTATCTCATGCTGGGTGAACGTTTCACTTTGCTGCAATTTGCAGGCATGATCCTGATGGTCGGCGGACTGGTTGTCGCCACCAGGGTAAAGCCTGTTCCTGGAGCCACAAAGCGGGATTTGGTCATGGGCATTGGGCTTGGCGTTTTGGCCATGGCCTGCCTCGGATTTGGCATCGTTTTGGCCAAGCAGGTTCTTGAAGGTGCCAATGTCCTGTGGGCCACTTCCGTTAGGCAGTTTGGTTCTTTGGCGGTTTTGATTCCCATAACACTCATCAGGCGGGACAGGGCCGAAATTTGGCGGGTATTCATCCCAAGTCCTGATTGGCGATACAGCCTGCCCGGGACCATTCTGGGGTCTTATTTCGCCTTGATACTGTGGCTCGCCGGGATGAAGATGATTCCTGCAGGAAAAGCGGCCCTGCTCAACCAAACCAGTACTATTTACGTGCTTTTGCTGGCCAGTTTCATTTTGAAAGAACCTTTTGGAAAACGAAAAGGCCTGGCCGCCCTTCTGGCTATCTGTGGTGTTCTGTTGGTTTTATAGCATTTATATATAACTTTTAAATATTTTGGTTTATTATGAAACATTTGTTATATAACATACGTTATGCCATTTGAATTTCATGATAAACTCCTGCATTTGGTGGTCCTGCAATGGTTCGAAAATCAGTCTTTTCCCGCGAAGATATCATTCAGGCAGGTTTCGACCTCGTGGACAAGCACGGGTGGGATCAGCTGACGGCCCGCAGCGTGGCCAAAGGAATTGGTTCTTCAACAGCCCCGGTTTACAGCAATTTCAGCAACATGGTCGAGTTGGAGAAGGCTTTGGTCGAGGAGGCCGTGGGGCGCTTTATGTGGGCTACTCGAAACGGTCAATCGGGTAACCAGTTCCTGGATATAGGGCTGGGGGTTATGGATTTTGTCTGGAAGCATCCCCGCTGGTATGAAGCCCTTTTCCTGGGCAAGACCCAACAGCCTGATCCCGGATTCAAGATCATGGAAGAACTCCTGGAATTCCTGGCAGCCATGCCTGGATTGGCCGATTTGGACGCGGCTGAACGTACCATTGTATTGAAAAAAATGGCTATTTTCATCCATGGCCTGGCCTTCGAAATCTGCTGCGGCAAAGACTCGGAGCATTCCCGGGAGGAGTGGATCGTCCTGCTGGACGAAGTGGGCGATACCATCTTGCGCGATGCTATGCAACGAGAACCCCGCAACGAAGAGGAACTCAAGATTTTGGGTTCTCTTTGCCACTGGGACCATTCCGCCAACCCTGAAAAGGAAGAAGACTGAGATGCATGCCTTCTGGTCAAATAAAAATGCTTTTCCGCTGGGCTTTTCAATTCTTGTCCTGGCCATGGGCCTGGGAGTTTCCCCGGGATTGGCGCAAAGCGGCGCTTCCGGAGTTCCGGAATTCAAACGTACCGAGGAAGTTGGGCCGGTGATTCACGCCCGCCTGGGAACCGAGGTCGTTTTGGGCCTTGAAGACTGCGTCCAGCAGGCTCTGCTTTCCAATGACGCACTCAAAGCCGAACGCCTGCGCATGGCCGAATTGGAAGGCCAAATGAAACAGGCCCTCAGCACGGGCCTGCCCACTCTGGATTTGGTGGGAGATTGGTCCCGTTCGCGAAATCCAAGCATCGCCCTGGATTCATCATTTGGTGGAGGAGACGCCTTCGGCCCGCCACCCGAAGCGCCCGACTGGTTCAACCAGTGGCTGTCCGGGTTTGGGTCACTCATTCCGGATGCAGCCGATATCCCGGCCCAAAATTTTCTACACGCCAACCTGAATCTGGCCTGGAACATCAACCCCATGAAAATTTCCGGTGCCATGGGTGCAGCCCGACTGGGCATCGATCGTCAATATTTGAATGAACGCACGGTGGAGCAGAAGACCACCGAAACCACAATTTACGCTTACTTCAACATCATAAAGGCAGCCGAGAAAATCCAGGCCGTCGAGGCCCAGCTTTCCAATCAGAACGAGCTTGTTTCCATCATGAGGCTTCGTTTTGATCTGGGCCTGGCCACGCGGCTGGACACGCTCCAGGCAGCGGTGACCCTGGCCAACATCCGGCCTCGACTGAACATCGCCCAAGCTGATTTGCGCAATCAGGGAGCCCGCCTGAATGCGTTGATGGGCAGGCGACCCGAAGAGCCCCTGTCGGTGGCCAATGAGCAGGAGATTGAACTGGGGACTGTGGATAATAAGGTGGCCCTGAAACTTGCCCAACTTCGACCGGACCTCGCTTCGGTGGATGTATTGACGGATATCCTGCGACGAAACCGCAAGGCCCAGAAAGCTGAAAATATGCCGTACCTGACCGTCAACGGTGCTTACGGATACGTCGGTAAAAAATTCGACGATATTTTCGTGAACGGCCACGATTCCTGGAGTGCTTCCGTGGCGGTGAACATTCCCGTTTTCGATGGTATGTTGAACCGAGGCCTGGTTGCGGAAACCGAAGCCCAGATTCGTCGCACCGAAGCGGAGCAAACCGGGAATCGGCGCCTCGTTCAGGTGGAAGTCCTGGAATTGCTGGCCAATTTGCGCCTGGCTCGTGGGGTTCTGGAGGCCGTGGAATTGAACCAGATCCGCAGCGAAGAAGTTTTGGACGAAAGCCTGCTCATGCTGGAAATGGGAAAGATCAATTATGTGGATGTTCTGGTCTCGGAGGCCAACCGCGCCGAAGCCCGCAGCAATGTCATTGACGCACGTTATGAAGTTTTGACCCTGACCGCCTCCCTCAAAAGGGCCCTCGGTTATTCCCCCCTTGTCGCTCTCAACAGCATACCTGGACTGGTTACGGAGGTTGTTCGATGAATTTCTGGCAAAAAATCAACACTGTCGAAATGAAGGCCGTGTTTTGGTCGGTTCCGATGCTAGGATTGCTTTTTATGGTCGGCGGTTGCAAAGAAGAAGAGAAATCAGGACCCGCGCCTGAAATTCCCCGCAACGTTCGTATCGTGGAGGTTAAGCCAGGAAAAATGATCGAATATTTCGAAGTTTCCGGCCCGGTTGCTCCGGTGCGGGGCGCCAATCTCAGCGCCCAGGAATCAGGACCGGTGGTGAAGTTGGCCGTGGCCAAAGGAGAGCTGGTGTCCCGAGGCGACATCATCCTTGAACAGGATCGAAGGATTCTTAAGGCTGAAATGCAATCAGCCGCCTCGAACCTGGAAACCCAGAGTTACAACGTGGACAAGGTTCGCAAGTTGAACCAGGCCGGCAAGATCAGCCGCATGGAGCTGTTGAACGCCGAAAGTCTATACGAACAGGCCAAAGCCATGGCTTCGGTCAGTCACGACCGTTACCAGCGGGCGGCCATCAAGGCTCCCTTTGACGGCATCATTGTCGAGCGTTATGTGGAATTGGGGCAACTGGTGCAGCCGGGACAACCGGTGGTTCGCATCATTGATCCATCCCGATTGAAGCTGGAGGCCTACCTTACCGACGAAGAAGTTCCCTGGGTGTTGGTTGGCAGCCAGGCCATGGTCGAGTTGGCCGAGCAGGATGAAACAGTGTTTGGCGAAGTGACCTGGGTGGCCCTCGAAGCGGATCGGATGACCGGGAAATTCAAGATGGAATTGGAAATCCCCAACCCTCAGGGCCACTTGCGCAGTGGTGTGATTGCCCGCGCTCGAATTCAGAAAAACGTGCTGGATGGAGTGTTGACCATTCCCCGTGACGCGGTGTTGCATTCCCGCAGCGGCACTTCGGTTTTCGTTGTCCGCAGTGACGGGCAAAAAGACCATGCCTATCGAAGGTTCATCGCCCTTGGCACCGACCAGGGCGCCCTGGTCACCGTGGACAAGGGGTTGAATCCCGGGGACAAGTTGGTTGTGCGGGGGCATCGTGCCCTGCGCGACAGCAGTCTCGTAAATATCACTGAAGTATCCACTCGCGTGGACGGCATGCTTCCCAGTGATCCTTCGGTCCTACTGGAGGAATCCCAATGAGCATTACCACTGGCGCCATCCAACGTTATCCGATGATTTTTGCCTTCATGGTGATCATCATTGTCTTGGGGGTTCAAAGTTACATCGAGCTGCCCAGGGAAAGCTCGCCGGATGTTAAAATCCCCTTCGTCTCGGTGGCTGCGCCGTATGCGGGTACCAGCCCCGAGGATATGGAGAATCTGGTCACTCGCAAGCTGGAACAACAGCTCAAGGGTGTGAAGGATCTCAAGGAGATGATGAGCACCTCGTCGTACGGCATTTCCATCATCAGTCTCGAATTCGACTCGTCGGTGGATATCAGTGATGCCCTGCAATCGGTTCGAGATCGTGTGGAGTTGGCCAAGCCTGATTTGCCCACCGATCCCCGCAACGATCTTGTGGTTCAGGAAATCAGTGCTTCTGATCTTTTCCCGGTCATGCAGGTGAATCTCTCCGGCGACATCGATCTTTTCCTGCTCAAAAAGCTGGGAGAGGATCTGCAAGAGGATCTGGAACAAATTCCGGGCATCCTGTCGATTGATTTGCTGGGGGGCATCGAGAATGAAGTCCAGGTGGATGTGGATCCTGAAAAACTGGTCTATTACAACCTTGCCCTGCTGGATGTGCAGGACGCCGTAGCCCTGCAGAACATAACCATTCCCGGCGGCAAGCTGCCCTTGGGCATGTACAATTACCAGGTGAGGGTGCCGGGTGAGGTGGACAAACCGGAGGAAATCCTGGATTTCGTGGTCAATCCGGGCATTGATCCGCCGGTGTTTTTGAGGGATGTGGCGACCGTAAAATTCGGCATCAAGGATCGTGAAACCATCAGCCGGGTTCAGGGAGTGGACGCGGTCACCCTGCTGGTAAAAAAACGCAGTGGCGAGAACATAATCAAGATTTCTGAAAATGTTCAAGCGGTATTGGATCAGGAAGCCCAATATTATCCAGAGGGTGTGAAGGTGGCCGTGGTGGCTGACCAATCAATCCAGATCAGAAACATGGTTACCGAGTTGGAAAATAATATTCTCAGTGGCCTGCTGCTGGTGGTCTTGATCCTGCTGATGTTCTTTGGTTTGCGCAACGCCTTTTTTGTGGGCATAGCCATTCCTTTTTCAATGCTCATCAGCTTTATCGTGCTCAAGGCCATGGGCATTACGCTGAACATGGTGGTTCTGTTCAGTTTGATTCTGGCCCTGGGGATGCTGGTGGACAATGCCATCGTCATTGTTGAAAATATTTTCCGTCATCGCGGCAAAGGAAAAGGTTCCGACGAGGCCGCCATTATCGGAACGCGTCAGGTCTCCAACGCGGTGATCGCATCAACCCTAACCACGGTATGCGCTTTTGGACCGATGATTCTGTGGCCCGGCATCATGGGAGAGTTCATGAAATATTTGCCGATCACCGTGATCATCACCCTGCTGAGCTCCTTGCTGGTGGCGCTGATCTTCAACCCCGTTTTGTGCGCCCGTTTCATGGGCCAACCCAAGAAGGGCCAGGAAAAGGAGTTGCTCGGAGACAAGTTCATTCGCAGCGGGATAACCATTTACCGCCCCATCCTGACCTGGTCCCTCAACCATCGTTTCATGGTCTTGGCCGGCATGGCCTTTATCTTCATGTTGACCGGAGTCGCCTTCAAATATTTCAATCACGGGGTGGAACTCTTCCCGGACACGGAACCCCAGATTGCTGCCGTCAATATAGCTGCCCCCAGTGGGACACGCATCGAGGCAACTGACCAATATGCTCAAACTGTTGAAGCCGAGGTGGCCAGATTGCCCGACCTCAAGGCATACAACACGGTAGTCGGCGCATCCTTCGCCAATGAACTCGGGTCGGGATTCCCACCCTCGCATCAGGCAACTGTTACCCTGGAGTTTGTGGATTTACAGGAGCGCTCAACCTCGTCCAGTGCGACCCTGGACGGACTCCGTGAAAAGTTGGCTCCCTTGACCGGAGCCAAAATCACCGTCGAGAAACAGGAAGACGGCCCTCCCACCGCCAAGCCCATCAACATCGAGTTGTCAGGTGACGACTTTGATATTCTGGGGGACCTGGCAGGCTTGATTCAGGAAAAAATTCGCAACCTCGATGGCCTGGTAGATATTGACGACAACTATGACCACGACCTTCCCGAGTTGAGAATAATTCCCGATGTGGAAAAAGCCGGACGCTTCGGTTTGCGCACCTTCGATATTGCCGGAACCATACGCACCGCCATTCACGGTGCCGAAACCGCCAAATTTCGCACCGGTGAAGACGAGTACGACATCACCGTGCGGTATGGCGAAGGCTTCCGCAACAAGGTCGAAGACGTGAAGAATGCCACCATCTTTTATGAAGGCAGCACCATTCCGGTTTCCGCGTTTGCCGGAACCGTATACGGCACCGGATTGGCTGCCGTTCACCGCATCGACGCCCGGCGCGTGGTCACCGTAACCGCCGAGGTCATGACCGGTAAAAACGAAAAGGAAATGTTGAAACTGGTGCAGGAAACCTTGTCCGACCTGGCCCTGCCTGCCGGATACTGCATGGAATACACCGGCAAAAGTGAAGATGAAGAAGAATCCTCAGCCTTCCTCAGCGAAGCATTCAGCATAGCCATAATGCTCATCTTCGTGGTGCTGGTCAGTCAGTTCAGCTCCGTCACCGTGCCGGTGGTTATTATTTTCAGCGTCCTGCTCTCCCTGATCGGAGTGATGACCGGTTTGATGGTCACCGGAACGCCTTTCGGCATCATCATGACCGGGGTGGGAGTAATTTCCCTGGCCGGTATTGTGGTCAACAACGCCATTGTGCTTCTGGACTACATCATCCAGCTTCGCGCGCGGGGTATGGACAAGATCGAGGCCATCATCTACGCCGGAGAAACTCGTTTTCGCCCCGTAATTTTGACAGCCATAACCACCATACTGGGGTTGATTCCCCTGACCACAGGCACATCCATGGATTTTGGGGCGCCATTTCGTGGCGACTGGGCCGGTATTCTGGTAACGGGCAGTGACTCGAGCCAGTATTGGGGCCCCATGGGAGTTGCGGTGATCTGGGGCCTGGCGGTGGCGACTTTCCTGACCCTCGTGGTGGTGCCGGTCATGTACTCCACTCTGGAACCGATCAAGCGGGCCCTGTACCAGGGAATGATTGGCTGGTGGTACAAGGGGTCCGAATAAAGCAGGAACTTGTCCGCAAAAGGTCAAAAAATAACCGGGGATGGCGCAGACCATCCCCGGTCGAATGTCGGCGTGTCGGGAGGTCCCCCCCAGCAAGCCGAACTCAATAGGCTTGGTCAGTCCAAAGCATTCAAAATCGGATCTTTCTTGTAACCCAATGCTTGCCAATTCATGCGGCCACCTTCGCGGTGGCAATCCAGGCATTGCAGGGCTTTGTCCGCAGGCCGCACTTCATGGAAGATCCCCATGTAGCGTTTGGAGCTGACCCACTCGAAATCCGGCTGGTGAATACCATATGCTGCGGCTGCTCCTTCATTGACACCTTTTTCGATGTCGCCATCGATAAAAAATTCATCGACCGCGATGGGGATCAGCCATTGTTCGTCCTTCAACACCGGCAATACACCTAGATGGAGCTTGAAGGCGTGGATCTTGGAGCTCTTGTCCTTGCGCTTGCCCTGCGGTTCCATGATGGTGACGGTGCCGTCTTCGTTGCGTTTGATCTTTTCGCCCATCTTCATCAGCCGGGTTTTGCCGTTGAACCATGCGTACTGCGGAACCACATTCTTGCCAAAGGTGATGGTGGCGGAATATTTGTTGGCTTTTTCATGATACTTGGGAGTGGACCAGTCCCGCACCATGTCCGTCTGATCGGTTTTGGCAAACTCGGTGATATGACAAACGGTGCAATAGACCTTCTTGGTGTGGTGGTCCAGAGCTGGCACATCATGAGGCTTCTCATCGTGGCAACTGGTGCAGTACAGACGGTTTTCAGGACTGTCGGTACCAGACAAATCGGCACCGCGACCACGAACCCGATGGTCGTCGCCGCCGTGGCAATCAACACATTGCAGGTCGTTGCCTTCGGTGGCCATGTGCACATCGAAGTCAGGGGAGCAATCGGCCAATTCGTATTCAAGGTCACCGCGCTTGAAGTTGGGACCACCGCCGGCACCCGCGTGGCACCGCAGGCACATCTTGCGCTTGGGCAGGCTGATACGCTTGGAGATGGAGTCCAGTCCCCGCTTGTTTTTCCAGAGGATGGGCTTCCATTCCCAGTTGCCGTCTTCATCCTGGTAGGCATCGCGACGATAACCCGAGGCGTGACAAATCAGGCAATCGATATTTTCCAGCTGTTCCTGACTGATCACCGAAGAAGGCTTCTTGCCCAACCCGGCATGGCACTTGGAACAACCCTGTGCAATGATCTTGCCCTCGGAGTTCACTGCATTGCCGATCCAGCTGGCCAAGGGATTGGTGCAGAAATCATTCATCGTATTCATCTTGCCCAGCTTTTCGCCATCGGAGTTGACGATATCAGGAGCGTCGCCTTGCCACTGGTAGTGCTGGGAGTGGAAGAAGGAAGCGGCTTCTGCTTCATGGCAAGAGAGGCAGGTCTTGGTTCCTTCGTAGGAATCGAAGTATTCCTGATGGGGATAAAAGCGGCGCTTGGCCGAGGAATCCCCCGACCAAGCCGCCACGATCACCAGCGCCATCAGAACGGCTGCTGATTTTCTCATTCAATTCTCCTTGCTAGAACCTGGCGCTGAAGCCCAGGGAAATTTTGCCCGCCTTGGTGTAGGTGGGGAAACCGAGAATCTGGGTTTCCGACAGGTCCTTGGGAGCACCAAGGTGCCAACCGGAACCGGAGTAGTCATAGTCGTAGTTGATGTAACCCAGTTTGATGACAAAGTTGCGGCTCACGCGATGGGTAACATATCCCTCAATGACGGTGCCACGAGTGCTTGTCTTGGGAGCGATAATGTCGTCCTGGGCAGGAGCAAAGTTGAACCAGTACTGGGAACCCTTGTTCCACTCCAGACCGATCTTGGTTTTGTTGTTGGTGAAGTTGTAGCGGGCACCCAGGTAGTACATGGAGCCGGTTTGTTCTTCAGGTGTTTCAAAGGGATCGCTCATCAGGCCGCCAAATGGAGTGGTCACGTCTTCAGGATTGGTTTTGCACCAGCTACCAGTTACAAACCAGTCGATGGGGCCATCACGACGAGCCAGAAGAATGCTGGCAAGGTCGATTTCACCCAGGTTGGTGGAAGGGCTGAAGCGGGTGACGATGGGGCCGGGCATGGGGTTGCCGGTGACCGGGTCGTTGGGCATGATCACATAACCATTAAAACCGTCGGTGACATTGAAAGCCCTTGCGACGGTGGTCTGGATCTGCATTTCTTCGGTATTCAGGAGATCAATGTTGAAACCAAAGAATGACGCATCCTTCAATTTGTCCGCTTCCATGGTACCGTTGCCGTACTGGCTCTCGTAGCCCAGGCCGTAGCAGAGACGGACTGTGGTCTTTTCGCCGAAGTTGTAACCAAAGGTGGCACCATCAAACTGGAAGTCGATGACGGTTCCCATGGGAGTACCGGCGCGCATTTCATCGTGACGGTAATGCAGGGGAGGACCACCCGTGCTGGGACGACGCCCAAGGCTCAGATAGGTGGGGGTTCCACCCAGTTTTTTCCAGGTGAAGTAGGCACGTTCAACCTTGAGAGTTTCGCCACCGGGCACTCCGGGAGTGCTGACATCCATGGCGATGGTGTTGGGCTGTCCGTTGAATACACCAATATCGGTGCTGGCTCCCCAGGGCTTGTACATGCTCAGGCGACCGGTGAAACGGACATTGTCGGCCACTTTGGCGTCCATGTTCAGGCGCAGACGAGTGGTGTACAGAATGTCGTTATTGGTTTTGTAGCCGCTGGCGAAGGTGGCCGGCTGCAAGGCACCAATGAAACCGGCGAGCTGATCAGGCGGCATCATGCCGACAGATTCCTTCAGTTGGCCAAAAGTCAAGGTGTTGGCGAAATAGAGATAGTCGCCATAGTACTGGGAAACGAAAGTATTGATGTCCGCCGGGTTCATGGGATCCAGGCCACTGGCGGGAAATTCAGGGTGTCCCTGCATGAACATGGAACTGGTCATCAGCTGCTGCAGCTTCATTCCATCAAAGAAGTCTGGAACTTCGCCGGTGATATTGTGTGCTTCAATGCGCAGGTCGCCGCCCCATTGGATGGCGTCCTTCTTGTCGTTGACTTCCAGCTTCTGAACCTTCTTGCGCAGGTCCTTGACTTTCTCATCCGTGGTTTTGGCCATGGCGCCGGTTGCAACGGAGATAATAATCACCAAAGACAACAAAGCGATCAGTGTCTTCTTCATTTTTCCGCCCCTCCTGGGGTTTGAAATAAACGACGTTTCCGAACCATTCGGGAACGACTATCCACAAGTCATGGGCTGTTCGCTGTCAGCCGCGTGGTCAACACAAAATTTGCGAACGGCCTTGAGCATGTCGGCATCCCACATATCGGTGACCATTTTCTTTTCGTCCTTGGGGCACACCACTTTACCGTGGGTTTCTGTCCAGTAATCATCGAAAAATTCTTCCCATTGTTCCTGAATCAGGGTCATGGGGGTGTACTCGCCGTTGTCGCTGTCTTCCATGTGGCAGGGCTTGCAGCGTTCTTTGTACAAGTCCTTGCCGGACTGCACTTTTTCGGTTTCGGCTTTTTCTTCTGCCAAGACCACTCCAGCTACCATCATGATAGCCAAGGTGAACAGAACGATTTTCAGGGAATTCAAGCGCATTGTTGGGACCTCCTGGCCGGAATGTCCGGCCTTTTTGAAAAGCTGTTTAGCAAAAAACATCTGCGGAAATTCGCTACTGCTTTTCTGTCAATATTTAGATAGTGAAACTAACTAGGCTGTAAGATTGTCGTCAAGGGGTAGATGAAGTTGAGGAAAATGTTTTTTTCACAGCTAGTTAAGGGTTTTGAGGTTGAGTTCCTTTTTCAATGAATAAAATTGTAAGTATCGACTATTCAAAGAATAACAAATATTAAACCGCTTGATTGTTTTGGAAAACTGGCTTTGTCAGGTCGAATGAGGGTGAAAAATAAATGACAGGTTGTCTTTTAAAAAACAGGTCCAGCCTCTCCGGGAAGGCTGGACCATGACAATTTCATTACTTGATCAGGGTTGCCGCTCGAGTGTATTGCAAACCGGCGGCTCTCAATCGGTAGAAGTAAATGCCTGAAGGAACAGCCCGGCCATGGGAATCACGGCCATCCCATTGGATCTCATGGTCCCCGGCCGGATAAACACCACTGACTAGTTCCCGGATCATATAGCCTCGAGCATCAATGACGGTAAGTTCCGCTTCGCCTTCATGGGCCAGTGAAAACCGGAAGGTAGTGGAAGGATTGAAAGGATTGGGGAAGTTCCCGGCAAGGCGCGGGTTATTCGGGTTGTCGTTTCCCGGCGCGGTAGATAATTCGGCCTCATGAAAGAATTCGTAATTTGCAAGCGGCTGGCTGCGAGGCATGCCTGCATTTCGACCACTGGCATCGGTCACGGATATATAGTATTGGCAATGTCCCGCTTGACCGGGCTGGGGAATATCAACCTGGTATATTCCAGTTTGAACCTGGGCCAGGGACAGGACCATCCAATCTCCAGCACCATGCCTGTAGTGAACATCCGCTTCGGTGATCTCCAAATTGCTGTGGGCCACAATTTCCGCCTCGATGGTCACCGGCCCTACCCTGTTTTCGAAAATGGGGATATGGCCAACCCGAAGCATATCTTCATCCATCATGCCCTTGGCTCGGCAATGCAAGGCGTCGTCACTGATAAAACCGCTATAATAGTAACCGGAAACTTCATAACCCTGAGCTGCTGCCCGATATGCTTCAAGGGCTGCCTGGTCGTAGGATGATTGGCCAAAAAACGGCACGTAGATGTGGTTGTTGAGAATCAGGCTGTTGGTGTAGGAAGCGGGCTGGCCACTGCCATAATTATAGCAATAGACCCGGTGAACCCGGTAGGGGCGACCGGTGCTGGCGGTGAGAGAAGCCAGCAGTGTTGCCCGCTGATTCAATGCCGCGTAGGTGTGGTGGGTGGGCCAGACATCCTTGACCAGGACCGTTTCCTCATCCAAAAATTTTGCCCAGGTATCAATATGATGAATGCCTCCGGATTCGATGTAGTCGAGCACGGCATAGTTCTCCACCCCGTAAAAGTCTTCCATCAGGGCGTCGACCTCGGCCTGGGTCATGCCGTTTTCGCTGGCAGCTTCGTTGTACACAAGCATGGTCGAGGAACTGATGTGGGAACCGTCGGTCATGTAATTTCCGCCGGCGTGGTACATGGAGTGGCTGTAGACAGGCAATCCCTGTTGAAGACCAAAATAATAGGGGATAAGGTTGTCGTTGGGACGCCAGGGACGGTTGTAGGTATGGTTGATGATTCCCAGCTCGCCGTTGCCGCTGAATACAAACCAAGGACCATAATCGCGGGTCCAGATCGAATCATTGTTGCGAACCAGAAACTCAACCTGATCCATGTCCACACCATTGGCGGATAAATTGTTCTGGGCGGAAGAGAGGTAACCGCTGGAAACGACCACATGAAGTATGACCTGATCGTCCATGTCCCGCAAAAGATTGTAGGGAAGACCCAAAGGATAGCGAATCATGACCCCGCTGGTGGGTTCCCATTCAGCGCAATTGCGGATCGGGCCCACAGGCGGAATGTCTTCCAGATTCAACGGCTCAAATTGTCCCTTGTTGGCCAGATAACGCTCCTGTTCCAAGGCGCTTTCCATATGAGGTATCAATTCCTCCAAATGGTCCACATCCCATTCGGCCAAGACAGGTGTGGAGGCCAGAATTGTCAAAAAAAACAAGGTGGAAATCAAATAAAACAGGCGATGCATTGGGTTCTCCAGCGGAATTGGGAGCAAAAATTCAGCAGTTGAGCAGTATGATTATAACAGAACCCACTTGAAAGATCGACTTCATTTGGCATTTTGGACCAAAAGTATAGTAATTTTGACAAAAAGCCCTAAAAACACTCAAGTTGTCTCATGATCTGCCGATAAATAGGGTGGAGGTTTCTTATGTTTAGCATTTCAGCTACGGGTTCTGCACTTCAGGGTATGAACATGATGCAGGACAAAATGACAGGTCATGCCGACAGGATCTCTCAAATGGGAATTGACGCCAGGGTTGCCTCTTCGGAAGAGGATGCATCTTGGGCTGAGGAAACTACTGGTATGATTACTGCCGTTACAGCGTATACCGCCGATCTTAGTGTCATTAGTCAATCTGATGAAGAAACGGGAACCTTAGTGGACGAGATGGCCTAAGGGCTGTGCACCGTTTCAACTAATCATTTAGTCCATGCATGAAACCCCCCGGCTCTGCCGGGGGACCCGTAAAGTTTGACAATTCCGGGATGCAATGAAAAACTCCCTTTCGTGAACCGCTTGAGGCTCGGCCGAAAGGGAGTAACTGTGGCAGTTACTGAGAGTTTA
>JAJRZA010000038.1 GCA_024275485.1 Candidatus Krumholzibacteriota bacterium | reverse complement strand
TTTTTTCCACTCCTGATCATCCTTGTGTCCAGCTTGGCAGCCTACGGTTTGCCCGCCGATCAGGATGACCAGATGGAAGCTCTCGGCGAATACGTGCCCAATTTTTTCGCCGAACTCCAGGACATTGAATTGATAGGCGACCGCGCCTACGTTTTTGGTGTGGGCGGGCTGGCGGTCATTGAATTGGTCAACCCGGAGAATCCTGCTCTGCTGGGACGCTACCAACCTCCGGGTCATCCCTTCAACCGGTTTTACCGGGGAGCGGTGCAGGGGAATCTGGCCCTCGGTGGTGGGCGATGGAATCGGTTTTGCCTGTCGGCATGGTGGCGGTTTGGAAATCATTGATTTCACCCAACCCCAAACCCCGGTCAGCATCAGTGAAGTCACCACCCTGACCAATTCCTGGGATGTTGAATTGTTCGGCAGCTATGCCTATGTGGCCGACGGTGCCGGTGGATTGGCCGTGATCAATGTGAGCAATACCCAAGCCCCCATTCACCTGGCCAGCCTTGAGACCAGCGGATCGGCCAGCGATGTGGTGATGGGTGATAATCTGCTGGTGGTTTGCTGCGGCAGTGCAGGCATTGATGTTTTCAACCTTTCGGACCCGGCCAATCCCGCTTTGGTTGGTCACGCCAATACCAGCGGCCTGGCCACCACCGCGGACATCGGAGCGGGCATTGTTTATGTAGCCGACTGGGGCAGCGTCAGAGGTTATCGATTCGAGCCCACATTCGATGGCGATCTGCATCTGCCCTTCAAAAAATTGGCTTTTGAGGGCGTTCCGCCGGGCGAAACCGAACAACTCGCCTTCGATTGCATCAACACCGGCGGCGGACCACTGGCAGTGACCGAAATTCAAACTTTCAGCGCCACCATCACCGTGGATCCGCCCACCAGCTTTACCGTACCAGTCGGCCAAACCCACCAGGTTATCTTGAATTTCGCTCCCGAGGTCACGGGGTTCGACGGCACCTTCGTGCGCATCGATTCGGATGATCCCGACGAGTCGGTTCGCATCTTTCCGGTGGTGGCCGGCAATGACCCCAACAGTCTCCAATTGGGCGATCAGGCTCCCGATTTCACCTACCTGGATTTGAACGGAGTGCCCCACAGCCTTTCGGGTCATCTCGCAGAGGTGGTGGTCCTGGCGTTCTTCGCCAACTTGTGACCGGTTTGCGGTCCGGAGTTTTCGGACATTGAATGGTCCCTTTGGCAAAGATTTCAGAACCAGGGCGTCACGGTGCTGGGCCTGAACAATGATGAACCCCAGGAAATCGTGGAGAATTTCGTCAACACCTTCGGCCTGACCTTCCCGATTCTTCTGGATGCCGGCGAGACATACGGCCCTGATGACCATCGACCCCATCAGTTTGGACTTTGGTTCGGTGGGCGTTGGGATCACTGAACATATGTTGCTGGAACTGGGCAATGAAGGCTCGGGCGAACTTCGCATCCACGGCATTGCCACCACAGGCAGCCCCTTCACTGTGAATCTATCCGAGTTGATCATCCCCCCGGGGGGAACCAGGACTTTGCGAGTCTCCTTTTTGCCTGACCAAACCGGGCCGGTGGTTGGTGACCTGGTATTGGATAGCAATGACTCCGTCTCACCCTTGCTGCTGGTTCCATTGTTTGGCGAAGGTGCTGATGTTTCCGCCACTGGCCAGTCTGAAACACCACCGCAAACGGTGCAACTGTCCAGCTGGCCCAACCCGTTCAATCCACGGGTCAACATTGAGTTTTACCTGGTTTTAGACGGCCCGGTTCAACTGCAGGTGTTTGATCTGTGTGGAATGCTGTTGCGGGATCTGTTTGATGAAGATTTGCCGGCTGGGTCTCATCGAATTCTTTTTGATGGGCGGGATGACAGTGGGCGAAAGTTGGCGACCGGGGAGTATTTTGCTGTGCTGAAAACTGGTCAAAGTGTGTTGAAGCGAAAAATGGTTTTGGTTCGGTAGAAGGAATTTATTTTCATGCCCTGGAGAACATCGTACTCAGCCATCAAATCGAAATTATTCAAAGGAATGCCAAACGACCAAGGCGGTGATGCTGTTCCGGACATGCATTGGCTTATGGTAAACTCTTCCTCTTTGATTGCAACGTTTCAATGGCCTTCGGATTGAACGACAACAAACGCAAGGCGTTGACGGTAACCAGGACCGTGGCGCCCGTATCGGCCATGATGGCCATCCACAGTGATGTGACCCCCAGCAGGGTGGTCACCAGGAACACGGCCTTGAGCCCGAGAGCCAGGGCGATGTTCTGGTGGATGTTGGCCATGGTCGCCCGTGACAGCCGAACCAGGGCGGGAACATGGCCCACACGCTCGTTCAGCAAGGCGACATCGGCTGTTTCCAGGGCCACGTCCGTGCCACCGCCCATGGAGATGCCGACATCGGCCTGGGCCAGGGCGGGAGCGTCGTTGATTCCGTCACCGACCATGCCCACGGGTGCCTGACTGTCCTTGGCCAGATTCTTGATCCACTCCAGTTTGTCCTCGGGCAGCAGCTCCGATTTGAATTCGATTTTCAATTCATCCGCGAGAGCAGCCGCGGCCCGGGCGTTGTCCCCGGTCAACATGATCGGGTCAACCATCAATCGCGTGAGCGCGGCCATGGCCGCCACTGAATCGCTCCGCAGTTCATCCCGCATGGCAATTAGGCCCAGGGGGATGTCGCTCTCCAGGACCACGATCACGGTTTTTCCCTGGGTTTCGAGTTTTGCGATTTTTTCCGCCATTTCTTCAGGGAGTTCAGCCAGGAACCGAGCGTGACGCGGGGAGGCTACCGTGATTCTGACCCCCTCCACCATGGCTAGGGCTCCGCGACCCCGTTGGGCCTGATGATCGGTTGTCGGGGGCAGATCCAGTCCCTTTGCCTCGGCTTCCTGGCAGATGGCCAGGGCAAGGGGGTGGGACGAACCGGCCTCCACGGCCGCTGCCAGGGTGAGGACCCGTTCGGTCCCTGTGCTTTTGCTCATCACGTCGGTGACTCGGGGAGTTCCGGCGGTCAGGGTGCCGGTTTTATCGAACGCCATGTGTTTGATCCGGCCGACGGTTTCCAGGGCGGCTCCGCCCTTGACGAGCAATCCGTGGCGGGCTCCGGTGGCGATGCCCGAGGTGATGGCAGCGGGGGTGGAGAGGACCAGGGCGCAGGGGCAGCCGATCAGCAGAATGGCCAATCCCTTGTAGATCCATTCCTCCCAGCCGGCGCCTCCGAGAAGGGGAGGAAGTACGACAACCGCCGCCGAAATAAGGATGACCACTGGTGTATAGTAGGTGCTGAACCGGTCGATGAACCTGGCGGTGGGAGACTTGCTGGCTTCGGCTTCCTCGACCATCTGCAGGATGCGGGCGATCATATTGTCCGAGGCTGATTTTGTCACTTCCAGGCGGATCAGACCGTCCGCGTTGATGCTGCCGGCGTAAAGATGATCCCCGGGGCCCTTGTCCACCGGCACGGATTCGCCGGTGACCGGCGACTCATCAATACTCGAATCACCGCTCAGAATTGTTCCATCGGCGGGAACGCGAGATCCGGGGCGGATTTCCACTACCTGCCCGGGTATCAGATTTTCTGCCGGAACCTCGGTCGTGGCATCATCGGTCACCAGCCTGGCGACCTTGGGAACAAAGGCAGCCAGAGCTTCCACGCCCCGACGCGCCTTGGACGCGGCCACCGATTCAAGCAGTTCACCGATGGAGAAAAGGAAGACCACCACCCCTGCTTCGAGCGATTCGCCGATCATCACCGCGCCGACCACCGCCAAAGTAACCAGGGTCTCGATGGTGAACGGCTGGCGGACGAGCGCGGCCGCCCAGGCCTTGCGCGCAAACGGTAGCAGGGGAATCACGGCAGCCAGAATGAACGGAACCTGCCCGGTTGCGGGATTGACCAGTGACAGGATCTGGGCGATGGCCAGCCCTCCGCCGGCCAGGACAACCTGTTTCCCCTTGGCGGTTCGGTACCAGGACTTTTTATCAGTTCCGGGCTTGTTGTCCATCTGGGAGGTGATCCTGTATCCCAGCTTGCGGACGGCTTTGATCACGGCGTTCGTGGAGGCGTCCTGCTCAAGGGAGACAAGTTCCAGCCGTCCCCGGGAATAGCTGACCTTCGTGTTCGTGACACCCGGCAGGGCTTCCACGGCATTGCAGATCTTACCCGCGCAACTGGGGCAATCCATGCCTTCGATGAAGAACTCAAGTTTCTTTTCCATACCTTTGACCTTTGATTATCATGTCCCTGGGATCCAATATAGGACCTCTAGTCGCTGTAGGTTCAAGGGACAATCACGTTTTTTTGGGGGAAGAGGGCATGGCAATGAAAAATCCTACCCCGGATGCCGGTCACGAAATGGCCATCGGACAGCTGGCCAACCAGGCCAGCACCAAGGTCCAGACCATCAGGTATTACGAACAGATCGGTCTGATGCCCAGAGCTCGCAGGACCGCCGGCAACCAGAGGCGATACAGCAAGGACAACCTTCAGCGGCTACAGTTCATCCGCCACGGCCGGGAGCTGGGATTCCCCCTGGACAGCATTCGGGATCTGTTGGATCTGGCAGATATGCCCGGTCAATCATGTGAGGACGCGGACCACCTGGCGAGAATCCATCTCGCGGAAGTGGAAAGCCGGATCCGGCGTCTGGAGTCGTTGCGGGGTGAACTGCAACGGATGATCCATGAGTGCCCGGGCCAGGGGGTGGGGAATTGTCGAATCATCGAGGTGGTTTCGAACCACCAGCTCTGTACGCAGCACGGGGAACACGGCCAGGACCATAGGTGACAGCCCGGGCAACACGGGAATAAATTCCCCGCCGCCGGTTATGGAATGTAGTTGTGTTCCAGGTTCAGCAGCGAATCCCGGTCATCGAAGAACTGGTTCCACATCTGATCCAGGGAATAGACGAAGCCGACCTGGAGCCGGAGCTCTTCGGCGCCCTGGATGGTTGCCAAATCTCCGGTCTGATGCCGGTACTGTACCTGGAAAACCAGGTCGAAATCTGCTCCGAGTCGCGTCAGGGCATTGCCAACGACCTGCCACAGGTCCGTGTTCCGAATCTGGTCGGGATAGACCTTGTACCCGGCCGAGAGGGAAACCTGGGTAGCGGGACGCTCCAGCTTGCGGTGCAGGTAACGCACAGTGCCGAAAACGGCGAACGATCCGGCAGTGGCGACATCAGTATAACCATCCATAACGCCGTCCCCGTCCAGACCGTCGGTGAAGATGGCCTGGGCGCGGAAATCCCAGAACGAGACTGGGTCCGGGCGGAGATTGATAATCGTCGAAGCGATGAAACTGTTGAGAACCACGTTTCCGGTCAGGCCGAAATCATCCTGGTCGAGGTATCGGGCCAACCAGGAGACCCCTGCCTGTATGAGGACCGGTCGGTTCCAGAGTTGTGAATCGGGTACCAGGTATTGGAAGGCCGCGCCCCCGGAATTCAGCCCGACCCCGGGATCAATGAAGACCGATTCGGCGAGGTTCTCCCCGTGTACCGAAAACTGGTAGCGGTTGGCGAATATCCGTGTGTATTGCAAAAGGTTGCCGAACTGGGAGTCTTCGGTATTCTGCCCGGAAGAGAAGGGGTTTAGGACATCGGTCAAGCCCAGGGCGTCGTCATCCCGTAAGGTGGGAAATTCCAGCAGGGTGGTGCCGAGACGGGTTCGCCCCAGTTCCAGGATGTTTTTGCGGTTTTCCACCTGCATGAAGACATGGTTGTAATATACTTGGCCCAGGTTCGACCCGGCATCCGGGAACTGGAAACCCAGGACGAACCGACTGCGGTAATCGGAATAGAGCTTCTGGCGAAATCCCAACAGAAGGCTGGAATCGGAAAAGTCGGCCACCGCTTCCTGGTCTCCCGCGGGTCTGATGTCGTAGTTCGCCGAAACCACACCTCGGGCGGAAATCTGGATTTCCGGAGCCGTCTGCGCACGGGCGTACTCCGGAAGGGCACCGACGACAAGCAACGTCGGCAGAAAAACCTTTACCAATCGATTCATCAACGGCCCCCTCATTCGTCCAGCGCCACTTTAGGCAGCATGGACATTTTTTTCATTTGGTCGTGTCCCATGCCCTTGACCATTCTCTCTTCCGGTGGAAGATCCTCGTAGACCAGGGCCAACAGGTTTCCGCCGGGATACAATCCGTTGTTGGTGACTCGGCGCGTGTCGTGGTCATGGAAGGTCCAGATACCACGATTGGTCCCTTCGATGATGATGTCGTTGGTCTTGCCGGGGCTGAGCCGCACGGTGTTCATTGATTGGGGCTGTTCCAGGGGAATGCCGTCGTTGCAGACAAGATGGAAATCGTGCCCGTGCAGGTGCAGGTAGTGTTCTTCGGTTCCGGCATTGACCAGCCGGACACGGATATTCTCTCCTGATTTGATGTAGAGATTCGGAGTGCTCGGGTACGAAGCCCCGTTCACGGTGAACCAGTTGGGCCGGGGAAGTTCGGCCATGGTGCGGCGGTTCGTGACGTACGGAGGCTGGTAACCGCCCTCGATGGCTTTCTGGAGATCCTCCTTGGTATCGAAGAGGGCAAACCTCTCGCTGTCGAAACGTCCCTTCGCCATAAGATAGCGGCGCTCCTTCATGCGTTCGAGCATGGTGTTGAGTTCGGCGCGCAGGAAGTTCACATCGTGGGCCGAATAGACCAGCGTGAATTCCCGCTGGTAGGGGAACCGTTTGCGGACCGGATCATCGGGATCCTCCACGATCAGGGATCCGTACATGCCGGCCTGCATATGAAGCAACGTGCCCCAGTGGCAATGGTAGAAATGGGTTCCGTAGGGTTTGGCCTCGAACTCGTAGGTGAAGGTCTGCCCCGGCATGACGGGCATCTGGGTCACATAGGGCACGCCGTCCATCCTCCAGGGTACGTACATGCCGTGCCAGTGGATGGTATGGTTGAGTTCGGTGCGATTCTCGAACCTGACCCTGACCTTGTCGCCGATGTTCACCCGCAGCTCGGGACCCGGGACCTGCCCGTTGAAGGCCAGAGTGTGGATGCGCATGCCCGGGGCGAGTTCCTGTTCGTGGAAATCGACATAGAGAAGGAACTCCTTCACGTCCCCATCCATCCTGGGTTCGAGCACGGACGCGAATCGCCCCTGGTTGGCCTTGCGCGTCGATTCGGCGAGCAGGATTCCCGGCGACAAGGCCGATGCCGACAGAGCTGCCATACCGTATGTCATGAATTGCCGTCTCTTCATGGTTCCCTCCCGCTGGGGCCCGGCCTCATGTCCCGGTACTTCCTCCAGGATCGATGGTCAAGTAGGGGCCATTATTGCATACGGATCCCGAGTGAGGCAACATCAGTTCCCCAAGCGGTGCATACCAACCAAGCATTGTGGATTGGCCAGTTCGGTCTGATCTAAAATTATGAAATTCATTTTACTGGAAATTATGGCAACTCAGTTTTAGGGGTTTTTCCTTCGAAATTTCTCGAAAATGGATATTCAGCCATGACCCAATGGCATAACTTGACAGCTAGGTTTCAAATCGGATATTACTAAAAGATGATCGTTTCTCGCCAGGTTTGGAGGGGAAGGGAGGGAGCTCACTGAGCTTGACCATTCCAACTGGCTGCATCCAATTTATTGCCACCGAAAGGAAGCTGTCATGTCTCGTTTGTTTTTTGCCATTGGGGCCATCGCTGCTATCTCCTTACTTCTAGCTTCCTGTGCCACCGTTCCAGCGGGGAATTCCGAAACTGGCTACACCATTCACGGATATGTGGGCAAGGACTCCCAAACTGCCGCAGCAGGTACAACAGTATTGCTTCTCAACGGCGGCACAGGCAAGGCTTTGGCCACTGACCAGGCCGATTTTCTGGGCAAGTATGATTTCCAGGGTTTGCAACCTGGACACTACCAATTGAAGGTTGGAGACATTGTCCAGGATGTGGTTGTGTTGGAGAAAAACGTGCGCCGGGACATCGACCTGAGTGATCCCACGGGAGCCATGAACTATGGTGATGTCGGCATGAAGGAGCTGGAAGCCCAAATTGCTGCAGCCGTTTCGGGCAAAGCAGCTCCCGCTGGTCCCAATGATGAAAAACTGGCCAACCAAATTGCCGGTACCTGGTGGGGTTATTCGGGTTCCACGGAAATAAAATACGGTTTGTGCCCCGATGGCACTTATACCGACTTCAGCGAATCCGGCTACTCTGGAACAATGAGTGATTCGGGCGGGAATCAGACAGGGGCCTGGGGTTCGGCCAGTCAGAGTGGTGGACAGGGCAGTTGGGTTATCCAGGGTGACACCCAATCGGGAACCATTTCGGTGCGTTACAATGACGGGAGCATCCGCAAAATTGAGTACCAGTTGGGGAATGATGAAGGGTGTTACATGTTTGATGGACGGTTGCTATGCAGAACCTCCAGTAAGTGTGAATAGAGGGGGATAAAGCGACTGCTGATGGGGGCGGCATCTTGGATTCAATTTTCTTGGTCTTGGTGGGTTTTCATCAAGATCTTCCACCCCCGAGGATTCCTGGCATGCATAAAAAGAGGCGACCCTAAGGCCGCCTCTTTCGTCATTCAACCTCGAAACGATCCTGAAGATCTACAGTGGGAAAACATTCCCCGCGGCGTCGGTCAAGATTCCAGTGCCGTCCGGACCAATCACTACATCATAAGTGACCGAAACTCCGTACTGGGTGAAGGTGATGGTCCCGATGCCACTGCCGTCCGGGGCGAAGTCGATCTTGCCGCTCATGCTCGGACTGCCCTCGGCGTTCAAGTCGCTGGCCGAGAAGGTGAGGCGGTGGCCGCCACCGTCGAGCATCTCCATCTCGAACTGACCTTCGGCGCCTTCGCTGCTCGACCAGCTGCCGTTGGAGTCGCCGTTGGCACTTTCGGTGAGGGTGAAGTCCTCGCGAACATCGCTTTCAATCCGGTAGCCGGTGACCGTGGTTTCGGATAAGGTCTCGGTCATCGAGAAGTAGGTCTGGTCGTCGTGACCATCCTGCCAGGTGACTGTCTCCCAGGCTTCCACCGAGCCTTCGACGGCGGTGCCGTGGCGATCACGGGAGATGGGATCGTGTCCAAGGGAGAAGGTCGTTACCAGGGAGTAGGCGCCGGTGGACTCGTCGAAAGAACCGACCACAACGGTGCCGTCGGCACGGGTCTCAGCGAGGGTGGCGCCGCCCAGGCCGTCCCAGGTAATGGTGCGGGTGTAGCTGGATCCGTCCTGGAATTCCATGGTCACGCTCATCGAACCGCTGCCGTCGCAGTTGATATCGATATTTCGCGTCAGGTGCAAAAGCCACCAGGTAGCCGGATAGTAGATTTCCTGTTCCGCGGTACCGCCGCAGGGCTCCTGGCCCGGGCTGATCGGCTCGGACGGAGTCAAACGCACGTAGTTGCGGGCCTGGCCGCCGTCGGAGGCGATTTCGTCGAACACCGCGTTGCGGGTGATCTCCAGCAGCAGGTCGTCGGTCTCGTCCTCCAGGTCGCCGAGGCGGGCCAGCAGGGTATCGACGGTGGATTCGAGCCAGGTATTGTCCGGGCTGGCGGTGAAGGAGCCGGTGATCAAGACGTTGGTATCGGGTCCGATGGCCGAGCCGGCTTCCGGCACTACGGTCAAGGTATGTTCGGCGTCGTTGCGCCAGTGCACGGTGGCGGTCAACTCGTGGATGATCTCGTCGCCGTCGATCTCGAATTCACCGGGATCGAGCAGCAGTTCGGCTTCGTTCCATTCCTGGAAAATGTGGAAACTGGGGTCGTCCACCCGGTGGTAGGCGCGCACCACGACACCAGGGCCCATGGCCGAGACACCATCTTCGGATTCGATGTTGCCGGTGGTGTGTTCGCCGTTGCCGAGGGTGAATTCGTGATGGACGCTGAAATAGCTGTCGTCTTCAAAGATATCGAGGGTGCCGTTGGAATCGAGCACAATTTCACTGCTGGCTTCGGCAACCTGCAAGAGACCGGCGAAGTGATAGGTCCGTTGCGAAACCAACCGCAGAATGTCCACCTGGTCGGTCTCGATCAGGGCGTACAGACCAGTGCTGTCCGGGGTATCGAAATAGATGACGGCGATGGTATCACCGGCGGCTTTGCTGATGGTCATGTCGAGTCCCAGGCGGGAGAGCTGCCTCAAAGGGCTGCCCTGGGCCACGGTGGCTGCAATACCGGTTTCGTTGGTCAGTTTTACGCCCCGGTAGGCCTTGGCTGTCATCAGGGCCTTGTTGGGATAGTCGTAGCTTACGCCGTCGTCATTCCAGCCACCACCAATGGGTGCTTCATTGCCTATTCCGACGTCTTCGGAGAGGCTCTGTAACGGGCTGAGGAACATATCGAGATCGGTCATGGTGGAACCGATTTCAGCGGGTCCCTGAACGGCTCCGGTGAGTTCGGCGGCTTTCAGGGGGTCCGGATCGATGCCGGGAGTTACGGGGTCGTCTGTGCTGCAGCCTGTCAGGCCAAAGGCCAGGGTAAGAAATATCAGCAGCGGCCAGGGACTGATTCGGGTCTGGAAAAGTGTGCTCATGATCTGCAACCTTAGCATTGGGGGATTCCGATTGGGCTTGTCGGCGCATGGTATCACGCAAGGTTTGTGCCAGTGGGAAATCGGCAATTAAGGGCCGAATCTCCGGATTTTTGCTGATTTTGTGTGCATGATGACCACATCAGGTGTGAATATCAACGACACTTTTGCCCTTGCCCAGAAATTTACTTGCAAGGAACCGGTGTGCCTACCATTTAATCCATTAGGATGAAATACCCGACTTTGGAGCGGGTCTGACGGATGAACAACGGTTGATAGGTTAGCTGGAACTCCGGCTATCAGCCCATGGGCTGATATGGCCCCGCTGCTCTTTTGGGTGGCGGGTTTTTTGTGGCTTGGGATATTTATGATCGCGGGGGATCATTTGTGTTAAACTCACACTGTCATTACCTAAATGGGGACTCAGGCGGACGGGATTTCTGGTAGGGCCAACGAACTTCAAGCGGAACTTTCGGCCGTCCTGGTCCTGGTTTGCTTTTCCACCGCCAATAGAGTCGCCAACCGGTCCGCTGCCAGCGGATGACGGTATCTGGCTGAACGATGGTCAGGTGTTGTCGCCAGTTGGGCAGGAAATGGGAGAGTGCGGCCAGTGCGCGAACCCCGTAAAAGTGCCAGTTTACATCACCAAGTTCCAAGGAACAGCCATAACATTCTCGCTAATCCACCGAACTTCTTTACACGCGCAAACAATAAGCCCCGTCCCAATTTTCAAATCGGGATAGGTTTTCCTAAGGGCTATTATACCCCTGGCATCATGACCATTTGGATTTGTCTTGGCCTTAATTTCTATTGGGAAAAATGTTCCCCCATATTCCAGGATAAGGTCAACCTCCGCTCCTGCCCTGGTTCGCCAATGCCAAACCCCTGGCTCCATATCCAACAGCAGGCATTGCTGTTTTATTGAACCGACAACCATTGTCTCAAACAAAGCCCCCAACTGCGGGCTGCCAATCAAGGTTTCCGAAGAATACAAACGTTGCAACCAACATCCCAAGCCAGCATCCGTAATATACCCTTTCCATTTTCCTGAAATTCGTTTGATCGTATTGCCGTGGTATGGTGGTACTTCCCACCATTGGTTTGCAATTTTCAGAAGATCCAACCAATTTCGTGCAATTTTTGGACTCACTCCAACTTCTCGCCCAAGTTGGGAGGCATTGATTTCCTGGCTGGACAGAGCAGACGTTAAACCCAGGAAGCGGTCAAATTGCTGCATATCTCTGATGTTCTGAATAGTCAGGACATCTCGCTCAACATATGTTTGAACATATGACCGGAAGTAGTCTGGGATTGAAGTATCGGGAAAGGAAATAAGCCCTGGCATTCCCCCTCGCCAGATATGCTTATGCAATTGTGTTGGGTCATTGCTTTCGGAGCCAAGCAGTGTTCGGGCATCCTTCAGATAGAGAGGCAACCAGCACCTATTTCCAGGAATTTCCTCAAGTTCCCAATAGGTCATCGGCGCCAAATCAATGATCCCCACTCGACCTGCTAAGGTTTCGGAAACAGTCTTCAACAAACCCAGATTTTGGGAACCCGTGAGCAGGTACTGGCCTGAATTGGGGCTTAAATCAACACGGCGTTTTAGAGCAGGAAGAAGTTCCGGAGCATATTGGATTTCGTCAAGAATAAGCGGGGCAGGAAAACTATCCAGAAACAGATCCGGGTCTTTTCTGGCTCCATGGAGGTCCTGAATCGGATCAAATACGATGACCTTGTAACTTGGGAACAAATGCTTCAGAAGTGTACTTTTTCCTACTTGGCGAGCACCTGTAACCAGAACCACTTTGAATAGTTCAGCATGTTGGAGGGTTTTGGATTCTGCCAATCGGGATAAATATTTCATGGATACCACCCTTCATTTATATGGCATTTTAGCACTATCAGTACCATATCGCAAGGCAATTCCTCAATAACTTGAACCTGTCCCTCCTGTGGCTACCATTTATTCCATCCAATGAAATGGTAACATACGGACAGCCCTATCCCAGTATAGAAATGGAGAAAATTTAGGAGGGAGAGAGAGTTTCGATGATTGGTCCGATTACTGTCCAGCCGATTTCTTTATTTCAATGCTTGGCGTCAACTACAATTCCCCTCAGCGACAATTAGAATTCCCCACACGATGGCAGGCGTAGCCTGCCGAGTAGTGGGCTCCGGGCCCGGCTTTTTTCCTTCCTAATCATCCTTCTTTTCAGATCCCTTTCTTGGG